>JBAYVI010000003.1:0-72166 GCA_041674625.1 Melioribacteraceae bacterium | reverse complement strand
TGAACCTAAGTTCGGGTGAGAGTAACTTGAATTGTGGAATATCGTCGATATTCCTCAAGCCATAGAGTTTGAGTTTTTTCGGCATTACCATTTTTTCACCTCACGATTTTTTTAGAAAAGAACTAACAGAGGTTCTTTAGAGTTTTTATTATAAAAGTCTTTAGATATCTGTCCTATTTCAATATAAGAAATAGTAGGTTAAAGTCAAAGTGAAAACGGTATTTATTTAGGAAAATTTACTTTCAGTTAAATATGTGTAAATATTCCCCTTATTCTCTTTCGGGGGAGTGTGTAAAAGCCAGACGGAGAAAAATGAGTTATCCCAATACAAATTATTCTTCTCAAAGTGAGTGCTGACAAAAGGTATTGGTTTGGATAAGTTTGGTTTAGGTAACTATACTAAATTTAAGGAGTTACAAAGTGATGGAATTTAAGAAGGTGTCTTTAAAACAAAAAAAGCTGCTCTTTTCAAAGCAGCTTCTTTATTATAAGGTTGTTACCTTACTCATATCATCGAGCTTTACAAATTTTTCATGAAATTTATAACTTTTACCTGCTTTCACAGTCTTAATCACTTTAACGTTTGTAAATGCTGATTGTTTTTTGCCTTTAGCTTTATCTCCAAAGGATTGGGTCTTAGCCATTTTATAATCTCCGTTATTTTAGCACAAAAATATAATAAAAATAACATTTAAAAGGAAATATCAACCTACTTTTGACATAATAAAATCTGCCAGGATATTTCCGGTTTCTTTTAGGTCAAAGTCATCTAATAATTCACTTTTAATATCTACTTCCTCTTTTTTCTGAAGTTTTAGAGTATTTTTCTTCGCTTCATCGCGCTCATTCTTTCTTTTCTCTGCTTTGTCTTTTTCAGCTTTCCTTACATCTTCATTCAAAGAAAAAGTCTTCATCGCTTTCGTCTCTTTGTATTCTTCAATATCTTGTTTTACAAATCCATATTGCGAATCTTTTTCTATTCTCGCTAAATGCTTCTTTTCTAATTCAGGAATATATTTAGTTAGATTGCCATATTTCTGATAATCGGAAGATGCAATTTTATCCCATGGAAGTGCACTTGGTTTTGAGCTCTCCCCATATTCATGTTTATCGTACAATGAAGGTAATTCTATATCCGGTTCTACACCAAGGTTCTGTGTACTGCTTCCGGTAATTCTATAAAACTTAGCAATGGTTATTTTCAATTCACCCGATTTTTCTTTATTGCTTAGAAATCGACTTAAATCGATAAGATTTTGAACTGTGCCTTTTCCATAAGAATTTTCACCAATTATCAAACCACGCCCATAATCTTGGATTGCAGCAGAAAAAATCTCACTTGCTGATGCGCTGAATCTATTCACCATAACCGCTATTGGTCCATCATAAACAATGGAAGGATCAGGGTCTTTATCTACTTCAACTTCACCATTGGAATTTTTTACTTGAACGACAGGACCATCTTTGATAAACAATCCGGTTAATGAGATTGCTTCTTGAAGTGAACCACCGCCATTATTCCTAAGATCAAGGATTACCCCATCGACTTTTTCGGTTTTGAATTTATCCAAAATCTTTTTTACGTCTTTAGTAGTACTTTTATAATCCGGGTCTCCATTTCGAGCTGCTTCAAAATCACTATAAAATGAAGGGAGCTTTATAACACCAAGCTTGAATGGTTTTCCATTTTCTTCAATATTTATAATTTCATCCTTTGCTGCCTGCTCTTCGAGTTTCACTTTATCTCTAACAATTCTTATTTCTTTAGGAATCGCATTTATTCCATCTTCCTTTTTTAGAATAGAAAGACGTACTACAGTTCCCTTCTTCCCTCTAATTAATTGAATAGTATCATCCAATCTCCAACCAACTACATCAACAAACTCGCCATCATCTCCTTGAGCAACAGCAACAATTCTATCTTCCTCTTTTATTAAACCACTTTTAGCAGCAGGACCGCCGGGCACTATCGATACGACAGTTGTATAATCATTCTCAAAACGTAAAGTAGCTCCAATACCCTCTAAAGAAAGTTTCATACTTATATTAAAGGCGTCTGAAGAAGATGGGGACAAATAATTTGAATGAGGATCATAGACCTCCGCAAATGAATTCATGTATAATTGAAATACATCTTCTGCTTCATACTGCAAAATTAATTTGTAATAATTATCATATCTCTTGCCGAGGACATCTACTGTTCCTTTCCAATCTTTACCCGAAAGTTTCAAGTTAAGAGCTTCATTTTTTATTCTTAACCGCCACTCTTCATTCATCTGTTTTTCATTTTCTATCCAAGATGCTTTTTCTCTATCGAGTGTAAACGATTCATCTTTAGTGAAATCAAATTCTGTCTTTAGCAAATCTTTAACATATCTTACTCTTTCACCAAGGCGCTTTTTATAAACATTAAATATCTCGTATGCCGGATTGAGATTACCCATCTTTAAATAGTCATCAATCATTAATTTGTATTTCTGAAATCCATCGATATCAGATTTATAGAAATATAATTTCTGACTATCCATCGATTTAAGATAATCATCAAAAATCAATACCGATAAAGAATCATTAAGAGTAGCCTTACGGTAATGGTAATTTGATAAGAGGTTAGTTAATAATTGATTCTTACGGACTAAAAATTCGTCCGGTACAATCACTTTATTAGTATCTATTTTATGGTCTTTATCTAATACTGATTCAGGGGTCTGAGCATTACAACCCGTAACGAGTACAAACATTGAAAGGAGAAAAAGCAATTTCTTCATAAATAATCCGATTAATTATATTCTTTTATCTAATACATTAAAATAAGATAATAGTTTCAAAAATGACGTTTAAAAACAAAAAAACCGCCCTGAGGCAAGGGCGGTTTAAACGATACTTCTTAACATAATCGAATATACCAAATTTTGCAAATATCAAAATTTAGCGATAAAACCTTTTATAATCCCAACTTTGCTTTTATTTCTTGTGGGATTGCATCTTTATGTACCATTATTGCTACTGTGCGCAATCTAATAAATGGTTCACTCATATACCAAAAACCATCATATTTTCTATCCTTAGTTCCCCAAGAATTTTTAGTAAAATAAAACTTAGTGCCTTCCTGATCTTTTGCCACACCGGTAATGTGCATTAAATGATCATCCGTTGTAGTATAAGTATCAAATGCATCTTGACGGTCAGCTTGAGTAATCTGTTTTTCTTTTTCAGGTAATTTCTTTTCTTCTTTTGTCTGGTCATCCTCTGCGGTTACCGGTACAACTGCATATCCCGGTTTACTATAAAAATTTTCTTTTCCAACATCACCATCCCAAGCTATCGAATATCCTTTATCTATCGCATAATCCATCACTTTCAATATATCATCAATCGGCACATTATAATATTCGTCATCTGTCCAGTTATCAGGAATTTCTAAAACAAATGTTTTATAAAATGGATGATGGGAGAATGAAGTCAATTCAACATAATCGGAAGATTTAATCCCAAGTTCATCAGCAAAACTTTTTGGAGTATATTTTTTCTCTTTGTATTCAAATTCGTCAGGGATTTTACCAAGATATTCGTTCAATGTAAAATCGACAATATTTTTCCAGTTGGTTGTGGTCTTTGTTCCGGTACGTTTGAGAGCGGCTTTTAAAATTCCATCGAGCATATTTTCTAATTCAGCGTGGTTATGTTCTTTATCACCAGGCATAATTCCGCTATACGCTTCTTCGGGCATCGCACCGAATTTATCCATTTGATGCAATACATCATGTGCTTGTCCTCCGGGACCGAAATTTCCCATTCCCATATATCTCATATATTTTGCTGCTTTTATAGGATATGTATTATGAATAATAAACATTTCGGATAAATCATATTCTCCTTTACCCATTCTTATGAGTTCAGTCTCAAGGAATGATGTAGTAGCGAAGTCCCAGCATGTGCCTGTTTTTGCTTGACTTTTTACAGGTGTAGTTTTTAATTCTTTTACCATTGTAAATTCATGGCGGTCTTTTTTCTTATCCTTGTCTTTCTCTTCGTCATCCTGTGCATTTACAAAATTTACGAAACAGAAAAAACCTAACATTAAGAGAAGTAAATATTTTGCTTTCATCCTTCCTCCGGGAAATACCGATTTATTTTATTAGAAAAGTACAACTGCAAAGCGAAATTTATAAATAATATTTAATAAATACACAGATATCTTATTTGTAATTAATTGCATTCGCTATATGCAATTGTTATTTTTAATTTTTAATTGAAACTTGGTCTGCAATGAAAAAGTTCATCATAATATTTATGATTTCAATCCTCACAATTAGCGCACAAGAGAACCCTAAATTCGGAATTGTATTGCACGGTGGTGCAGGAAGCATGACAAAAAAAGTTGTCTCTCCAGAACAAGAAAAAGAATATCGTGCGAAATTAGATGAGGCTTTAGATAAAGGGTATCAAATACTAAAAAATGGCGGCGATGCTTTAGATGCTGTGGAATCAGCAATTCAAGTTCTTGAGGATTCACCTCTATTTAATGCAAGCAAAGGTGCAGTACTAAATGCCGATGGAGATGTGGAATTAGATGCCTCTATTATGAGCGGAAAGGATTTAAGAGCGGGTGCAGTTGCCGGAATTAAGCATATTAAAAGCCCTATAAAACTTGCACGTCTTGTAATGGAAAAATCACCTCACGTAATGATGATCTCCGATGGTGCAGAAAAATTCGCTAATGAAATGGGAGTAGAATTTGTTGATAACAACTATTTTAAGACCGAAGACAGAGTAAACGATCTAAAAAAAATCCAACAACGGGAAAAAGAATCAGAAAAAGAGAAACAAAAAAGTTCTATCGATATTATAAATACATTTGAAAAATTTGGTACAGTTGGAGTTGCGGCTTTAGATAGCAAAGGCAATCTTGCAGCCGGCACTTCGACTGGCGGTATGGCAAACAAGAAATATGGAAGAGTGGGCGATGCGCCTATAATAGGGGCAGGCACTTATGCAGATAATAAAACATGTGCAATCTCTTCAACTGGATGGGGCGAATATTTTATCCGCCTCGGTGTGGCTAAAGATATTTCTGATCTAATGGAATATAAAAATCTTTCTATAAGCGAAGCCGGAAATGAAGTAATTCAAAAAAAATTGCCGGCACTCGGTGGATTCGGTGGTGTAATCGGTATTGATAAAAATGGAAATGTTCTTATGGAGTTTAATACTCCCGGAATGTTCCGCGGTTATCACTTAGAAAAAGGTGAACCGGTAATAAAAATATTTAATGATTAGAAGAGGTGTTAATGGAAATTGCTGTGGTTAATTATTGGGCTGTTTTGTTGTGTGGTGTTGTTTCAATGGTATTAGGTTTCATCTGGTATAATCAATACTTATTTGGAAAAATTTGGATAGAAACTTTAGATATAACAGAAGATGAATTAAAAAAAGGATTTGCTCCTTTTAAAACTTATCCATTAGCTTTTTTAGCCCAATTAATAATGGCTTATGTACTCGCCCGAATAATGACATACGCTGATTTTACTACTATTATCGAAGGAGTTCGTCTTGCTTTCCTCGCATGGATTGGCTTTACTGCAATGACTATGCTTATTAATACATTATACGAACATAAAACATTAAAAAAATTATTCGTTGACGGGGGATACCATTTAATTGTTCTTCTTATTGATGGATTTATAATAGGTGCTTTTTAATTATGAATATTACTACTGTCGTTTTTGATCTTGATGGAACTCTAATGAGTTCTCATAAAACTATCTACCAAGCTACTATTAAAACTTTGGCGGAATGCAATTATAATGTCGATATGCCCGAAGATCAGTTCTATACTAAGATCGGAATGCACTTTGAAGATATATTTAGCGATTTTGGTTTTGTTGTTGAAGATTTCGATACGTTTATTACGAAGTATAAATCGATCTATTTTGAGTATATTGACTTATCAGAAATTTATCCTAATGTAATAGATACAATTAATTATCTGTACGAAAACAAATACAAGATAGCTCTTCTTACTACAAAGGCGCAGGATCAAGCGGATTTAATACTGAAGCATTTTGGTCTTGCAGATAAATTTACATATATAATGGGAAGACGACCGGGACTGGCACATAAGCCCTCACCTGAACCGCTTCTATATATTCTTAAAGAATTAGATACTCTCCCAAAGAACTGTATAATGGCAGGGGATTCAGAATTAGATGTTCTTTGTGGTAAAGATGCAGGTGCTTTTACCGTTGCTCTTTCTTATGGATACAGAAGCAGTGATATATTAAAATCCTATAATCCTGATTTTATTTTCGATGATATCAGTAAACTAAAAAATATATTAAAAAATGGAACCACAGATAAAAGCTGATTTACTTATTAATGAAGGATATGCCCAAATTATCTTTCATAATCCGAAAGGGAACTCTCTCCCTTCATCTCTATTACATCAAATTACAAAGAACATTATCTCTTTGCAGCATAATGATGATGTAAAAGTAATTGTAATCCAAAGCGAAGGGAATGTATTCTGCGGCGGCGCTTCTTTCAATGAACTTTCGAATATTAAAGATTTTGAAACAGGAAAAAATTTCTTTATGGGATTTGCTGATCTATTCCTTGCTATCAAAAACTCACCGAAATTAATAGTAGCCAAGATTCACGGCAAATGTGTGGGAGCTGGAGTTGGTTTAGCTGCGGCTTGTGATTATTCGCTCGCTTCTGCTAATGCCTCCGTTAAACTAAGCGAACTTAGTCTCGGAATCGGTCCATTTGTTATTGGTCCTGTTCTCGAACGTAAAATTGGTCTTTCTAATCTCGCTAAACTCGCAATTGAAGGTGAATGGCTAAGTGCTGAATGGGCTTTTAATGCGGGGCTTTTTAGCAGAATTACATTTTCAAGCGAAGAGATGGAACGTGATATAGAACAGATTATCAATAAGTTTATTATTGCTAATCCCGAGGCTTTAAAAGAATTAAAAAATACTTTATGGAAAGGGACAGAGAATTGGAGCACAATCCTTGAAGAGCGCGCAGCTTTAAGCGGCAGCCTTGTTCTTTCTCCTTTTGTAAAAGATTTTATAAATAAATTTAAAGATTCTTACAAATAATAGAACTTATAGCCCCTTTTCTTGGTTTAATGGTTATTACTAATTATTGGGTGGATATGAATTTCCTATTTATGATACTCTTATTGTTCCTTATTATTATTGTTTTTCAGTTTTATTTTGTTAGAAAAACTTCAAATACAATTCTTCATTTATTTCCTCGAATTAAATTAGAATTATTCAAAAAAATTCGATGGATATTTGTTGCCTATGTTAATCTTCTTCCCGTTGGAATTTTATTAGGAGTAGTTTATTACTTTATAACTAAAGATATTATTGAATTTCCCCCTTTAAGCATAATTATAAATTATCTCTTTGTGCTCCCATTTTGGATCTATTTTGTAATTCTTCTTCAGTCAATTGTTTTTTTCTTAATAATAGATGTAATCAGATTAGTAACTTATCCCGTTTATAAAAAGCATAAAGACCAAATTCTCAATGGTATTTATAAAGCACAATTTGTTCTTGTAATTTTTTTCTCTGTGTATGTCCCAGCAAGAATTATTTATGATTTTAATAGTGTTGAAATCCGTGAAGTGCAATATCATAGACCTGTCGATGAAAGATTAAAATCGGCTAAGATTGTTCTTATTTCCGATATTCAAGCCGATCCATATACAAACGATGCAAGATTAAGCAGATTCGTTAATAAAGTTAATTCTCTTAATCCGGATTTGATTTTAATAGCCGGTGATTTAATTACATCAGGCAAATACTTCGTTGATATTTCCGCAAAATATAGCGGAATGCTAAAATCAAAAAACGGTGTCTATTCATGCGTTGGAGATCATGATAATTGGGTAGATAGAAGCAATACAGAACAAAGTCTCCGTACTGTTGAAGAGGCTCTTGCTAAAAAGAACGTATTTATGCTTGATAACGAGAATAGATACTTTGATATTAACGGTGCGAAAGTAGAAGTCAGTTTTGTTACAAATACTTATGTGGAGACTATTAAGAATGAAGCACTAAAAACTATTACTAATGGAGGTCAGCCGGCTGATTTTAAAATATTCTTAACTCATCAACCAAGACAGAAACTAATTGATGCCGCTATAAAAAATAATTACAACATGTATCTTGCCGGACATACACATGGGGGTCAAATAACTTTACTGTTCCCCTTTATTAATCTTTCACCTACACTATTTGAAACAAACTACGTTAAGGGAGATTTTTATTTTGGCGATATGCTAATGATTGTTACACGCGGACTTGGAATGTCTTTAGCTCCTGTGCGATATAATGCAACTCCTGAAATTACACTCATAACTTTTAAGTAATTAAATCAGCAAGAGAACTATAATCGGCATCAAAAAGCCGTTTATATGTTCTCATTGCATAAGCATCAGTCATCCCTGAAATATAATCGCATATAAGACGAGCTTTTTCTTTCTTGCTTTTTGCATCGCGAACTAATTTATCGTTGAACTCCGGTAGTATCTTAAATTTATGATTATTTTTAATATATCCGGAATGGAACACATCGAATAAACTCTCCACCATTTTATTCCCTTTATACTCCATCTGATGAAGTTGAGTGGATTTGAAAACAATATCTACAGCAATTTTTTTATATAACTCTACTTTATTAAATATTTCCGGTTCGATAACAAGAATGTATTTATATCTATTTGTTTTTTTATCGAGAAAAGTTTTTCTTTTTTCAATTTTTACTGATCGAATAAATTCACCAATTTGATATCCAAATTTTGCCTTGAATTTTCTTTTCTTAATCCACTCTACCATATCATTAATACTTTTTTCGTCCTCGCCGATAACATTATTGTTTTCCGCCCATTTAGTAAGTTTAGCAATATTTATAAACCCACCCGATATACTATCTACTAAATCATTAATAGCATAAGCAGTATCATCAGCCCAATCCATTATTTGACATTCGATACTCTTAAAATTGTTCCGGGCTTCCGGACTCTTGAATTGCTTTGAATAATCCTTTTTATCAAAAACATATTTTATTATTTCAGCTTGTTCGTCATACAAGAAATGATTTTCCGGTTTAGTAAAATCTTTATGGAGTGCTTTGTATTTAAGAATGCCGTCAAGAAATGCACGAGTAGGATTCATACTTCTATGATGATCGTCTTCGCGATAAAATATATCGGTAATAGAACGTAAAGTTTGGGCATTTCCTTCAAATCCACCAAATGGCTGCATTAAGTTATTTAAAATTCTTTCGCCGCTATGCCCAAATGGCGGATGACCAAGATCATGCGCAAGGCAAATCGACTCTACTAAATCAGGGTCAATAAAATATTCTTCATTAAATAGCCCTGTTTCTTTGGACAAAAGGAAATTACAAATTGATCTTCCTATTTGCGCTACCTCTATTGAATGCGTTAAACGGGTTCTATAAAAATCAAATTCGCCGGGAAGAAATACTTGAGTCTTCCCTTGAAGTCGCCTAAATTCAGATGAATGGATAATTCTATCTCTATCAATCTGAAAAGCAGTACGATAATCGTCTATTCTCGTATTATGTTTTAATCTATCGATATCAAAATCATTATAAAATTTATTTTTCATTTTCTCATTCAATCCTTATCTATTTTTAGGAAGAAGGGATTAGTGCTTTTAATAATCCATCATTGAATTGATTTGTATTGAGATCATATATTCCGAAACCGGAACAAAACTCCCAATAATGAAAACTGATTTTAGAAGCCGTTGCCTGAGAAGCTATAAACGCAGTCCATCTAATTCGTGAATCAATATCCGCCTTTGAATAAGAGCCGAATTCACCAATATTTAGCGGCACTTTTTTAGCATTTGCCCAATTAATCATTATGTTGAAATCATTTATGACAGCATTTTTTTCTGCCGATGTGGCATTCCATCTTCTTCCCAACCAAGCATTAGCTCCATCCACCCATTCAGCTCCTTGGTGTGTAAATTCAAATGGATTGTAATAATGGAACGAGACTATAACATTATTTTCATTCGCCGGTAATGTTAGCCCGCTTAAACCACTTACTCCACCCCAATTAGATAAACCGATTAATACGGTTCGTATCGGATTAGTTTTCCTAATTATAGTTAATGCTTCTTTATAATACTGATCCCACAACTGTGCAGTCATTGCACTATTCGGTTCATTTAATATTTCAAAGAAAACCTTGTTTGTTTGGCTCTTATAACGTTCAGCTATTTGTTCCCAAAGTTTTAGGAAACGTTCTTTTTCGGCTGCAGGAGTTACCATTATTTCATCGTAATGATGAATATTGATAATTATTGCCAAGTTGTATTTAATTGCCTGATTAATTACCCAATCTATTCGTGAAAAGAAATTTACATCGATAGTATATGGTGATGATTTAAGTGCATGAGCAGACCATTTGATCGGAACGCGGACAGAATTAAATCCCGCATATTTTATTAAAGCAAAATACTCTTCTTTTACAAACACCCCCCATTCGCCTTCGGTTGGCGCTTCAAGAGCATTCCCAATATTTACACCCCTTCCGAGAAGTTCATTCTGGCTGAAGACATAATCATCTCCAACTTCTGTTGGTGCCGATGAAACAGGATCATCCGAATTATTACAGCCGACAATTGTAATTATAATCAATAATAGTAGAGGTATAAACTTTATTCTTATCATTTTTTTTCAGAGGGATTAATTTTTATTTTTTGATTTAATAATACTTTTGAACCTGCACCGAGACTTAAGACTGTTCTCATTGCTTCTTCAACCGGATAGTCTATAATTGTAACGTTGTCTTCATGAATATGGTAAATATAACCTCCTGTGGGTGCAGGTGCAGAAGGTACGAATACTGTATAGTAATCATCAATTTGATCTGTTATGAATGCAGTGATTAATGTATTATTACCGAAAGGTCTTACTAAGGCAACCCCTTTAAAAAGTATCTTCTCGCCACCGAATAACTGTATTACTGTTTCCTTAATTATTTTATATAAGGGTACTCTCTTAAGAAAACGTTCTTCCATAAATTCAAAAAATATTTTTCCAATTTTTGTTTGAACAACTAAACCAACAATAAAAAATATTATAAGCATTATAGCAATAGCGATAATAGAAGCTACCATTGTTTCTATTTTTGTCGTTTCTATTAGTAGGTTTGTAATCGGACGGATATATGATGTAAGAAAATCGTAAAACCATTTTAATACAAATATTAATACTATTATCGGTAGCACAATAAGGAAGCCGCCGAAAAGTGTTGTCCGTATGAATATCTTTAATTTGCTCATTTTATCCAATTATTGAATTGTCAAAGTTAAGCAAAAATTTTTATCATCTCATTAAATTTTGAAAGGAAAGCAAAATTGATTTATCTTTTCAACAATGAAAATATCTTTAATTAAAAATATCGCCTTAATTATTGCATTCTTTCTTTTTTCAGTTTCGTGTAGTAAAAAAGAAGTGAATCCTTTATCCGGGCCTGAATATTTCTTGAATTATCATTTTGATGAAGTTAATTCTGATTCTTTATTTTCTTTTAAAGAGGCAAATTCAAAAGACTTTCTTTTACTTCTCAATAAAGGTTATGATAAACTCCAAATTATAAAACTCTTAAAAATATCTTCAATTCAATATGATGATCTAATCAATTCGCTCTTTGGAGATGGGTTAATCAAAAAAATAGATACAAAAATATTCATCCCTTCATTTCCAATAATAGATTCTAACGAAATTAAAGAGATAAGAAAACTTTCAGAACCTATCGGTGAAGATATTGCGTTAATAATAATAGATAGATTAAAGATCCTTGAAGGAGAGATGGCTAAGTTTCCTTCCTATTCTCCTATTAATTATAATCTTAGGAGTTTCCTTTTTTCAGAAGTGCTATTAAATCGATGGCAGATAAAAAACATTAAAGAAAATTTTATAAAAAGTAGAGCACCTGAAAGAGAAGGAAGACATCTGTATATCTCGCTAATTGAAGGCGATTCATCGATATGTAAAAATCCGTTTGAACTATTTATAAATAAAGACTTAATACAAGATGGAAATGTTTACCATAATATAGCAGACGTAATCAAAAATGATTTATCTAATTACTTAAATATAAAAAGAGGACTATTCTTGGAAAGTTATTTAAAATCAAATTTGAAAAAGACGACATCTTTCAAAGAATACAATTTTTGGATTTATCAATTTATAGTAAAAGGGGCCATACAATCATTAATAAAGCATGGGATTATTATACCACCTAAAGCATAATTTAAATATTCTTAATCCATTTAATGTCGCTGAAACACTATGCGGAAAACCGAACCTTTATCTTTTACGCTATGCGCTTTGATTGTAGCATTATTGAGATCACAATATTTTTTTACAAGGGATAATCCGAGTCCATTTCCTTCATACCTTCTTGTATATCCCACTTCTTCTTTCAAAAATGGTGTGAATAGTTTCTGCATAAATTCAGTAGACATACCAATTCCAGTATCCGCTATTTGAACAAAAAACGAATCAGTGCTAATATCTTCAATAATTATCTGAACTCTTCCTTTTTCTGTAAATTTAATTGCGTTTTCTATTAGGTGCATAAATACTCGACTTAAAGAATAATTATCTCCGGCAATTACAGTCGATTTACATTTACTTTCCAAAGAAAAGAGTAGATTTTTCTTATTTGCAAGCGGGATAAATTCATCAAATAATTTCTGAACAATATCGTTTTTAAGATCGAATATTTCTTCTTTATAGCTATAAGTATCGGTAGTAAGCTCACTCATATCAAGTACTAATTCAACAGTACGCATTATCCTGCCACTTTCTTCTAATATTGCATCCACAATCGTAACATTATCATCACTTAAATCGGCTCCTAATTCTTCCTTTAGGAAAGTAGATGAATTAACAATTACATTTAGAGGAGTTCTTATTTCATGTGATATTTGCGATAAAAACTCGGTTTTTAATTTATCAGATTTCTCGGCTCTAATTTTAGCATCAATTATAGCACGTTCAGCCCGCTTGCGTTCAGTTATATCTTCAATTGACCCCTCATAAGATTCAACTTCACCTCTATCATTTTTAATTGCGCGGCTGCTTTCTCTTACGAAAATTCTTTCACCATTTTTCTTTCGCCATTCTGACTCAAAACCAATTACTTTTTCATTTTTTTCAATTAATTCAGAAAATTTTTCTTTTGCAGTAATATCAAGATAAAAACTATATGTCTTATTTTGAGCTAATTCATCAAATGACTGAAATCCAAGCATAGTAATTAATGCTTTATTAGCCATTGTTATTTCGCCGGAAGTATTTGTTTTATAAATACCAAGTGCTGAATTTTCGTATAGACTTCTAAAGCGAGTTTCGCTTTCCATCAGTGCTTTTTCTGCGGATTTCCGTTGAGTAATATCTTGTTTAATTGCTACAAAATTAAGAATGATTCCTTCACTGTTTTTTACAGGAGTTATCACCATTTCTTCATCGTAATAAGAACCATCTCTTTTCCTATTTCTAATTTCCCCTTTCCAAGTTTCACCTGCTAAAATAGTGCTCCACATTAAATCGTAATAATCATTTTTTTGCATTCCCGATTTGAGGATATTCGTCTTTTTCGCCAATGCTTCTTTTGATGTAAAACCCGTTAACTTGGTAAACGCACTATTAATCCACTGAATCATACCATCTTTATCAGTAATAACTATTGCATTATCAGCTACTTCTAAAGCTGTACTTTGAAGCGCAAGTTGATCTTGAATTGTTTTTTGTTCGGTGATATCAGTTATAAATCCTTCTAAAGCGATAAGATCATCATTTGCGGAAAAAATTCCCATTCCTTGTTCATAAACCCATTTTTCAAAACCCTTCAAAGTTTTTATTCTATACATCAATTGATATGGTTTACGTGATTCTACTGCATTTTGAATTGTATGCCAGACTCGAGCTTTATCATCGGAGTGGATTAAATCGCCATACGATATTACGCGGTTATCTATAAGTTCTTCAGCTTTATACCCTGTTATTCTATGACATCCTTCGCTAATATATTCCATCCTATAATTTGGGTCATTCGCACATCGATAAACTATCCCGGGGAGATTACCTATTAGAGTACTTAATTTTCTTTCACTTTCGATTAATGCAGTCTCAGTTCTTTTTTTCTCGATCGTTTTCTTTTTTAAATCCTCTTTTGCCGTATTTATATCTCTATCATATAAATTTTTCTGTCTTTCATATTTGAAGAAAACAAAGATTGCAATAAAAGTTAATGATAAACTCCCGATCATTAAACCAAGTTGAATATTAGAAAATATTGTAGATTCACTTTTTAAAATGCTCTTTAGTCGGTTATCTATTCTATCAGATAATCTCGATATATCCGAATAAACTTCGTTCCATTCTTTCTTTAGAGAAATATTTCTGCTTTCTGCTTCACTAATTGAATTAGAAAGTGATCGGAACCGAACTAAAAGCGATTGTAATTTTTCGGTATCTTTTTTAATTGATTCATTGCCAGAAATATTAAAGATTAAGTCTAATGAGTTTTTCTCTTTTGTAAGTTTTTCATTATAAAAATTTACTAATTCAAGATGCTCCCATGCTTGTTTTACAGATTCTTCATCTTTTGTCCCAATATTATTCAATAATAGCATTTTTGATTGAGCGAGATTCATTTTCATTTCGATACTGGCATCGAAAAGGGCAGAGTAGTTATTATTTAAGCGCACTCCCATAAATAGGCTTACTGCAAAGGCAATAGCCAAAATTACACCAAAGGAAAAAATTACCAGGTAAAATCTTCTGAATGGAGAATTTAATTTAGATAGATGACTCAATATCAATACCTTATCAATAGTGTATTACTAAAATAATGCAATAATCGAAATTTATTACCGATTATTCTTACATATTTGTTATTTGGTAGCAAATAACCTGCCAAACTAGATAAATTCAGAATATTTGACTCAATTCTATTTATACTAACTACTTTTTAGATTTATAATTGGAAGAATAATTTCATATATTTTATTTATTAAAAATGAGCTGTATGGAAAGACAAAACTTCGATAGCGTTGTAAAATTCTTCGTTTCGGTTATTGGAATTATCGCAATTCTTGCGGTTCTTAAAGAATTGCAGGCGCTCTTTATTCCCTTTGTAATTGCGTATTTTTTGTTTTTTATTTTCCATCCCGTTAATGTTTATTTTGAAAAGAAAAAAATTCCACAAGCAGTAACAATAATTCTTGATGTAGTTTTAATGGCATTGGTTATTTGGGGCTTGTCCCGCCTCGTGCTTGGTTCTGCGTCTCAAATTAATCAAGAATTGCCATTATATATAACAAAGTTAAACCACATTGTAAGTACCGCTGCAATTTCACTTGGAGTTCAAGATAAAGCTTATACCGACTTTCAAATAGACCAATTGTTTAGCATGTTAGATGTTTCTGCTATTGCTGAAGGGTTTTTTAGTACGACTCTCTCCTTTATATCTACCGTGGCTTTGGTACTCTTCTTTTTTATTTTTATCAGCAGCGGGCATGATAAAATCTATGAGGCAATTAAAAATCGATTTGAAGAAAAAGACCTTGAAAAAAAAGAAGAAAATCCTACGGAAGCATTCAATATTAAAGATACATTCAATCATATTGTCCAACAAGTTCAAAAATATATTCTTACAAAATTCTTGATTAGCCTACTTACCGGAACAATAATAGGTACTGTTCTATATTTATTTAATGTAAAATTCTTTTTTATCTGGGCATTACTTACCGTGTTTCTAAATTTCATACCAAATTTTGGTTCAATCATTGCAGTGCTTTTCCCCGCGCTGATGTCTTTAATACAATTCGATTCATTCGGATATACACTTCTTATACTTGGAATAATGATAATAATTCAAAATATAATAGGTAATATTGTAGAACCGAAGGTGTTTGGAAGCAGCCTTGGAATTAATCCGATTGTAATATTAATTTCATTAATTGTATGGGGTTATATTTGGGGAGTAGTGGGAATGCTTCTATCAGTACCATTAACAGCCATTCTCAAAATCACACTTACCGGCTCAAAATCACCCAATCTTCGTCTTATCCGAGAATTAATGAGCAATTAATCGCCATTTTTAGCAAAACCCCAAGTAATAGGTCATATCTTTTTTTGATGCAAGAACTACTTTTTTTTATTATATTCATTTCATTAATAATTAATGAATAATAAATAAAATAAGTATAAGAACAAGATGGTCCAAGCAAGGCAATTGCTATTCAACGGGAGACTGATTGAGTAGAGGAAAGTCCGAACTCCACAGAACAAGGTGCCGGGTAATACCCGGGAACTAAGAAACTTCGGTTTCTAAAGTTACGGAAAGTGCCACAGAAAATACCGCCAAATTAAGAGAGCCGTGATAGGATACCAATGGTATCTGTTCATTGATAATCTAATGGTAAGGGTGAAAAGGCAGGGTAAGAGCCTACCGCTTTCTCGGTAACGGGAGAGGTCCCTTTGGGAGTCCTTTTTAGGAAGGATCAAGGTAAACCACACACTGGAGCAAGGTCATGTAAGAAGAGCTTTTTTGCTTTTTGCAAAAAACAAAGTGGTTCGCTTTGTTGTCTCTTTGGGTAGATCGCTTAGATCGTATTAGTAATAATGCGACAAGATAAATAATTGCCGCCTTCTTAAATGAAGGTAACAGAATTCGGCTTATTTGCTTGGACGTTCTTATTCTTTACTGCGGAAAATAGAAATGCAAAAAACCCGCTGGAGAATAAAAGATATTCCCGATGAAAAATCGGTATTGGCTTTAGCCGATAGTTTGAATATTTCCAATTCGCTTGCCGCTCTTTTAATACAAAGAGGGGTTACGAATTTCTTTGAAGCAAAATCCTATTTCCGTCCTTCATTGGATCTATTGCACGATCCATATCTAATGGATGGAATGGCAATAGCCTCCGCCCGCGTTTTGAAAGCTCTTACCGATAATGAAAAAATTTGTGTGTATGGTGATTATGATGTTGATGGTACTTGTTCTGCTGCATTAATGTATCTATTTCTTAAAGAACTCGGAGCCGATGTATTTACTTATATACCAAATCGAATTACAGAAGGTTATGGTATCTCCAAAATGAGCATTGATATAATTAAGGAGAAAAACACCTCTTTAATTATCTCGGTTGATTGCGGCATTACGGCTGTTGATGAAATTGAATATGGAAATACACTCGGTATCGATACAGTTGTATGCGATCACCATCAAGCAAAAGATGTTCTGCCACCTGCTCATGCGATATTAGACCCGATTAAACCGGGCTGTAACTACCCATTCAAACATCTTTCAGGTGCAGGTGTAGCATTTAAATTAGCGAGAGCTGTCGGTGCTCGTATTGGCAAGAAATCACTCCCACTAAAATATCTCGACCTCGTGGCATTAGCAGGAGCGGCAGATATAGTTCCTCTTCTTGATGAGAATAGAACTTTAGTGCGTGAAGGGCTTGATTTAATTAATGCAAATCCACGTCCCGGAATTTTGGCTCTTCTAAAATCTGCGAAGATTGAACCGGGGAATTTATCCGCCGGTCAGATAGTCTTTACAATTGCCCCTCGCATAAATGCTGTGGGAAGACTTGGAGATGCTAATAGAGCAGTCGAATTATTTACCACCACCGATCCGAAACGTGCAATTGAATTAGCTTCTGTTCTTGAAGGAGAAAATTCGGCTCGCAGAAAAATAGATGAAAAAACTTTTGGCGAAGCTCTTAAATTAGTGGAAGACGAACATGATCTTGCTGCTGATCTCGGAATTGTACTTCATAGTGGCGATTGGCATCCCGGTGTGATTGGTATTGTTGCTTCCCGCTTGGTCGAAAGATATCACCGCCCCTCTGTGATGCTTACAACTATCGATGGGGTAGCAAAAGGATCGGCACGAAGTATTCCCGGATTCAATATCTATGAGGCACTTCAAGCTTGCGAACATCTTCTTCTTCAATTTGGCGGGCATGAAGCTGCTGCCGGACTTGCTGTTGAAATTGACAAGATAGATATATTCAAATCAGAGTTTAATATTGCTCTAAAAAAATGTATGACTCAAAAGGATGTGATACCGGAAATTTCTATTGACGCTAAACTTGTATTTTCCGAAATTACTCCTAAATTTTTTAGAATCTTAAATCAATTTTCGCCATTCGGTCCAGGCAATAGTAAACCCGTTTTCCTTAGCGAAGGTGTTTCATTAGTTTATCAACCTCGTATAGTTGGCACTAATCATCTTATTGCAACATTTAAACAAAATGGTGGAGATAAGGTTTTTGATTCAATCGGTTTTAATCTCGGTGATTTTATTGAATTTATTGAAAAAGACCGCGACTTGCTTGATATTGTATATACTTTGGAAACAATCAGTAAAGATGGAAAACAATTTCCTCAATTAAGATTGAAGGATATTCGGATACATGAGAATAATAGGAATTGATCCCGGAACAATTATTACAGGGTTCGGCGTTGTTGATTATAATGGCAATGAATTAAAGTATGTTGCTTCGGGAATAATTAATATTCCTGCTAAAGATGAAATGGCTAATCGATTGGAAGTGATCTATGATTCGATCGATGAGAAGATAAAACTATATAAACCGACTGAATTTTCTATTGAGACTGCTTTTTTTAACAAGAACGTTCAATCGGCTCTAAAGATTGGATATGCAAGGGGTGTTTCGCTCCTTGCGGCTGTCCACAATAAGCTCAATATAAAAGAATATTCCCCGCGTGAAATAAAAAAATCAGTTACAGGAAAAGGTGCTGCAACAAAAGAGCAGGTTCAATTCATGGTAGCAAAAATTCTATCTCTTAAAACAGAAAAAGTAAAATTCGATGAAACTGATGCGCTTGCCGTTGCTATCTGTTATTCGTTTAAGTCTCTTTCCGGTGTAGTAAAATCAAAGAACTGGAAAGATTTTATAAAAGCTAATCCCGAGAGAGTAATTTTATGATTGGTTATATATCAGGAAAATTTTTATCAAAGAAACCGAATAAAGTTTTAGTCGATGTTAATGGAGTGGGTTATTTAGTAAATATCTCATTGAATACATTTGAGAAACTCGAAGGCAAAACTGAAGCATCGTTTTATACTTATTTAGTTGTTCGTGAAGATGCGCTCGATTTATATGGTTTTATTACTACCGCAGAGAAAGAGATGTTCGAGCTTCTGATTAGTGTTAATGGTATCGGTCCAAAGGTTGCTCTAAGTGTTCTTTCGGGAATACAACTCTCTGATCTAAGAGATGCAATCTCTTCAGGGAATATTGCACGCATAATTTCTACTCCCGGTATTGGACGAAAAACTGCCGAGAGAATGATTATTGAACTTCGAGATAAAATTAATGCTCTTTCACATTCAGCAGAATTGGGTGAGACGGGCGGAGTTCAAATAAAAACTTTTACAGCACGCAATGATGCCATTACAGCATTAACTAATCTTGGTTATAATCCTAAAGTTGCCGAGCGTGCTGTTCGAGATTGCTTAACTAAAAATCCGGATGCTAAGATAGAAGACTTAATTAAGGATTCGCTTACCGCTCTTAATAGTTAGATTTAAGTAAGGAATAATTTATATGAACATACAGATATTTGGTACGGTAAAGTGCTTCGATACAAAAAAATCAGAACGCTATTTTAAAGAACGAAAAATCTCATATCATTTCAGG
Source organism: Melioribacteraceae bacterium (assembly GCA_041674625.1). Lineage (GTDB taxonomy): Bacteria > Bacteroidota > Ignavibacteria > Ignavibacteriales > Melioribacteraceae > BRH-c32. The sequence goes on along the minus strand of JBAYVI010000003.1, from coordinate 52,418 downwards.
AATCTTGCAGAGAAGGGAATCTCTCCGGGTGAATTGGATAGCATCAAACGTGTTTTCCCGGTTGAAGAATTAATAGATACCGAAGGGAAAAGATATCGTGAACGCAATTTAAAATTTATGACACACGATATCGAAACGGAATTGCTTAATGATCCTCTACTTTTCAAAACCCCGATTGTTCGTAATGGTAAAGAAGTTACTCTCGGTTACCAACCCGACATCTGGAAAACCTGGACAGAGTGAAAATAATTTATTGTTTCAAACTGCACAGTTTCGCTCTCAATTTTACTCAATTGTACTAGATTGCATCATTCTGCACAATATAGTTTCTACTTGCACTACCCTGCACTTATTTGTAATGTTATCGATTGCACCGAAATGGTTCTAATAAAAGTATTTAAAAAGTCGTTTACTTTTCTCACTTATTTTCTGGACCTGAAAAGGCGGGGCTCAGGATTCCTTTTTCTTTGAACTGCTCAACTAAGTTATCATAACCTTTGAACTGAATAGCATCCCATCCCATCTTGCGAGCACCTTCGGCATATTCAGCAATGTCGTCTATAAAGATATGTTCCTCAGCAGGTAACCCGGTAAATTTCATTACCGTTTGATATATTTTTTCTTCCGGTTTTACTGCACCAGCCTGGTGCGATAAAATGAGTTTATCAAAATTCTCTAAAAATTTATAATGTCCCCATCCATATTCTTTATGTATTTCATTTGTATTTGAAAGGAGAACAAGTTTATATTTTTTCTTTAATTCCGGCAGAAGTGAAGTTACTTTTCTATCTTCTTTGAAAACAGACGAATAAGCAATACAAAATTCTTCATCGCTAAGTTTTTCACCTGTCCATCTATGTATGGCATCTAAAAATTCTCGGCGAGAAACTTCACCTCTTTCAAAACTTCTATGAACATCGTAATATTCATTATATAATTCTTCAAATTTTTTACCAAGTCCTTCTTCAATAAAATCTAATTTTGCTAATAAAAGTGAATAATTGAATGGTATTAAAACATTACCAAGATCAAATACAATTACAGAATAATTTTTCATATTTACTCATTTAGTGATAATTATCAGTTCAATAAAAATAATTATTTCCCGTTGCAACTACTAGTTAACCAAATAAAAAAAAAGCTGTCTCAAAAAAAATGAGGCAGCTTAATTTTTAATACTATAATCAAATGAATTTTCTATTCAGCAGCTAATTCGGGTGATTTTTTCTTAAATAACCCCGATACCTTCCCAAATAATTTCGGAATGCGTTCTCTATATTCTTCTACTTTTGTATATACAACAGGCACTACGATAAGTGTAAGGAATAATGAGCTCGTCAATCCTCCGATTAGTACCCAAGCTAAACCGGTCTTCCATTCCGAGCCGGAACTCGTAGATAATGCAATCGGCATCATACCGAAAATCATTGTAAGAGTAGTCATAAAGATTGGTCTTACTCTCATACGAGCCGCATCAATTAATGAATCTTTAACCGATTCTCCCATTCCTCTCATATAATTAGTTCTATCGACAAGAAGAATTGCATTTTTGCCCACAAGTCCCACAAGCATAATCATACCAAGTATTGTAAATACATTTAGTGATTTCATAGTTAAAGCTAATGCAAGCAAACCGCCCACAATAGCAAGCGGAATTGAAAACAAGACCACAAATGGATAAACAAATGAATCATATAAACCTACCATTACGAGATAGGAAAATAACACAGCAGCCATCATCGCAAGACCCAAATCGCCAAATGCTTCCTTTTGGTTTTTCACATCACCACCAAATGAGTAGGTGGTTTCATTAGGCAGTCTCACGCTTTTCATCTCCTCAGTAAACTCTGCAGAAATAGTTCCGGTAGGTCTTCCAATTACCTGAGAAAAAACCGTTACAGCCGCATTTCTATTCTGTCTTTGAAGATTCGATGGTCCAGTAGTCCTCGAAATATCTGAAAACTGTTTTAAATAAATTAGTTGACCTTTTTTGTTAGTAAAAGATAAATTACCCAAATCTTCAGTAGCTGATCTATTAAATTCATCTAACTGAACACGCAAGCTATATTCAGTATTGCCCTCGCGGAACTTGGATTCGTCATCTCCTGTAAGAGCAACACGAAGAGCACCTCCGACTTCTGCAAGTGACAAACCAAATGAATTTAATTTCTGACGATCTATTTCGATTTTAGTTTCCGGCTTACCCTGTTCAGAAGATAAACGCAAGTCAGTTGTCCCCGGAATTTTTGTTAATACTTTTTCAATTATATCGGCAGCTTTATAAACGCTATCTACATTAGTGCCGTTTACTAATAATTGGATAGGAGTCTGATTAGCAACACCGAAAATGCCGATGGGATTATAACGAGCTTCAACACCGGGGATTCTCATTGCTTTTTCTTTAATCTCCTGTCCGATTTCATCTGTACTTTTTTCTCTCTGATTTTTCGGAACGAGAGTTACGTTAATCTCAGATGAATTATTAGATGCAAACCCTATAAGTCCCTCACTCGAAGCACCGGCATTTACAAATACTCTTTCCACTCCCGGAGTCTTCATAATCATGTTCTCTACTTCTTGAGAGATTCTATTTGTTTCCTCAATCTTAGCACCCGGAGGAAGTTTTACCGTGAGTGCAAATTCACCTCTATCAGCTACTGCCATAAATTCGCCACCAATAAATCCAAAAGGAACTAAAGCAACTGAAGCGAAGAATATTACAATTGTTCCAACAAATACTTTCGCCTTATTTTTAAAACTCCAGTTAAGAATTGAAATATAGAACTCAGTGAAATTTTTGAATTTAGCTTCGAACCAGATTGCGAATTTTCCCAATAAAGTTCTATTAGTTAATCGTTCTACTTTTGCAAACCTCGAAGCAAGCATAGGAGTAATAGTAAACGAAACAAACAGACTAAGTAATGTGGAAACCACAACCACAATAGAAAACTGCCTCATAATATTACCGATTATACCGCTAGTTAATGAGAGTGGGAAAAATACTGACACATCCACCAACGTAATTGCAAGAGCTGCGAATCCAATTTCGTTTCTTCCTCTTAATGCGGCAATCCGTTTCTCTTCCCCTTTTTCGAGATGATGATAAATATTCTCCAATACCACAATAGAATCATCTACGAGAATACCAACCACTAATGATAGTGCAAGAAGTGTCATTAAATTAAGTGTAAAATCCAAAGCCCACATCGCCATAAATGTTGTAATTAGTGATGAAGGAATTGCAACCAAAACTATTACTGAATTTCTGATGCTATGTAAGAAAAGCAGCATCACCAATGCAACGAGAAAAACTGCGATTAAAAGATCTGTCTTTACTGCATTCGCTGCATCTATTGTATAAATTGATCCATCTTGCGATATTGTATATTTAAAGCCATAATCTGCAAAAGTGGTTTCGAGTTCTGCTAATTTTAATTTTACTAATTTACTTACATCCACAGCGTTGGCATCGGTCTGCTTAAGAACATTTATCGCAATTGTACTTTTCCCGTCTATACGTGAAATATTGGTTACATCTTTTATTCCATCTTCTACTTCTGCTATATCAGAAAGTTTTATTTCACTGCCTGTTTTAGAAGTTCCGATTGCAAGATTTCTTACTTGCTCTAAACTTGAGAACTTACCTGCTATTCTTACTATATATTGTTCATCGCTATCTTTAATTTTTCCTGTTGGAAAATCAAGATTAGAATTTTTGATTGTTTGAGTTACCTGCATAATCGATAACCCGTAAGCTTTCAATTTTTCCATATCGAGATTTATTTTTATCTCTCTTTCATTACCGCCAATTAAAGCAATCTGTCCAACACCGGCAACCTTTGACAGCTCAGGTTTTACCTTATCTTTTACGAATTGAAATAATTCCTTATCCGATAAACTCCCCGATACACCGAGACGAATTACAGGAATCTCATCCAATGCAATTTTAGAAACTACCGGAGACTTTACTCCATCAGGTAATGATGAAAATATTTCATTTACTTTTCTTTGAGCATCTTGTAGTGATATATCTACTTTTGCTGATTGAAGTAATTCAATCGTAACAAAAGAAACGCCTTCCATAGATGTACTTTTTATTTCGCTTACTTTATCCAATCCAGATACTGCATCTTCGAGCGGTTTCGATACACCTGTTTCCACTTCGTTCGGGGATGCACCCGGGTAAATCGTTGTAATTGTAATTACTGCCGGACTAAACTTAGGGAGTAATTCATATTTCAATTTCTGAAAACTGAATAATCCCAAGATTATAAATGCCGCGAAAATTACAATTATAAGCGATGGTCTTTTTATTGATAATTCGGTTAATGTCATTTTTCTTATCCTTAATTAACTATCTTTACTTTTACGTTGTCGTCAATATTATTCTGCCCACTTACTACAACCTTTTCACCCGCCTCTAAACCTTCCAATACCTCTACTCTTACACCAGCTTCTTCGCCTAAAATTAATTTTTTCAATTTAGCTATTCCGTTTTCAACTACATAAACTTCCGGCTCTTTAATGCTTCCAAGTAATGCTTCTCTCGGTATAGTTAATGAACCTACTTTAGTAGAAGTAGAGAAACTTACTTTAGCAAACATACCTGCTTTTAATTTCTGCACACCGTTATTATAAACAGCCACTTCAATTGGATAAGTATGTACTTCATCTGCTTTAGAGCTTATTGTTTCAATTTTTCCTTCAAATACAGTTCCAGGAAATACATCTGTCGTTACTTTTACTCTATTACCTGTTTTAATTTTGAATACATCCTGCTCGGCTACATTCACTTTCACCTTTACTTTTGATATATCCACAACATTCCCGATTACCATTCCGGGGTTAACCATAGTACCTAAATCAACATTCCTCGAAGTAACGTATCCGGAAATTGGTGTCGTAATTTTCGTATCGCTTAATTGTTTTTTCGCAACTATATATTGAGATTCAGCATTTGCTAACTGCAACTTAAAATTATCCATTTGTGCATCAGTAGCAGAGCCCTGTTTTAGAAGAACTGTATATCTTTCAAAATCTTTTTTAGATTTTTCATAATTAGCTTCTGCACTCATAAAAGCAGCCTTTTTTAATTCATCATCTATTTGTATTAAAATAGAGCCCGCTTGCTTGTAATCGCCGACTTGAGTATTAACGGAAACCACTTTGCCTTGAGTTTCCGAAACTATATTTACATCTTTATCTGCATTGACTGTACCTATAAGTGAAATATCTTCACTAAGTGAACTGCTTGTAACCGATTGTACAGATACATAAAATACATCTGTTGCCTTCGGTGCTGCCTTTGCCTGCATTTTCGATTTATTATAAAATAGTACTGATACTATTACTACAACTATCAAAACAGGGATTGCGAATAACTTTGCTTTTTTCATTTTTATTCCCTTTTTATAATCTTTTTATTCTTTACCTAATGCTTTCTTTAACCGTGCTTTTGATAATTCAAAATCGACTAAAGAATTTGTATAATTTATTTTTGCCGAGAGAAGCGAAACTTCTGCGTCGATTGCATCGGTACTCAAAGCAGTGCCCCCTTTGAACCGCTCCGAAGTAACTCTCATATTTTCTTCTGCTTGTTTAACTGTTAATTCCGAAAGTTCTATTCTTCTTTTTAATTGATTAACCAATAGATAATATTGATTGACTTCTAAAGAGACACCGTCTTTGATAATTCCGAGAGCATCAACACCTTGCGCTAATTGAGCTTTTGCCTGTTCGGTCTGATGAGCCGTAGTAAGCCAATCCCATATATTCATACTCAAATTCACTCCTACATCCCAAGTAGAATTAAATTTATCTTCAGCAGGAACGATTCTTTGATTTGGACGACTATAATATAAATTACCCGATACACTTATTTGCGGATACCATCCTGCTTTTGCGGCGGTAACACCATATTCAGCAGCTTTTACCCTTAACTCAGCTGCCTTAACTTCAGGTCTTTCATCTATTGCCGAATTAACTAATGTATTTAATTCACCAAACTCTGCTTCGCTTCTTTTTACTTCAGAAGCAATTTCAATTTCAGTAGTAAGCGGAATACTTAATACATTATTTAGTCCGATCATTGCTAATCTTACATTATTCCCTGCATCTAACTGTTTTAATTGGGCATCGGATAACTGCACTTCAAATTTCAATTTATCATTCGTAGTTAATAAACCTGCATTTAATAAATTCGTTGCATCATTTACGTGCGCCTGAATCATACTAACGTTTTCATCTATTACTTTTTTCATCTGCTCGGCTTTGAAAAGATTCCAATAAGCATTCTGAATGTTATAGATTAAGTCCGATTGATCTTTTTGGAAATCTTCTTTTGTGGCTTCATAATTCTTACTTGCTATTTTAGCTCCACTGAGCAATCTAAAGCCTGCAAATAAAGGCTGTGCAACTGTCAATTGTGTCGTATAATTATCCAATATAGAGGGAGATACAACAAAATTTCCAAATGGAGTATTAATTTCAAAAGGATCGACTTCGCTTAATCTTCTATAACCTGCATTGAATTTTACTGAAGGAAGCAAGCCTGCGATTACTTCTTTTTTGCGTGCTTCTGCGGCAACAACTTTCATAGAAGAAGCATCCAATGTTTTACTGTTTTTTAATCCCGTCTGAATTGCATCTTCTACAGTCATTTTAATTTTTTCTTGTGCATTTCCGATTGAAGTTAAAGCAATCATCAATCCGATTATCAAAAATGATTTTTTCATTATCTGACTTATTCCTTGTTTATTTTAATTTCTATTTGTTTGTAGTTCTAATTTCTCTTTTAATACAGAGAACACTTTTTCAAATTCATTTGTTTTATCGAAAAAATAATCCGCTCCGATTGAACAGCATTTGGAATTGATTCCGCCGATCGGATAATTTGTAAGAACGATAACCGAAGTATTATACTTTTTCTCTTTTATTAATTTTAGTATATCAATTCCGTTACCATCCGGGAGTTGGATATCGAGGATTAAATAATCGGGAGTCTCTTCTTTAATTTTTTGTAATCCATCACTTAATAATTCAGCTTCCCATAGAATTTTTATTTCCGGGTATTGATCTATTTTTTCTTTTATTCGATCTTTTATTATTGTGGAATCTTCTACTATTGCAACAGTCATAAAAATCTACATTATCTCTTATTTTACATAACTAAACATAATACTTGAAGAAAAGTTCAACAATAAGTGTTATGCGGAAAGATTTGTGGGATATATGGAAAGGGCTTGTAGTCTATCGATTACAAAAATAGAAACCTTGATTAAAACACTCACATATAAGGGAAACTTGAGTGGTTTCACAAGCGGATGCAATCCTGCATTTAGCTATAAATTCTTAATAGATGCCTACCAAAAATTAGTAGTTTGCTTTGGTGGATTTTCTTATTCTAAGATTTTGTGCTTCATTGCATAATGGGTGAGTTCTACATCATTCTTGAGTTTTAACTTCTCTAATAATCTATCGCGATAAGTGCGCACGGTCTTTACGCTTATAAAAAGCTCTTCCGCCACTTCATCGGCATCTTTGCCCGATGCAATCATTCGGAGTACTTGATATTCCCTGTTTGATAAAATATTTATTGGCGATTCCGTTCTTGATTCATAGCCTGAAATGAGAAACTCTGCAAGTGCGGGACTGATATATTTGCCACCAGAACAGATTTTACGAATTGCATTTACTAATTCCTTCGGAGCGGTTTCCTTGTTCATATAACCCGATGCACCAAGCTTGAAAGTCCTAAGACCAACTTGATCCTCAGGGTACATACTTAAAATCAAAACAGGCAATTCGGGTCTTGCTTCTTTAATCTCTTTTAGAACATCAAGTCCATCTTTGCCCGGCATACCGATATCAAGAATCACTATATCCCATTCTTCATCTTTAACTTTTTGGATTACTTCCATTCCATTAAGTGCTTCTCCTGCAACTTCGAGTTCTTCGGCTTTAGAGATTATCTGCTTCAAACCCTCTCTTACAATTGGATGGTCATCTGCTATCAATATTTTTATTTTTTTTATCATTTTTTATTCACCGGAATTGAAACGTTGATAGTTGTACCTCTCTCCGGTTCACTCGCAATTGACAAAGTACCTTTGAAAATTTCTGCTCTTTCTTTCATGCCCAGCAGACCGAATGAATTTTTCTTTTCAAAATCTTCCTTTTTAATTCCCCTGCCGTTATCTTTAATTTCGAGTTGATAAAAATCATTTTCGAGACCGAATGTGATTGTAACCAATGATGCACCTGAATGCTTAGCGGCATTTGTAAGTGATTCCTGCAATATCCTAAAAATTAAAGTGGTTACTTCAAAAGGTAAATCGATACTATCGACAGTAATAAAATATTCGCACGAGATACCCATTCGGTTATTAAATTCTTCTGCCTGCCATTCGATTGCGGCAAGGAGACCAAGACTATCCAGTACGGCAGGTCTTAATTCGCTCGAAATCCTTCTCACTGATTTTACTGTTGTCTTTAACAGTTCGGCAGCGGAATCGATCTTAGACAATAAATTTTTCTTTTCCGAATCCTCTTCAATCATTTCCCTAAGGAAAGTAATATCCATAGTTAGTCCGGTAAGATATTGCCCAAGTTCATCGTGGATTTCGCGGGCTACTCGTTTTCGTTCCGCTTCTCTTGCATTCTCAAGATGTATTGCAAGATTTTTTAGTTGCTCACGATTTCGTAATGAAATTATTCCATAAGCCAAGTCATTTGCCAATTGCTCTAATAGATTTTTCTCTTCTTTATCGAATGCATCGGGATTAGAGGAGATAATTCCAACGATTCCGAATACTTCATCTTTATTTTTCAATGGAAGGGCGATAATTGCGGAGTATCCTCTTTCCAAAACATTCTGTTTCCATTCATAATTCTTAATATCATTTTCAATATCTTGGAATACTGCTGTAGAGCCGGTGCGGACAGCAATGCCTGCGGGACCTACACCAAATTCATTATCTCCATACGAAATCGTTACATTGGTAAGATATCCATCTTCGACTCCTTCCCACATAATCGGGAGGATAGTTTTTTCTTCATCTTTTACGACGTATCCGATCCATGCCATTCGATAGCCCCCTTCGGTAACCATTAGATGGCATAAGTCTTTAAGCAGCGATGCCTCATCTGCGGCTCTTACTAAGGAGTGATTAACTGCGGTGATAGTTCTTAATGCTCTATTTAGTTTCCGAAGTTCTTCTTGAACCGAAATTTCGTTATTTCTCTCATTCATAGAAAGAAAAATACAAAAAATAATCGAAGATAATTTTAGGAAATAAGAATGCTTTAGGTGTAGATGTTATAATTTATTTTTCAATAGATAAAATATAATTTTTTATTTTAACATATATTTTCTGTTAATTCAATACCAAAATTAGTCTATTGATTTTATTAAGACAAAACGATATCATTTGCTCATCATAATTAATCGAACTATTTGGAGGTTACTTAAGGGTAGCTTAAAATAAATAAAAGGCAGACAACATTTTTATATAAATAAAAGAGGCAAATGATATTGAATAAATAACCATATCGAATTATCCAAATCCATTTAATCCTACAACTACTATTAGTTTTAACTTACCTCAAAGTGGGAATACAAAATTAATTATATATGATGTTTTAGGGCGAGAGGTGTTAAGTTTAGTAGGTGAATTTCTTAATCAGGGAAAGCACGAGATAAGGTTTGATGGAAATAATATCTCTACCGGAATCTATTTTTACCGGTTATCTACTCCATTGAAAACTATTACAAAAAAAATGCTGTTGGTAAAATAATTAAAAATTATAGATCACTCAAAAATAAAATTGGAAAAACTGAGATGAGATTACATGTAAAATATATATTGTTAATTATAATAATCGCAATAATATTTCCTTTGTCAATTAATAGCCAATCTACTTTTATGAAGACTTATGGATATTATGGAAAAGATCACGAAGATATAGGATATTCAGTTTTACAGACGGAGGATGGCGGTTATATTACTTGTGGATTATATAATAGAGACAGGAATAGTTCTTCACATAATTTAGGAAATATTTTCATAGTAAGAACAGATGAAAATGGTGATACACTTTGGACTAAAACTTATGGCGATTCGTCGATTTTTGAATTAGGGACAGCTATTTTTAATAGCGATGACGGTGGTTACTTTGTCTTTTATAATAGAGAGTATAGTTATTACTTAAGTCTAATGAAAATTTCGTCGAAGGGGGATTCATTGTGGACAAAACATTATAATGAATACCGAAATCACCCTTGGGCTAAAAATATCAAACAAAGTAGGGATAAAAAGTTTTTTTTAGTTGCGGCTAATAGTAGTACTAATGATTTATTAAGACTTGATTCAGAGGGAAATATTATTGAGATAAAGACTTTCGCACCGGGTATCAATGGTTACTTTCTTGGCTCAGTTGATTTTACATCTGATGGTGGTTATGTTATTTCGCATTCTCGCAATTCCCCTGAAAACCAATCTAATTATGTATGTCTCACTAAACTTGATGATTCACTAAATATTCAATGGGAGAAAAATTATCCTCCACCCACGCTCACCGAGTTTGAAAGCTCTTCAGATGGTACCGGATATGATGTAATACAAACTTCAGATGATGGTTATCTAAGTTTAGGAACTAATAATCGAGCAGAATGTTATGCCTGTGGATCAGTTACACGAGGGTGGATTATAAAAACTGATTTCAATGGTGATACCTTGTGGACAAGATTATTAGCACTTGAGACTTATTTATATTCCGGATTCGAGAGTTCTGATGGTTCTTATATAGCTTGTGGAGAGAAAAATACTAATAGTGTATATATTATTAAATTGGATACCCAGGGAAATACTATTTGGGAAAGATCGATAAGAATTCCGGATTATAAGTTTAGGGGATTTGATATAAAAGAAACTAAAGATGGTGGTTATATAACTACTGGTCAAAGTAGATACGGTTCAAGTGGTGATCCTGATCTGTTTTTAATAAAAGTAAACAAAGAGGGAATGTTGGTAAGCGTAAAAGATAATGAAGTAACAATCCCTACACTAATTTATTTAGAACAGAACTACCCTAATCCATTTAACCCAACGACTACAATAAATTACACAATACCCAAAGGTGGAAATGTTCGCTTAGAGATTTATAATTCGCTCGGAGAAATTGTAAATATTCTTAAAGATAGTTACGAAGATGCCGGAGCCCATACAATCACCTGGAATGGTAATGATTCAAACGGAAACTCATTATCTTCAGGAATATATTTCTACCGGTTAGTAAATAATGATTTTGTTCAGGTAAAAAAGATGACCTTATTAAAATAGCAATAAGTTTTTGTTATGCTTAGATACAAACTGATATATTCTAATTATACAGCAGCGAATGTCAGTAGCACTAAGTAGGTTGTGTATCCGATATAGAATAGTAATAATCCCGCTCCTTCTATTCTATTTATGCGTCCATGCTTCGTTTTAAATCCATAGCCAATTACAAAAAGGAACAGGGTTAATCCTGCCATAATTACTATATCTCTTGAAAGCGTTTCAGGGGCTACATTAATAGGGAATATTGCTCCGGCAATTCCGACCACCGCTAAAGTATTAAAAAGATTTGAACCGAGAATATTACCGAGAGCTATTTCATGCTCACCTTTCCGTACTGCAATAATCGAAGATGCGAGTTCTGGCAAAGATGTACCAACCGCTACAATAGTTAATCCAATAATCATATCGCTTACACCGAAAATTGTAGCAAGCTCTACCGCACCCCACACCAAAATTCGAGAGCTGATAATCAATAAAATTAATCCAACGACTAACCAAAAAACTGATTTCTTAATAGGCATCGAATGTGTTGCCGTTTCTTCTTCGATTTCCTTAGCTAAAGGGTCCTGTTTCTCTTTTATTCTTTGACGAATAGTCCAATACATTAATCCGCCAAAAACTAATAACAAAATAATCGCATCGAGAAAAGAAATCTCTAAATCATAAATTAAGAATATGGATAAAGCCGTAACACCTGCGAGTATAGGGAGTTCTTTTCGCAAAATATTTGAGTGAACAACTATGGGACTAATTAATGCCGTTAGTCCTAATATCAATCCGATATTAGCAATATTAGAGCCGTAAGCATTACCGATTGCGATTCCCGGATTTCTTTGTAATGAAGCCAATGCTGAGACTACCATTTCTGGAGCGGAAGTGCCAAAGCCAACAACCACCATTCCTATTAATAATGGCGGCATTCCAAAATACCGCGCTGTGGATGCCGAACCTTCTACAAACTTATCCGCACTCCATACAAGTAATATCACCCCGCAAATTATTGCTACTATCGCTAATGTCATCTATCCCTTTCGCTAATATTAAAACAACACCGCCTCTTTTAAGAGGCGGTGAATAAAAATCTACATTTATTATTATAACGTTTTTTTACTTTACTTCAAAAAATGAATCCTGGAGCCCGGTATTTATTTCTATCGATTCAACTTTAAGTTCAATATCTTGTGGTCCTACGCTCTGATGCATTTTGAATGGGAATTTAACTCCTTTAACTTCTTTATAATCACCAAAATCAGAAGTCTGAGTGAATGTTCCCTGCGGAGATTCAACAGTAGAAGTACTGCGAATTAAGAAACCGCTTTCTACATCATAATATTGAATAGCTTTGCTGCCCGATGGATAATTAAGAGTTACTTTATAAGCATCTTTTCCATTAATTTTTTCCATTCCCGAAAGTTCCGGTTTTACACCAAGAGCTGCATAATCAAGATGTCCATGAATTGCAGCTTGAACTTTCATCTCTTCTAAAGCAGAACCGGTAACTTCCTGCTCTTGACCCATAGCCGTTACTTTACCTTTTTCGCCATCAAAAACCGTCTTCTGCTGGAATACTCCTGCATCAAGATTCTGAGATAATTTATTAGGTGCTTTTTGGGAAATTGTAATCGTCAAATTCATTCCTTGAACTGATGCACTCAATTTCATTGTCTTATCATTTATCTTTAGTAGATTTTCCTTACCGCCGACAGCTTCAGTGTATTTATCTAAAACTGATTCTACCGTTACACCTGCAGGAAGTTTTTGAGCCGCAGGATCAACTTCATTTCCATAAATGTCATAGTAATTAACTTTATTATTAATCGTAAAGTTCGTTAATGTTTTAGCAACTTCACCGGCATTTCCCACTACAAGTATATATGCATTATTTGGTTTTACATATTTCTTAGCAACTTCCTGAACGTCATCAACCGTAACTTCGCTTAGATGTGTAAGGAAGTTTTTATAGTAATCTTTTGCCAATCCGTATCTCTCGATATTGATAGCAAAATTGGCAATTGTCTGTGGACTTTCTAATGAACGAGCAAATCCACCGGTGATATAATTTTTAGTAGATTGTAATTCTTCGGCAGTAATTTTTTCTGTCCTCATCTTTCTCATTTCATTAAGGATTTCGGTGATAGCACTATCTGTAACCGAATTGCGAACGGTCGTAGATACAAAAAATCTGCCTACATATTCATCAGCTTTAATAGAAGAGCCGGCTCCATATGTGTAGCCATGAACTTCTCTTAGGTTGTTATTTATTTTTGATTGGAATCCACCGCCTAATATTGTATTCATAACGTTTGATTTTATTACATCAGGTGTTCCTACTTTCAAATCAATCGGATATGTAATATTAATTACTGACTGAACTGAAGCAGGTCTATCCACCATTGCAACTTTGGCTAGTAGCGGCTGGGATGGAGTTGTAAATGTGTTTTTAGCTACTTCACCTTTTTTCCATTTACCAAAATATTTTTCCACTAATTTCTTTGCTTCTGCTTTATTAATATCGCCAACTATCGCTAAATAAGAAATATTTGGTTTGAAATAAGTAGAATAATATTCGTTTATGTCATCAAGAGAAATGTTATTAACTGTGGTTTCCGTAGTAAGCTCACCATAAGGATGGTCTTTTCCGAATGTTAAAACTGTTGCCACGTTTGATGCAATGGAGCTTGGATCGTCTTTTTGTGTTGCTAAACCGGACAATGTTTGTTTCTTTATTTTATCTAATTCTTCTTGTTTGAATTGAGGATTCAATACTACATCACTCATTATATCGAGTAATTTATTAGTATGTTTTTTTAATGATGAACCAAAAACACCTGTTGAAGATGTAGATAATGAAGCACCTATAAAATCAACCTCTTGATCAATTTTATCCTTAGTGCGGGTCTTTGTGCCGGTTCTTAAAAGCTGACCGGACATATCAATATATCCGGCTTTATCCTTTTCATTTACCGGAGTTCTATCAACAATTAAGTTAAAAGATACTTTGGGAAGTTTATGATTTTCCACTACGAAAACTTTCAATCCGTTTGCAAGTGTAAATGAATCATAATTACCAAGATTAATTACAGGTGCAGGTCCTGCCTGCGGAATTTTGCTTCTATCAAGCTGACCATAATTCATCGAGACAAAAGCAAATAATACTAATAGAATTAAAACTTTATTTTTCATTTCGTTCTCTCCGTTATTTTTTTTCAGCTGATTTTGGCAAATAATATAGCACTACTCTATTTTCAGGTGTGAGATATTTTTTAGCTGCATCTCTAATATCTTCCTTTGTAACCTTCATATATCGGTCAATTTCTGTATTTATCAAATTAGCGTCTCCGAAATAAACATAGTAGTCTGCTAATGAATTTGCTATACCGATCATTGTACTGTTTGAATTAACGAAATCGCTTTCGATTTGATTACGAAGTTTTTGAAATTCCTGTTCATCAATTATTTTATCTTTTACTTTTGTAAGTTCGGTCTCGATTACAGCTTCTAAATCTTCAGGAGTAACTCCCATATTCGTGATACCATAAACAACAAATAATCCCGGATCTTCCATGGCATAATTCATTGAGCTTAAGAAAAGCGCCTTCTGCTGTTTATCAACTATTTCTTTATAAAGACGTGAGCTCTGTCCTTTTGATAAAAGTGTACTTAACATCTCTATTGCATAATAATCTTTTGTTCCTTGTGCAGGAATTCTATACGCTTCTAATACTAAAGGCAACTGAATATTATCATAAACCACATCCCTAACTTCGCCGCCTAAAGGTGGTTCTACTACATCCACTTTCTTAATATCTTCTTTTCCTCTCGGAATTTCGGCAAAATATTTAGCCACTAATTCTTTCGTTTTTGCCAAATCGATATCTCCTGCGACCGAGATTGTAACATTCTGAGGGACATAGAATTTTTTGTAGAAAGCCATAAATTCAGCAAGTGTGGCTTGATCTATATATTGAGCTGACCCGATTGGCATCCATTTATATGGATGAACTTTATATGCTCTTTTGAATGTCTGTTCGAAGATTGATCCATAAGGTTGGTTGTCATATCTCTGGCTTCTTTCTTCCTTAACTACTTTTCTTTGAGTTTCTACACCGATGCTGTCGATCTTCAAGTGATCTAATCTTTCAGATTCCATCCAAAGGCCTAATTCTAATTGATTTGATGGGAGAACTTGATAATAGAAAGTTTTATCAAATGAAGTGCTGGCATTATTCTCGCCACCTGCATTCTGAGAAAGTTTATCGTAATCTCCACGTGCCATATACTTAGAACCTTCAAACATCAAATGCTCGAAGAAATGAGCGAAGCCCGTTCTTGTTGGGTCTTCATTCTTTGAACCTACGTGGAAAGTCATTGTGATCGCCACTATCGGCGTGCTATTATCCTTATGCAGAATAACGTGGATTCCATTATCCATATCGTATTGCGTAAATTCAATTTTACGTGTCTGACCATATAAAACTGAACCAGCAATAAATAGAACCAAAAATAATTTTAGCTTCATTACATATCCCGTTTGTGAGTGTTTATTTTGTTTTCTGTTGTAATCAAGTTTAGACGGTCGACAACTATAAATAGTTCCGATTTAGAAAGTAAAATTATAAAATAATGTGGAAGTTTAGAAATGTAATTTGTTAGTTCGGGAATAAAAAGTGGGAGTTAAATTTATTATATTGTCTAATTATTATTAAGGAAAATTAGAATGTCTGAATACACACCAATAACGGTGGCAAGAGGCGATGGAATTGGTCCGGAAATTATGGATGCCACATTAAAAATTTTAAAAGCAGCCGGAGCTAAATTAGATATTGAAGAGATTGAGATCGGCGAGAAAGTTTACTTAACCGGTATCGATACAGGTCTTTCGGCAAATGCTTTTTCATCTTTACAACGTACTAAAGTATTTCTAAAAGCCCCAATTACTACTCCTCGCGGTAGTGGATATAAAAGTCTAAATGTTACAACTCGTACAGCATTTGGTCTGTATGCAAATGTAAGACCATGCAAATCATATCGTCCTTTTATTCGCTCGAAGCATCCCGATATGGATGTTGTAATTATTAGGGAAAATGAAGAAGATGTTTATACCGGAATTGAACATAGACAAACTTCACAGGTTTATCAATGTCTGAAATTATTCAGCCGCGCCGGAACTGAAAAAATTATAAGATACGCTTTTGAATATGCGCGTGAATATGGAAGGAAGAAAATATCCCTCTTCGTTAAAGATAATATTATGAAGATTACAGATGGACTTTATCATCAAGTTTTCAAAGAGATCGCCCCCGAATATCCCGAAATTGAAAACGATACATGGATTGTAGATATAGGAGCTGCTCGTCTTGCAGACACTCCCGAAAGATTTGATGTAATAGTAATGAGTAATTTATATGGCGACATACTTTCTGATGTAGCTGCTCAAATTTCAGGTTCAATCGGATTAGCCGGTTCTGCTAATATTGGCGAACATCTTTCGATGTTTGAAGCTATACATGGTTCAGCTCCCGATATAGCAGGCAAAAATCTTGCTAATCCATCGGGACTGTTGCTTTCAGCAGTTATGATGCTCGTTCATATAGGGCAGATAGCGCCTGCTGAAGCAATTCATAATGCTTGGTTCAGAACAATAGAAAATGGTATTCACACAGGCGATATTTTTGAACAAGGTATTTCAAGTGTACGAGTAGGTACAGCCGAATTTGCAGAAGCGGTAATTTCTAATCTTGGAAAAACCCCACATGAATTAAAAGCAGCTCATTATTATGCCCCTAATCCATTAGACCTAATTCATGCATCGCACGAAATTCCGGAAATTAAAAAACTTGTCGGTGTAGATGTATTTATCGATTGGACTGGTTCGCCGGATGATATTGGAAATAAATTGGATACTGTTTTTAATGATATTCTTAAACTCAAGCTTATTACCAATCGCGGCATAAAAGTCTATCCCGAAGGAATTAAAGAAACATTCTGCACAGACCATTGGAGATGCCGATATAAAAATGGAGACTGGAACGAAGTCGATCAAAAAGGTATACTCGACTTAATGAACAGAATTAACGAAGCTGGATTTGAGATAATTAAAACAGAAAACTTATACACATTTAATGATGAACTTGGGTTTTCAGAAGCGCATGGATAAAAACATTAATTCTAAACTATCCCAAAATTTTTGCCCTTATATTTTTGTGTCGATGTTATAGTAAAATTATATATTATGCTTTGTGATATCTTTTTACTTCGGAGATGCCTATATAGATGAAAGTTTGCCGATTAATTGTTTTAATATTTCTTTTCGCCTTTTCGGTAATGAATGCCAAAGATGCGGATAAGCCCTCAATTTCGTATGAAATTCAACCGTATTACGACTTGAAATTATTTCGCTTATCCGTTACTCTCGAATTTAAAGGCGATAGCTCCGGCGAAACTAAAATAATCATTCCCAATGAATATGGGGGTCAAAAGCAATTTGAAGGGATTAAAAACCTTAGAGCCATTACCCCGAACACCTACATTTCAGAGACAAACATTAAGAACGAAAAAATCATTAGATACACTCCCAATGCTGTTGTAAAACTCGAATATCAAGTAGAAGAGATTCGAAATGATGATATTGAACTCGGGAACCACTACCAAACTGTAATTAGAAAAGGAACAATTCACTTTCTCGGAGAAACTTTTTTTATCCTTCCTGATTGGGGCGATGAAAGAGAATTTTCATTTAAAATTATTTGGAAAAATATTCCTTCGAATTGGTCGTTAGCTAACAGCTTTGGTGTAAATCAAAAAACGCAGGAATTTAAGACTCAGTTGTGGAAATTAAGATATTCGATTTTTGCCGGAGGCGATTTTCGAATTTCGAAAAAAATGAACGGAAGTAACTCTATCTTTGTGGCAATTAAAGGAAAATATAAATTTTCTGATAATCAGTTTTTAGATTTTACCGAAACCGTTATTAGAAATGAAAGAACATTTTGGAATGATAATAATTATCCATTCTTCTTAGTAACAGTTCTTCCAATAAATGGAAGTGGCGATCAAGCCGGCTCTGGAAGATACAATTCATTTGCTTTATTTATTGACCAATCGCGTGATATTGATTTTAGATTAAAAAAAGTTTTAGCACACGAAACTTTTCATAATTGGATCGGCGCAAGCATGCCCACTTCACCACCCGAACAATTAGTCTATTGGTTCTTAGAAGGATTCACTGATTATTATGCTCGTCTAATTTTACTACGTTCAAAATTAATTACATTCGATGAATATCTAAATGATGTAAATAAAGTTTTAGAAAGGTATGCTAAGAATCCATACCGTTACGAAAAAAACGAGCGCTTAGTTAAAGATTTTTGGTCCGATAGCGATCTAACAAGAATACCTTATTATAGAGGTGATCTCTTTGCACATAATTTAAATGCTGCTATTATTAAAAATACAGGTGGTAAAAATAATCTTGATGACTTTATGCTTGACTTATTAAATAGATGTAAAACTCAAAATATGACTATCTCCAACGGTACTTTAAGCGCATTAATTAGATATTTTGCCGGAGAAAATATTCTCTCCGATATAATGCGGACTCTTAATTCAGGTTATTCCTTTAAAATGAATCCTGATGCTCTTGGTCCCTGTGTGGAATTATCTATTGATACTTCTCGGCAGTTTTGGCTTCTTGGTGAAAAATATGAAATCTATTCTTATCAATTGCGAGATGGAGTTTCCGATAAAAAATGTCTCGATTGGTTCAACGTAAAATAAATTTCTAATACCGCTATTAGCCCAATCGCTATCAATAAAATAAAATGATTTATTTCTATAAAAAATAGATTATATATTAATACCGAAACAATTATATAAAACACGAAATACCCCAACAGAACAAAAGCAAATCGAATTTTCATCGGTACGAATACTAACAATAGAAGCACTGCAATCATTGCAAATGTTAGGTTAAACGATTGTCTATAATTTATATAACTATCATTAAGGATATTATCTAAAAACTGAGCGTGGAGTCCCAGACCGGAAATAATTCCTTCGGGCGTTTTTACCGGCTTTGATTTGGTGGAGTCAGTTACACCAATTATTATAAACTTATTTTTAAATGTTGAAAGACTTTCCATACTCCCATTTTTCTTACTCAAGAACTCCGCCAAAGAATATTTTTTGTATTCATTCCACTTTGAATAAAAATTAATTCTAATAAGGTCTTCTTTAATTTCTTTTCCGGCAAGCCGAACTGCGAATGGTACCTCAACGAAACTACCTCTAAAAACATTCATGGGAACAAATATTCCATTCGTTTCTAAATAATTTACGTGCCCCGTAAGTACAGAATTATTTTTCTTTTTAACCGAAGGTAATTGTAATGAGTTGAAACCGAGTTTATCTTCAATAATTATAGAAGCAAGAACTGTGTGTTCTGATTTTTTAATAGTTTTAATTAATTCCGAATCAAAAGTGGTTCGTAACGAATCCACATCTGAAAGGAATATTTCTAAACCAATTGCTTTTACGTTTAATGAAGTAAGTTTAGTGATAAGCTCTGCATAATATTTTCTTGAAATAGGGTAGCCGCCCAATTGAGAGAAATCGTTTTTATCGATTGTAATAAGCACAATATTAGTATCAGCACTTCGGAAGGATGCATAATTACTTATCATATCTTGAGTGATATAATTGAAACGCGCTGAATAATTATTCAGCGCATAGCTAATAACTAAAGAGAATAATATAATACCAATGCGAAGGAATTTTTTCCAATTCGCATTGAGTGTGTTTTTTGATTCGTCGGATTGCGTTTTCACTTAATCCGAATTTTATTTTAATTTATCTAAAATATAACCAAGAATTTTCTCAGTAGAAATTCTTATCTGTTCCATTGTATCACGGTTACGAATAGTTACAGTCTGATCTTCCATTGTTTGAGTATCGACAGTAATACAGAATGGTGTACCTGCTTCATCCATTCTCCTATAACGTCTCCCAATAGCACCTTTATCATCATAAAATACTTTTACGAATGGTCTAAGTTCTGCTTCTATTTGGCGAGCAACTTCGGGCATACCATCTTTATTAACCAAAGGAAGAATTGCAGCTTTTATAGGAGCTAATTTGGGATGGAAACGAAGGACACTTCTTATTTCTCCATTTACTTCTTCTTCATAATAGGCATCTACGAAAAATGCCATAAAAGAACGACTTGCACCGGCAGAAGTCTCAATGATAAAAGGAATATATTTTTCTTTCGCTGTTTCATCAAAATATTTCTGCGATTTGCCTGAGAACTGTTCGTGTCTGCTCAAATCAAAATCTGTTCTATTGTGAATACCTTCTATCTCACCCCAGCCGAATGGAAATTGATATTCGATATCAGTTGCTTCTTTAGCATAATGAGCAAGTTTATCAGCAGGGTGATCATGGAAGCGAAGTTTATCGGGTGTCATACCGAGATTCTTAAACCAATTAATTCTTATCTCTTTCCATTTATCGTAATGCTCTTGATCTGTTCCCGGCTTTACAAAATATTGCTGTTCCATCTGCTCAAATTCGCGCGTACGGAATAAAAAGTTTTTTGTATTGATTTCATTTCTGAATGCTTTACCAATCTGTGCTATTCCAAACGGAATTTTTTGGCGGCTTGAATTAACTACATTCAAAAAATTGACAAAAATTCCCTGCGCAGTTTCGGGACGCAAAAACACAGTGTTTTCAGTGCTCTCTACCGGACCAACAAATGTTTTAAACATTAAATTGAATTTGCGCGGATTAGTAAACGTACCTTTATTCCCGCATTGAGGACAACCAAGAAGTACAACTAACTTTTCAGACATTTCGTTATCTTCAAGAAGCTGTGTGAATTTATCTTCTAATGAATCACCGCCCAATTCTACATTTAATTCTTTTAATGCTTTTTCTTTATTTTTATCGCTAATAAGTTCAGTTAATGTATCAACTCTAAACCGCGTTTTACATTGTTTACAATCAATCATCGGATCAGTAAAATTTTCTACGTGTCCGGATGCTTCCCACACTTTAGGGTGCATTAATATTGATGCATCTAACCCTTCAATGTCTTCTCGGTATGTCATTGCTTTCCACCATTCCGATTTAACGTTATTCAGAAGTTCTACACCAAGCGGACCGTAATCCCAGCATCCATTTAATCCGCCATATATTTCACTTGATTGAAATACGAATCCTCTTCTTTTTGCAAGAGAAACAATTTTCTCTATAATTTCATTTTGTTTATTCTGTGCGATGACAAACCTCTATTTTTTTATTTCCAAATATAACTATTTTGACCCATTTTTAAGTCATTTCTCTTAGCTTATCTAAGAATTTATATTGTAAATCGATATCATTCATTGCGTTTTCGCTCGAAGGAGAAACCTCTCCAATCACTTTCAGTAATTCTTCTACTGCTCGGAATAGTTCTATCTCAGGCAAATATTTATCTCTAAGGTAGTGAAGAAATTTTAAGGTCTTGAATCCATCAAACCAGAATTTCTTTTGTTTATTTATCTGAATCGGTGAATTAGAGTTTTTTGTGATTTTTTCCCAAGCATTCTTAAAATCATTTTCTACCAGAAATGCGCTTAAACCAATATGAATATCATTTGCGCGGCTTAAATAATCATCAGCAGTAAGAATATTTTCATTATGAAAAAGATTAATCCATTTCCTCAATATCTCAAAACTGATTGGATCGTATAATTGGTACTCGTCATGTGTGCCGGCAAGATACCTGTTGATTCTCTGTCCTGTGCCAAAAGGGACACGCCACGATTTCCTTCCTGCGGGATAAATTTTTGTTCCTTTAATCCGGTCTATGTAAGTGATCTTAGCAAGCTTCTCCATAAAATAAAAATCTTCTGCGGCTTTCTTTTTATTCATGCCACCGATTTTAATGTAACTTTCGTAATCACAAACCATTGTAGAACCAATAGTCTGAAATGCATAAGGAGAACTGGCATATTGAAGTCCGAGAACATAATAGCGAAGAAATATTTCGTAACTAATTATTGCCTTTTTCTCGACTTCTTCTTCAGGTAGAGGGTGTTCATAGTCTACATGTCCCGCACCCGATTTTGTATTTTGAAAATGCTCGACAATGGCACTTAAATAGTTCTTTTCAAAATAACAATCTGCATCCGTACAAAGTATTAATTTTCTTTCTTTAGCATAATAGTTAAATAATTTCAAAGCAAGATCCATACCGATTTTACGAGCCAATCCCACTCCCGCTTCTTTCTCTGGCATCTCATTGCCTTTGGTGGCGGCATCTATAAAATTAAAATTGTATTTGAATTTAGAACCTCTCAAGTATTCTAATGTTTTCTGATTTGCCTCTTTTATTTCAATTGATGCAGATTCACTATTGTTAATTACAAAAACAAAACAAGTTGTAGCAAAATACTTTTCATCTAATTCATCAATGAATCTCGTCAAATGTATAATATTCTCATATTCGTCTATTGCAGGAATTACTACTACATTATCAAAGATATGTTTATATTCTTTCGCAAAATCCCATCTGGTAATAGAATGTTTTCTGAAGTAATTGCTAACCAATTTATTCATAATCAACAATCCACTTGTTTAATTCATATATCAATAATCCCATTGAAAGAGATTCCAAAGAGTGCGATTCTTGTTTGATGGATTCATTTATAAAAAATAATTCAAATGGAGTTTTCACAGTCCGAAATTTTCCTTAACTAATTTTTCTGCTTCGTTGAAATCCGCTCCTTCGATCCAATGAATGTTAATTCCCTCTTTTTCCATTTTTCTAAACCAGGTCATCTGCTTTTTAGCGAATTCACAAATAGCACTAAAAAGCTTCTGCTGCATATCGTTATAGTTTAGCTTGCCCGATAAATAAAGCGCAAGATACTTATATTCCAAGCCGAAGAAATGAAGTTTCTCAAATGTTATTCCTTCCTCAATTAACTTTTCGGCTTCCTCGATCATTCCACTTTCAAGCCGCACTTTTAATCTTAGTTTAATATTTTCTTTTATCATACTTCGTTCTACCCTTACGCCGATTACAAAAGAATTAATATTATACGGAAGTGTAAATTCATTGCCCTGGCTTTCAGCTATTAATATCGCCTTAATTACTCTTTTCTTTTCTGTTAAATCGGTAGTATTATGAAGTGAAGCATTTTGAAAATTGAGAATATTGATTAATTCATCTAACTCTAATCCCGATAATTCTTCAAATCGTTCACCGGAGAAATTCACTTCTTGCATCGAATAATTTTTAAGAATTGAATGGATAAAAAGTCCTGTACCACCTGATAGAATAGGTAATTTATTACGCTCCTTTATATCTAAAAAAGATTCATAAAACACTTTGCGAAATTGAAACATCGAAAATTCATCTTTTGGAGAAATTATGTCTATTAAGTGATAGGGAATTTGAACGCCATTCATGGTATAGTCTTTAATATCTTTTCCCGTTCCTATATCCATTCCGAGATATACTTGTCTTGAATCGGCAGAGAGTATCTCGCCATTAAATCGATTGGCTATTTGGGCAGATAAACGAGTTTTACCTGCCGCAGTTGGTCCTAAAATTGTGAGCAAATTGTAATTCATTTATCATAAAGCCAAAACTATCGGAAGTGTAATAACAAAAGTTGAACCTTGCCCGATCTTACTAAAAACTTCCAATGTTCCATTATGAGCTTCAACCACCTTCCTTGTTATAGAAAGTCCAAGTCCTGTGCCTTCTTTCTTTCCAAATGATGCAAAAGGATCAAAGATTTTTTCTAATAAGTTTTCATCGATTCCCACACCATTATCTTTGAAAAATATCTTAATATTTTTTCCCTCTTTTTTAGTCGATATTTCGATTATACCGCCATCGGGCATTGCATCACACGCATTTTTAATAATGTGCAAATAGCACTGATTAAATTCCTTCATATCTAATTTTATAGTTACGTCTTTATCAAGCTCATTGATTATTCGACATCCTTTTCCCTTAACGTACATTTCAATTCTTCCATAATAATCAGTAAGGGTATTATTCAGACTAAGATTAATTGTCCTTAAAATCGTTGTTCCATCCGAATAACTTGATGTTGTTGTAACTATATCGGCAACTTGATTTAACTGCTCCAAAATCATATCGACAAGCTTAATTACTTCATCCGGTAGTTCTTTATTCTTAAGGTGTTCAGTATATCTTTTACTAACGAGAATTGGTTTTTTAATATCCTGTATAAGGAAATTAGTCATTTTACCGAGCGATTGAATCCGTTCTGCTTGAAGAAGTTTTTCCACCATCTCCGCATTCTGAATAGCAATTGCTGATTGAATGGAAATGGCTTCCAAAAATTCTTCATCTAATTTCGTGAATGCACCTGTCTTTGAATTTATTAATTGTAACACGCCAATAATTTTCTTTTCTCTATTTTTTATCGAAAAGCAAATCATGTTCTTAGTCGTATAACCACTCTCAATATCATTTTCAGGATTAAATCTTTTATCCGACTGAACGTCTTTAATATTGAGAGTTTGACCGGTAAGAGCAACATGTCCCGCAAGTCCTTCTCCAATTTTGAGTCGGATCTCTTTAGTTTCGCTTCCAATTGCTATTTTAGACCATATTTCATTTTTTGCTTTATCAACAATATATAGCGTTCCTCGATCGCAATTTGTTAAATCAATACCCACATCAACTATACTTCGTAGGACATCATCAATTTTTACCTGAGAGTTAACAAGCTCCGAAGCAGAGATAATTTTCTTTAGTTGATTACTATCCAAACTATCTGTTGATGCTCCGGGAGATGAAACTTCGGATAATGACGAAGCCGTCATCGAACTGCTTTGAGAGAGTAACTCATTTTCATTACCCTGATCAGTTATTAATTGAGAAGCAGATTCGGCATACGATTGTCTCGGAACTTTATTTACCGGTAGTTCCGGCTTGGGTGCTGCAGGAATTTCTTTTTCCGGGATTTCGATTTCTGGTTCGATTGGATTTGGAATATCGACTTCGGGAATCTCACTCTCCGGCTGCTTAGGATTTGGCATTTCTTCCGGAGTTTCAATCTCGGGTTCAGGTTCTATCGGATTCGGAATATCTTCCGGTATATCTTCATTTTGAATTTCAGGTTCTTCGAAATTAAAATCCGTAAAATCCATTTCGGATGTGGAATTAATTTTTTTCGTGGAATTATCTGTTTCGTTCAATAAATCGAATAATGCATTATTTAATTCATCTTCACTTTTCACTTTGCTTCCCTGAACAATTTCCTCGTCCGAATCTTCTGCAAAATTCAGCCCCTTGAATATCTCTTCGTTTTCCAAGTCCGAAATACTTATCTCTTTGGGATTTGAAAGTTCGCTTTTAATTGACGTTTCAGTATCTAACAACTTGAATAACTCTTCATCTAAATATGACTCATAATCTTCTTTAGTAATATTTTCATCATCATCCAATTCGCGTGTAATTTTTTGTTCTTCAAGCAATTCATCTTCGGGAATTTCAAATTTTTCTGCATGTAAAAGATGTTTATTAAATTCTTCATCAAGAGATGATAAATCAATATCTTCATTATTAGGTTCTACTAGCGACTCTATTAATGTTTCGGATTTCGATTCAACTTGAGTTTCAGATTTCTTTTCGGGCTCTATAAAATTCATCAAATCGGAATTACTAAAATCAGGCGTTACGTCCCAAGGCGAAGCTTGTTTTTCTTTGGGTAGTGTTTTTGGTATGGGAATCGGCTCTTCCTCTATTATTAATCCGCTCAAGAAATCATGATCAAAAGTTGTAAGTACATCTCGTGCAGTAATTATTTCAATTTCCTTGGTTTCTTCCTTCGGGCTATTTTCCACATCGATTTCAGTTTCCTTTTTCGATGAAATCTTCGTATTAATAGTTTCTATGCCTTTTTCTGTTTTTTTTACTTCTTTGAAATCTGCAATGCTTTGTTCAAATTCAGAATTAATTTTTGGGTGCAATTCAATTTCGTAATCCGATTTTGGTTCAAGTTCCGGTTCAGATTCTTCTCCGTTTTCATATTCCGGTTCTTCTGGTTCCCGATTAATATTATCTTCTTCAAATTCAAAAATCGGTTCTTTCAAATTCTCCGCTATCATTCCATCTTGAGCAATTAAGCGATCAACTTCATCTTTCGATAATGAAACAAGATAGGAATCTCTTAGTGCAACAGCTATCGAAGTCCGACTCATTTCCTCTAAAAAATCTTCTTGACCTAAAAATGTATTCTCACTATAGATATAAGATTTAGTTCTACCAAGTAGTTTCTTTTTAATAATATTAATTTCGCCACTAACAATTAAAAAGATAGAATCCGCACTATCACCCTCTCTGAAAAGAACTTCCCCCTCTCTGATGGATATAATCTGCCCCAGTATTTCATTTAAATGTATCTTAGAAAAATTTACATTCTTACAAAGTCGGTTCAGCTTTAATGTAGTAAATAATTGATTTTCCATATTCGTCTTATTATGCTGTAATTATTATGCAATTTACAACCTCCATTCCAATTCTTCAAATAGATTAATCGATTCTACAACCTATTAGATAGAAATTTAGTAAGTTTACGGCAATATTTTTATTTTAATAGATACGATAATTGAACCCTATTAAAGGAAAGTGCATCCAACTAAATGACTGAAATTGAGATTATAGAAAAAGCACAAGAAGGCGATAAGAAAGCTTTAGCTGAACTTGTAAAACTTTACGAGCAGACGGTTTATAATTTTTCTTATAAAATCTGCCGCAATAAAGAAAAAGCTGAACATACTATGCAGGAAACTTTTATTAGTATGGTTAAGCATATTAAACAGTTCAGCGGAGACTCAAAGCTTTCTACATGGCTTTATAGAGTGGTTTCTAATCACTGCCTTATGCTTGCTAGACAGGTTAAGAATAGATATGAATTTTCTTCAATTGATGATGACGATGCTTATATCAACGAAAAAGAGGTTTCTGACTGGAGTGTTACTCCGGATAAAGTAACTGAAAATAATGAATTAAAAAAAATATTAGACAACGCAATTCAAAAACTTCCTGCAGAATATAGAATTGTATTTATGCTTAGAGATGTAGAGGGATTATCGACTGAAGAAACCGGAAAAATTGTTGAACTTTCAATTCCGGCTGTTAAATCGCGCCTGCATAGAGCTCGAGCATTTTTAAGAAGTGAACTAAATAAGGTTTTTATGAAATGAGTCAAGATAAACCAACATGTAAAGAAGTAATGTCGCATATATGTGATAATTTGGGAGAAGACTTAAACTCGCCCAAATGTGTGGCTATAAAGCATCATCTCGATGAATGCCAATGCTGCAAAACATATTTTAATAATATTGAATCTACAATCTCATTTTATAAAAACTATGATGAAAAACTGCCCATCGATTCTCATATTAAATTATTAGACATACTCGGTCTTAAAGATTAATTCAGCTTTGCAAAAAAGCCAGATTTCGATTCCGGAATAAAATATTCGATATATAAATTTAGCTTATAACCTCGTAATCACTATTGTAGCTTCATAAGAATACTTATTTAAGGGTATAGTTGATGCCGGATATGGAGTTAATTCTTGAAGTCGGAAATCATATTTATCATATACATTATGAGTTACTCCAGCCCCTGTATTGAGTTCAAAATTTTTACCAATATTACCATTTTTTATATACATTTTAATTTTTGCATTTCCCGCCCAAATACAATTAGCATCTATCGGACAACGTGATTCTTCTAATAAATCGTCAAATTTTAACGTAAGATAATTGCTTAACTGAATTTCTTCGGTATATTTTAATTTGACTACTAATGAATCTGATGCTTTGCTTAAATCTTTTTCAATGTCGCCTGTTGATGCTATATAACTGTCTCTTTCGCACGAGACGAAAATAATAGAGACAAATAAAAGCATAAAAATTGTTTTGAACAGTTTCATAAACTCAATCCTTAATTTTAGGATAAAAACTACAAATTATTTTAGATAAGTGAAGTGCAAAAATTTGGTACTATTTTAATTAAAATGTAGAAATCGCTATCAATGACGGAGGAAGTGATTTACATTTAAGAATAACCAACGATTACTTTGCAATAATCATCTTTTTAGTAATGCTAATTTGATCCGTCTTTAAATTATAAAAATATACTCCGGCGGAAAGATAATCACCTTCAAAATGTATCGAATACTTCCCGGCACTTTTTAGTCCATTTTCTAATACTGCTACTTCGCTGCCGAGCAAGCTATATAATGTTATCCGCACCCTATTTTCGTATGGCAAAGAATATTCTATTGTGGTATCAGGATTAAACGGATTAGGATAGTTCTGTTTTAGTTCAAAACCCGTTGGTATAGATGATTCTGAATTTTCATCAACAGAAGAAGGATCGTAAGGGAAAAAATATTCTAAAGGCTCGTCAATTAACGCTCTCCAATTTCCCCATGAATGGCTTTCGTTTACTTCTTTATATTTCAGCTCATATCCTTTTGCATCTAATATTGTTTTCATTCTTTCGGCATCCGCTTGAGTATCATTAATAGTACCCGTACTCATATAGAATTTAAGCGGGAGTTTAGGACTTGTTTCATAATAATTAAAAATTACATCCTTGCTTGCCCAGAATGCAGGCGAATGAATTCCGATTAAACCGAAAACACTACTCTTCATATAACCAAAATAAGCTGAATTTAATCCACCGAGCGAAGTACCTAAAATCGCCCTATTAGCCGGATCATTTCTCGTTTTATATGTACTATCTATTAATGGCACTAATTCAGATGCGACAAACTCAGCAAATTTTGGATTAATTATATATTCATCCATTCTTTTATTATTTAAAGTTACCGGATCGCGTGGATCAATAAATACGGCTATTAATGGATTTATTTTCTTTTCGGCAATTAAATTATCGAGAATTATACTCATACTTCCTAATCGGTCATCAGAATACTCATGCCCATCTGTTACATAAATTACTGGAAGATTAGTCATAGATTCATAACCATTGGGTGTATAAACACGATATTGTACATTATAAGAAAGGTTTTTGCTTGAAATAATTTTATTCCCCGAAAAAAGCCCCCTTGGTGAGGTTGATTTCCGTATTGTTTCCGTTGGATAAACGAAAAAGGGCATTCTTAATTCGGAATTTGGTCCGAAACCACTCCATTGTTGTAGTGGATTATTCGGATCTAAAATCCAATTATTACCATCAATAATAATTTTATAATCAAGCCTTGCATCTGGAGGGAAAATAGCTTTTGCAGTCCAAAGATTGCTTTTACCTCTTTTAATTCCTGTAAATTGCTTATGATTTGTATTCCATCCTGTAAAATCCCCTGCCCAATAAACCGAAGAAGCTGCTCCATTATATACGAAAAGAACTGAATCGTTCTTAGCAAATGGGATTTTATTTAATAATTTAAGGTTCGATATTAAGGAATGAGACAGACTGTCTCTTTTGTAAGTATCTACATTTGAACCAATGGAATCAATTTTGGATTCTAATTGACGAACTGAATTTAAATAAGATTGTCCTGAAAGTTTTAAGATAAATAGTAGTAGTATAAATATAATTTTTTTCATAATTTTGATAGTGGGATTATATGTAATAATTAAGCGACACTTGGTTTTTATTGCTGTTGCAAAATAACAACATTTCGAGCGAAAAAGTTACAAAACCAACCCCAAAAATGGATGGCACATCCTTTGATATTAAGCAACCAGTAGTACAAAAACAAAACACAATAACAATATTACCCAATTTGGAGGAATAATGAAAAAAGTAGCTTACTTATTTGCTGCTGTAGTTTTATTTGCAGGTCTTAATTTAAATGCACAATCAAAATTAGCTTTTAATGCTGGTGCTAACCTTGGTTTACCAATGGGATCATTCGGTGATGTAGCAGGAATTGGATTTGGTGCATCTGTTGGCGCTGAAATGCCTGTCGCTGATAAAATTACAGGTACTGCATCTGTAGGTTATATGATGTTCGCAGAAAAAGAATTAGGTGGCGCTGGATTATCAATAAAATCATCTTTCTCTGCTATTCCAATTTTAGTTGGTGCTAAATATGCATTAGCCAATAATTTTTATGGCGCTGCTGAAGTTGGCTTCCATTTATTCAGTAGTACTGTTAAATCAGAAATGACATTATTCGGTACAACTACCAGTGCAGAAGCAACCGCAAACACTACTGACTTTACAATCGGTGTAGGTGGTGGTTATACGTTTGGTAAGATTGATGTAAGTGCTAAATATTATTTAGTTAGCGATGCTAATTATCTTGGTGTAAGAGTAGCTTATCATTTTTAATAGCTTTTCACACAAGTAACACTCCTTATAAAAAAGCTGTCCTATGACAGCTTTTTTTTTGATGACACATCCATATTTTTCGCAAACTTTTCAAATATATTTATTGTGTATAAATTCTTCACCCAATATCTAAATTATCACTTATAATTTCTCATAAACTCTTACGTATTCAACTTCCATTCTTTGAGGAAAGATTGTGTTATCGATACCCTGTGCTCCACCCCAATCGCCACCTATTGCAACATTCAATATTAAATGGAATGCTTTATCAAAGGGCCAGTATTGCCATCCTTTACCTTCGTTCTCGCATTTGAAGTATAGTTTATTATCCACCGATGCAGTCATTTTATCGGCATCCCATTCCAAGATATATGTGTGAAATTCTTCTGAGGCATTAGGGACTGTCAATGTTGCAGTTTTTTGAGTATTAATTCTCCAATAATATTTCAGCGAATGAGCAGAAGCGTGAATTACATTCTGATCATATCCTACATGTTCCATTATATCAATTTCGCCATTATCGGGCCAGCCGCCACCACCATAATTCCAAACTGTTGGAAGCATCCATATTGCGGGCCAAGTTCCTCGTCCTTTCGGGAGTTTTGCCCTTATTTCGAAGCGTCCATATTTCCAGTCACCTTTGTTTTCGGTTACTAAACGTGCAGAAGTATAAGATTTCCCTTCAAAAAGTTCGCCGTGAGCTTCGATAATTAATTTACCATCTTCTACACGTGAATTTTTTTCTCTGAATGAAGTGTAATATTGAAGTTCATTATTTCCCCATCCGCTCCCCCCTACATCATATCCCCATTTTTTTACGTCTGGCAATCCATTTACATTAAATTCGTCATTCCATACCAACTTATATCCATCTATATTTAAATTTGGTTCAGTCGAATTATTATTATCCTGCGATGAGCAACTGCTCGTAAATACTGATATTAATAAAAACACAAATAATTTGATGATTTTTTTCATCTATTCTTCCTTTGATTGAGTAATATTTAATACAATTTGTTAATGTAACCATTCATTAATATTTAATCAATTTCGAAAAAATGCAAAAATATACTTGCTGTATCGAAAAATTATTTATATCATAGGAATTAATTTATCTGGAGAGTAATGGGCACACAACAATTACTTGTAATTATAGTTGGTACAATTGCAGTCGGACTTATGATAGCCGTTGGAATAAATATTTATAATGAATATTCCATTGAAACCAGTCGAAATGAGATTGTTTCTCAATTACAAAACTTGTGTGTAATGGCTCAGATGCATTTTAAAAAACCATCCGAGACAGGCGGTGGAGGTGGCAGTTTTTCCGGTTTTATTCTTCCGAAACAATTTAAGAAAACCGACTATGGTACTTTCTCAGCTAATGTTAAAAATAATCAAATCAAGTTTATTGGCAAGGGTGATGATATAGGTAAAAATGGAAAAACTCAAATTCGCGCTGTCGCAACTATCAAGGCTAATGGCTTTACAATTAAAATAAATAACTGATTATGTCGAACCAAAACACTAATTATATCAATTATTTAATTGACCTTTCAAAAACAGGTGCGAGAAGATCATACTTAGACCTATGCGAAATAACTATGCGAAATGTTTATACACTTTGTTTCCGTTTAACTCTTTCCGAAAAAGATGCTTCCGAAGTAACAAAGAATATTTTTTCTAATGTTTGGGAAACAATAAACAATTATACTCCCGATGAAACATTCTCTGTCTGGCTTAAAAATGTCGCCGTTAGAGATATAATCGTTTTCCTTCATTCTAAACCATCGTTATATGAATTTGATAAACAACATCCACTTTATAATGACCTCACTGAATTTGCTATCGCTTCTTTAGAAAAAGAAGAACGTATTGTATTCATACTCCATGATGTTGAGGGTTATACATATAAAGAGATTTCAAAATTTTTCTTCGATAAAAACATTGATGAAGTAATTTCCATACTTATTGAAGCCAGGCAAAAAATGATTAAGGCAATTGTCGTATGAACTGTGAAGAAGTAAAAATTGGCTTAAATCATTTTTTTGATGAATCGCTTGATGATAATGCCCAAGCGGAAATTGATGAGCACATTAGAAAATGCCCACATTGCTATGAAGAATATAAAAAGCTAAGAAAGCTATTTAATACACTTAAAGACCTACAATTAAGCATAGAACCTCCCATAGTGATTATTGATGACATTGCTAAAAACCTTCATTCAAAATCATCTAAAGAGAAAGAACCTAACGAAGTTGAGTCAGAAATTGACCGATTAAAAAGAATTAATAAAGAAAAATTGAAACAAGAACAGCTTCTAAAAACAACTCGCTTGGAAGCAAGAAAGAAGTTAATTGACGATAAAAAAGGTTACTCCACTGTTTATTATAATACCTCAAACGTTCAAAAACGAAATAGGACTCTACTGTTTTTATTTGGTTTCATTATTTTTTCTATCGGAATCGGATTCGGTTATTTTCAATTTCAACGCGATAATTCCCCTTGGAAAATTAAATCTGAAGTAGGCACTTATTTGATAAATGGTAAAGAATCAAAATCTAATAAATTGGATATAAACAACTCCATTCAAACAGAAAATGATTCTAAGTTAATTATCAATGTACCACGTACAGGTACTATTCGTATGGAATCCAATTCCACGGTTAGTTTGTTAAAAGCAAAGAGCGGTGATAATGTTATCTACTTTAAATCCGGTTCACTAAAAATTGTTACCAATGCAGATTTACCTGACTTTAAAATTAAGTTCACCAACTTCGACTTAATAGATTATGGTGCATCATACACCGTTACTTTCGATGATTTTAATAACATTGATCTCCTTGTGGAATTTGGATATGTTGGAATTAGAAAAGCCGATTCTGAAATATTTATTAACGAGAAATATTCTTGCAAAATTGTAAATAGAAAAATTGTATCAACACCATTCCGAACAGATGCACCAAGGGAATTTATCGATTTAATATTAAGTTACGAAAAATCAGAAAATACGACAGAGTTGTTGGATAATATATCTAATAAAGCAAGACCTGAAGATGCTCTTACTTTATTGGAATTATTAAAAAAAGTCTCTGCCGTTGATAGGCAAATACTTTTTCAATCGATTAGTAATTTTTTTCCTCCTCCAATTGGAGTTACAAGAATAGGTATAATGCGCCTCGATCCCGATATGCTCCAACTCTGGTGGGAAGATATTGAGTGGCAGATTTAATTTTTATCACCGTACGTAAATGTAGGAAAACTCATACTTCGCGCTATCTTCCAAGTTCCTTCTCTATGTTTTTTTAATATATAAATAGCTCTTTCTGAATAAACTGAGCTTGGCAGCTCTGAACCATCATATTTTTTTTCAAAAACCGACCGAGTTGTAACCGATGCCAATTCACCCGATACATCTACTTGCTCAATATTTATTTTCCATTTGCCTCCCGGATATTGAGACATATAATTTGTAATCTCTTTTTCAAAACTTTCCAACCCAACTAAATCGTTTTCTTCCGGTGTTATTTTTACATAAGATTCCTCGAAAATATTTGAAAGTGCATCTGGATTGCCTGCATTATAAGATTCTGCATAGCTTTCGACTTTTTTTCTTACTTCATTTTCATCTACGTTGGAATTTATTTTCCTTTCATATTCGGGTACTTCTTTGGTGCATGCACTCACTATAAGCATCAAAACAAATAGAGAAAAAATTTTGGTTTTCATCAACGATCCCTTAGTTATATATTTATGGTCTTAATATAATAATTTATTGAAAAAAGAATAATTATGAAAAAGAATATATTCGTTGTAATACTATTAATGACGATAATTGTTTCGTGGAGCTGTTCCGAGAGAGAAGGTGGTCCGGGTGATCCACCTATGGTAGAAAATTTTCCTTTTGTAATTTCAACTCCGGAATCGGAAAATTTCGATAGTGCCAGACTTAATGAGCTTGATTCAAAAATATCTGCCGGGATTTATAGCGAAATCCACAGTCTCATTATAGTCAGAAACGGTTCGCTCGTTTTTGAAAAATATTACAAAGGGTATTCCCGTGAAATACCTCATAATGTTTTTTCTGTTACTAAAAGTGTTACTTCTCTATTAGTTGGTTCTGCATTATATGAAGAGAAAATTAAATCATTAGATGAAAAGATCGTGGATTTACTACCCGAGCAAAATCCGATTCTTAATTTAGACGACAGAAAAAAAGCAATTACAATCAAAAATTTACTTACAATGACATCCGGCATAAAGTGGATGGAGTTTAATGATTCCTACTCAAATCCAACGAGTGATCTATTTGAATTATCCTTAGCGCAAGATTGGATCAAATTTATGATCAATAAACCGATGGCTGCTGAACCCGGATCCCTTTTTAATTATGATAGCGGAAATACAATCCTTATTTCTGGAATTTTAAAAAATGCCCTTGGTAAGGAAGCCGCATTATATGGAGAAGAAAAACTTTTTCAACCATTAAATATATCGAACTATCAATGGGAAAAAAGTGCTAATGGCTTAACTAATACCGGTTGGGGATTAATAATGCGCCCAATTGACATGGCCGTTATTGGAGATCTTGTTATTCATAAGGGTTTATATAAAGGGGCAAGGGTAATTCCAGAAGAATGGATTAATCAATCAACACAAAAACAGTTAACAGTAGATGCAAGTTCGGATTATGCAATGGGATGGTGGCGCTTGGGAGATAGCTGGAGTGCGCAATTTAATTCTATTGATACTTATTATGCCTCCGGTTTTGCTGGGCAGTATATAATTGTTATTCCTCATTTGAATATTATTATTGTCTCCACTGCCGGAAATTTTACAACTTCAAATAAATTTTTCTCTGCATTTAGGGATTATATTCTTCCCTCTATCAAGGATCTTAATTAATTATTTAGGGTAAAATTTTTGGCATATCTTTTTTCTTTTTAATTTATAAAATTATACTTGCGTTGCGGTGTCTATAAGACTAAGTGTGATTTTTATTACTAAATAAAAATAGGAAAGGGTTTTCCGCCTTATCGCTTCGGTGAGCTGCAACGCAATTTTATTCCTATCACTAAAATATTTTACTTCGTTTATTTTTTTCCCTCATCAAAAATAAGATGACAGGTATTTTGCTTTCGCCCCCTTTTTCATATTATATTATATGTTTAAACATCTGAAATAATATAAATATGATAGAAATCTTTAATAGTAGTCTAGAAAACTTCCGCACGCCGGTAATTTTATTTTTTATTCTGGGATTTGTAGCTTCGGTACTAAAGTCAGACCTGAAGATACCCGATTCAATAGCTAAAATTCTTTCAATCTATTTGATGATTGCCCTTGGATTCAAAGGAGGGGTAGAAATATCCAAGAATGGAAGTGATTTAAATCTTTTTTTATCCATTTTTTTATCTTTATTTATTGGTCTTGTTATTCCGATAATTGTATTTTTTATTATAAAGAAATTGCTTAAAAACGACATTACTAATGCCGGAGCTATTGCCGCACATTACGGTTCTGTAAGTGTTGTTACCTTTATTACTGCCGTCACTTTCTTGGAAAGATCGTCCGTACATTACGAAGGTTTTATGGTAGGTATGATGGCATTGATGGAATCTCCTGCTATTTTTATTTCGCTACTGCTTGTAAGGTATTTTCAAAAAACAACGAAGAATGAATTTAAGATTAAGGAGATCGTAAAAGAATCCCTTTTTAATGGAAGCATTGTGCTTTTATTCGGAAGTCTATTTATTGGAATTGTAAGCGGTGAAAAAGGGATGGCTTTAACAAAACCTTTTTTTGTTGATCCATTTCAAGGAGTATTAACATTATTTTTATTAGAAATGGGTATGCTTGCCGGTAGAAGAATTGAAGAATTTTCTAAAATGGGAATTAAGCTATCGGCAGCAGCTATATTGATTCCATTAATGAATGGAACTCTCGCTTCACTTCTTGCAGTATTAATTGGATTTGATACTGGTACAGCGACTTTATTCGCGGTACTTTCGGCTTCTTCATCTTATATTGCAGCACCCGCAGCCGTTCGTATGGCTCTCCCTGAAGCAAATCCTTCAATCTATCTTACGATGTCATTGGCAGTTACTTTCCCTTTTAATATTATATTTGGCATTCCAATCTATTTTATAATCAGCGAAATGCTTATACGGATAATAAGATGAAAAATAAAAAATTAGAAATAGTAATCGAAAATATTGAATTAGATAACCTCTGTCGCATATTAGATAAAGCGAAAGTTTCCGGCTATACAATCATTCCAGAAGTAACCGGGAAAGGTACGCTTGGTAAAAAAATTACTTTTGGTCTCTCGGATATTATTAAATATGCTATGATTATTATTATCGAGTCTGAGGAAAAAACTAAAGAAATATTAGAAAAAATAAAACCTTTAATGAGAACTTATTCGGGAATCGCATTTATATCGGATACAGATATAATCGATTTTAATTAATATGAAAATTATAATTGCAGGCGCAGGCGAAGTGGGCTTCCACTTGGCAAAACAGCTCGTTCACGAGCATCACGACATTACAGTTATTGAACCTAATGAACAACGTTTAGAGAGAATTAATTCAACCGTAGAAATATTTCCCGTCATTGGTAAATCTACCGAAATAGATAAGCTCAAAGAAGCTGATGCCAAACATTGCGATCTTCTACTTGCGGTTAATGAAAATGAAGCCGAAAATATTACAACAGCAATCCTTGCAAAAAAATTAGGTGTTAAAACTACTGTGGCACGCGTGGCAAATGATGAATACATAAATCCACAAAACAGTGAGTTATTTAAATCCATTGGAGTAGATCACTTGGTTTATCCCGAAGAACTTGCAGCGATTGAGATAGTTAGGCTAATTGAAAGAGCTGCCGCAACTGACGTAATAGAGTTTGAAAGTGGAAAACTAATAATTCTCGGAATAAGAATCGGTTATGATTCCCCAGCTATCAATAAAACAGTAAAACAAACGGCAGAAGAATTTCACGTAGTTGATTTTAGGATAATAGCTATCCATAGGGGTCTGAGAACGGTTATACCGACGGGAGAAGATATCTTCGTTCCAGAAGATCAGATTTTTATAATTACCAAGCCTGATGCTGTTGAAAAAATCGTTCGACTTTCAGGACAAGAATCAGTTAAAATGAAAAACGTTATGATTCTTGGTGGAGGTAAAATTGGCAGATTAACGGCACACCATTTAGAAAAACAGTATAACGTAAAATTAATTGAATCAAATAAAGACAAGTCACATTTGCTTGCTGATTACCTTGAGGATACAATGGTAATTCAGGGGGATGGAAGAGATATTGATCTCCTCGCTCAAGAGGGTATTATCGATATGGATGCATTTATTGCCGTAACCGATGACGCCGAAACAAACATTATCACCTGCCTAATGGCAAAACACTTAAAAGTAAAAAAAATGATTGCTCTTGTTGATAATGTTGATTATATACCTCTTACACAGACTATCGGGTTAGATGCGCTAATAAATAAAAAATTGATTGCCGCTAATAATATTACAAAGGCAATTAGAAAAAGAAATCTTGTGGCGAATATTAACATACTTGGTATTGACGCTGAAGTATTAGAATACTCTGCTGCCGAAAAATCGAAAATTGTTAAAAGAAAAATTAAAGACCTTGGTTTTCCCGATAATGCAATCATTGGTGGATATGTCCGCAATGATAAGGCTTTTATTGCTTTGGGAGATACACAAATTCAGCCAAACGATAAAGTTGTTGTTTTCGCTCTACCCGGTGCAATTAATAAAATTGAGAGTTTTTTCGTTTAATAGAGATGTGATCATTTATCGATACCTAATTATATTTTTATTTTTTACTTCAATAGCTTTTTCTCAAGAGCTATACCTTTGCCGCTCTTATACCGACAAAGGAGAGCCGATTGATGCCTCTCTTAAATTTACTCTTAATACATCTCTAAAAAATAATATCTTTATACTTTATGATAATATAAAGGTTATTCCTGATCCTCTACTATACTTATACATAGATAAAAAAGTTAATAATCGCAATCAAGATTATGATAGCCACGTAATCAGACCCGATAAAAACAGCAAATGGATAGTATTTAATTATGAATTGAAAGAATCGGGCAAATATGAAATCTATCTCCGAAATTCTAAAGGAGTTTTATTAGCTACAAAAACAATCACAGTTTGGGAAACTTCGAGAAATGAATTAGATACTCCTTTTTCCGAAATATATTATTATGCCAATGTAAATGCGCAATTCTGTGAAAAAGTAATTTACGGAAAACCAATCAATACATTTGAAACGATTTCCCTAAAGTATCGATCTCCCGAAACAAAGCTTTTTCTCAAATCAAATAAGCCGTTTAACAGCTCTCTAATTAAATTTGAGGTATGGAAAACCAGTACTAATCCAGAATACGATAAGTTTATAGAGATAAAAAAATTTATTCTTAATAAAAACTGGAGTCAGACTTTTATGAAATATACATTTAAAGGGAAAGGAGATTACAAATTTTTAATTTATAATGATAAGGAAATAATTATAAAAACAATTTATATTAGTGTTACTGATTAAAGAGGGCAAAATGAAGGGAATTATTTTAGCAGGGGGATCCGGAACTCGGCTCTACCCAATTACAAAAGTTTATAGCAAACAATTAACTATAATTTATGATAAACCGCTTATTTACTATCCTCTCTCTGTATTAATGCTTGGCGGTATCAAAGATATTCTTATTATTTCAAATTCCGAAACTATTCCAATGTATCAAAAGCTTTTCGGTTCAGGCGAAGATATAGGGCTTAATATAAGTTATGCACTTCAAAAAGCCCCTAATGGAATTGCAGAATCTTTTATTCTCGGCGAAGAATTTATTGGCAATGATGCAGTCTCCTTAATACTCGGAGATAATATTTTTTATGGTAAACTTGATTTCTTTTATAAAGCAGTAGAAGAAGAAAAAGATGGTGCAACTATCTTTGCTTATCAAGTTACCGATCCGGAACGATACGGAATAGTTGAATTTGATAAAGATGGTAAAGCTCTTAGTATTGAAGAAAAACCTAAAACTCCAAAATCTAATTTTGCTGTACCGGGTTTATATTCTTATGGTAATAGTGTTGTGGAGATTTCAAAAAATCTTAAACCATCACCAAGAGGTGAACTTGAGATTACAGATGTAAATAAAGTTTATCTCGAAATGGGTAAATTAAAAGTAAATAAAATTGGACGCGGTGTTGCATGGCTTGATACCGGAACACCGGAAGCTCTTCTTCAAGCATCTAATTTCTTTGGTATTATTGAAGATAGACAAGGACTAAAAGTTGCCTGTATAGAAGAGATCGCTTACCTAAAGGGTTTTATTAATAAAGTTCAATTTGAAGAATTAATTACAACTAAGCTGCCACGTTCTTCGTATAGAGAATATTTGGAAAGAATCCTTAATGACGATTAGGAAAAGGTAACCCTTGGTAACAAAATTTATAAAAAATAGTCTATTAAATTTATGCGGTTTTGTTTTTGTTGCTTTAGGTATAATTGGCATTTTCTTACCGATAATGCCAACAACTATATTTTTAATTATTGCAACGGGATGTTTTGCGCGCAGTTCAGAAAAATTTTATAATTGGTTGATAAACCATAAAAGATTCGGACATTTAATTCGTCACTATCGAGAGAATAGAGGAATACCTAAAAGGGCAAAAATTATGGCTATTCTCATGCTTAATTTATCGATTGCATCCTCGATATTATTTTTTGTCGATTCTTTTTATTTAAAAATAATACTCGGATTGGTTGCCTTTGGAGTTACAATTTATTTGATATCATTGAAAACAGTACCAGAAGCTGTATAATTTAAGGCACATTTACTTTTAAAGTTGTAATTTTATCTGATACTTTCTATAAAGTTTCTTATCTTTAATAAATAATCCGGAAAGATACTAGATGAGTCTTTTTGCATCAAAAAGCAGAAATGAAGCAGACAAATTAATTGAAGAAAATGATGATCTGAAAAACACTCTTCATACTCTTCTTCAAAAGCATACAAGTCTGTTAGAACTTGAAAAAAAACTCGAAGAGACAAGGAAGGATTTTACTGAACTTTCGAGTAGCGTAGAAGAATTACGTAAGTTAGTAACTGGTTATGAAACTGAAAAAAACGAAAAAGAAATACTGCTTCATGAATTAACAGACCAGATAGCTCATTTATCCGAACGAAAAGAAACTCTTCAACAATTAGTTGAACAATTTGAGAGCGAATACTCATCCTACGAAGAGAAACACAACCTTCTCAATCAAGTTACAACAGAATATAATGAAATCTCTGAAAAGACCTTAAATTTTAAATCGGAATTTGAACGAATGACTTCCGAATTTGAAACTATTTCTACAAAAGTATCAGAACTCTCAGAAGAAGAAATTCAACTAACTTCTCATCTAAATAATTTAAGAAAAGAAGAAGCATCCTTCGCTAAATATGAAAAAGATATTAGCGTTTACGTTGAAAAATTAAATCATCTTAAAGACGAGGAAACAAGAAAAACAAAAACAATAGAAGAGATTGATTCTAAACTTTCTCTTAGCGAAGAGATAAAAAACAATCTTGAAAATTCTGTCTCTGCAATGGTTTTTCAACTATCCGAAAAAGAAAAACTTTTTAATGAATACACCAATCAAAAAGATAAATTAATTGAAGAGCTTTATCAGGCAAAAAAAGATTACGATAATATTAAGCAACGAATTGAGCTTAGTGACGAAAAATTAAAAGAAGAAAGCAAACTTACAGAAGAACTTTTTAATAAAAAAAATGCTCTTCAAGAAGATATTAAAAGAGTGGATGTGGTTCTAAAAGAATCGCAGGGAAAATTACTTGAATCTACGAATGAAATTGAAA
The DNA here is from genome assembly GCA_041674625.1 of Melioribacteraceae bacterium. Taxonomy (GTDB): domain Bacteria; phylum Bacteroidota; class Ignavibacteria; order Ignavibacteriales; family Melioribacteraceae; genus BRH-c32. Next base: position 10,822 of record JBAYVI010000003.1, on the reverse strand, counting down.
AACTCGCCGAAACTATTACATCAAAAAATGAAATTTTAGAAGAGTTAGAAAAAAGAAAATTTAGTATTGAAGAGAGTAATCTTACAGTTGAAAGAAATTTTTCCGCAGTGCTTCAAAAATATTTGGAAGAATTTAATGACCAAAAAACTCGCCTTACTAATCTCAAACAAGAACTAATCGAGAAAGAGAAGGAACTAAATCAAAAAGAAAAACTGATTTTAGAGAAGAGTACTCAAATTGCTGAATATGGGGGACTCTCAAAAGTTCTTCAAAAGGAAAAAGCTTCTTTAGAACAAGCATTTAATAATTTAAAAGATGAACAAAAAGAATTGATCGACGATCTTGCAGATATCAGAGAAGATATTACTAAATATAAGCTTCACATGAATAGCGTAAAAACAGAATCTGAATCACTCGAACAAAGAAAAAACAATATTAACTCAGAATTAAAACAGATTATTAATCAATCTAATTCGTACTATACTAATCTCGAAGATATAAAGCAAAAAATTGAACAAGAGATTTCTGAAAGTAAAAATGAATTGATGAAAATAAAAGATGAATTAAAAGTATCACGCGAAGAATTGAGAAACACAAAACTCGAAACACGAATTGTAGAAAAAGAAAAAGAAGAATATTCGGCTAAAATATCTGAACTCGTAAGCTTAGAAAAAACTCTAAAATTTAAGTCAGCTGAATCTGCTTCTAAAAAATCTAAGTGATCTTTAACACGAACTATTTTTTGTTTTAAGAGTATAATTTATAAACGAAAGAAAGGCAAAATGAGATATAAATTTATATTAAATACTATTTCACTACTGATAATATTATCATTTAATTCAATCAAAATTGATGCACAAGAAGACCCTGCTTTACGCTATTTAAAAAATCCCGCCTATAAATTACAAGTCGAAATGTATGATATATATAAAACGCGTCAGGCAAATATAGTTATGCTCGGTAATTCGCTTACCAATGGAGCCAATTGGAATGAGCTACTTGGAAGAAACGGTGTCGCTGAACGAGGAGTACCCTCCGATATTTTGCAAGGTTTTGCTGCAAGAATAAATTATATTTACAAATTAAATCCAAAAATTGTTTTTATTTGTGGTGGGCTAAACGACATATATAATTGGATTCCTACTGAGGAAGTATATAGCGAATATGTAAGTATTATCAACAAACTAAAATCAAAAAATATTATTCCTGTTATTCAGACCACAACTTACTCTGGAAAGACTTGGGCTAAGGACTGGGGTGGTACTCCGGAAGTTAATGCCGGTAGGAATAGAGAAGTGGATAAACTAAACAAAATGCTTTTTGACTTTGCCCAGAAGAATAATGTTGATATTATTGATCTTAATGCTAAGACAGCGGGAATTGACCGATTTTTACGTCCCGAATTAACTTGGGATGGAATTCACTTCAACGCCAAGGGATACAAAATATGGGCTGCTGAAGTTGAAAAAGTTTTATCGAAATATAAACTATAAGATTTAAAACAAGGAAAGATAAATATGGAAGACAACAAAGTAAGACAACCTTTATACCTCGGATTTTTAATACTCTTTCTCCTTTTAATTGTTTCATTCGTAAAAATTGATTACGAATTTTGGGGATTACAAATTAGACAAGTGGATATACTTGCTGATCTAAAACCTGAACCGATAGAAGATGAATACTACAATCAAAACAATTTTCACCCAAATATATTTGAGCTATATCCTGCCACTTATAATTATGCAGGAATAGGAGTTTTTAATGAAGCTCCTCTTCAAGGACAATTGGAACCACTTTCGGGAAATGTTAGTCAATTAAAACCATTTTTTGACGCATTAAAAAATGCTAAATCAAAAACTGTTAGAATAGCTCATTATGGCGATTCAGGTATTGAGGGCGATTTAATTACTGCTGACGTTAGAGAAGCATTGCAAGATAAATTTGGTGGGAATGGAGTGGGATGGCTTGGAATTACTTCACAGGATATTTCGTTTAGAACTACTACTAAACATTCTTTCTCAAGCAATTGGGAGTCAGCAGCTTTCTATTCAAGCAATCCAAAAAACTATCCGCTTGGTATGAGTGGCGAATGCTTTGTGCCAAAAGCTACCGGCGCCTGGGTTCAATACGAAACTACAAGAGCAAGAAGATCACTAAAAGATTTCAGCACTGTAAAATTATATTATGCTAATGCAAAACCATCTACCATTAATTATAGTTTTGATGGTGGAGCCAAGCAAACCGTAGCTCTAAAAACCGGAAAAGATTTACAGGAATTAGTATTAAAACCATCCGGCAGAGCAAAAAGTATAAAAATAGAAGTTACACAAACAGATCAGGCTTATTTTTATGGCGTATCATTGGAAAATGAAACGGGCGTATATGTTGATAATCTTCCATTAAGAGGTAATACAGGGGTCGATTTAGCTAATATTGATGAAGGATTATTAAAGCAATTTTCTAAACACATGGATTACAAATTAGTTGTTCTTGAATTTGGTTTAAATATTGCCGGTACAAGAAAAACTGATTATAGTTGGTACGAAAGAGAAATGGTTAAAGTTGTTGATCACGTTAAAAGAGCATTTCCTAGTGCAGGTATTTTGATGGTAACTGTGCAGGATAAAGGAATGAAAAAAGGGACATCTTTTGTAAGTGATCCAGCAATTCTTTCTCTCCTTGAAGCACAAAAAAACATTGCAAAACAATCGAATGTAGCTTATTGGAATTTATTTGAAGCTATGGGCGGACAAAGTTCGATGGTAAAATGGGTTAATGCTAATCCACCATTGGCTTTCAAAGATTACATTCACTTTAACGGTCAAGGCGCCGCTAAAGTAGCTAAATTATTTACAGATGCGTTATTGGATTCATATAATAAAAGATAAATAAACTCTTTAAATAACGTAACAACAGGACCGTATATGGATACTGCTTTTTTTGAACGGCTTTGGGAACAGATTAGATATAATCCGCTGGAACCTCTTTTATTCAACAGCGGATTTTTTCTATTCTTCTTCCTAGCCTGTATCGCCTTCTATCATATTTTTATTAATAATAGAAGAGCGCAAGTTCTTTTTCTAACTGCCGCTTCCCTCTTTTTCTATTATAAATCCAGTGGCTTCTATTTCCTTTTACTAATCTTTAGCTGTGTAATCGATTTCTATGCGGGTAAATGGATTTATGATTCCAAGTCAAAAACTGAAAGACGAATTCTTCTTACGCTTTCAATGGTTATGAATCTCGGAATCCTTGGTTATTTTAAGTACATGAATTTCTTCCTTGATACTGTAACGGGACTTGGTGGACCGCAATTTAGTTTTATGGATATTTTCCTTCCGGTCGGTGTTTCATTCTTTACATTCCAATCAATGAGTTATACAATTGATTTGTATAAGAAGCACATGGAACCAGAGAAGAAATTTATCGACTTCCTTTTCTTCGTTTCATTCTTCCCACAGTTAGTTGCAGGTCCTATCGTTAGGGCATCGGACTTTCTACCACAGATTCATCAGTCAATAAAAATTAATAAAGCTGATATGGGAAAAGCAATTTTCCTTATTAGCGCAGGATTGCTTAAGAAGGCTGTTATTGCTGATTATATAAGTATCAATTTTGTAGATCGAGTGATGGAATGGCCTACAAGATTTACCGGCGTAGAGAATCTTCTTGCGATGTACGGTTATTCACTTCAGATTTATTGCGATTTTTCGGGCTATTCAGATATGGCAATTGGGATAGCACTTCTATTCGGGTTTAGATTAATGACAAACTTTAATGCACCTTATAAAGCTTACTGTATAACCGATTTTTGGCATAGATGGCATATTTCTTTATCCACATGGCTTCGTGATTATCTTTATATTTCGCTCGGTGGTAATAGAAAAAGTAAGGTAAGGACATATATTAATCTCCTCCTTACAATGGTAATAGGAGGATTATGGCATGGAGCAGCATGGCGTTTTGTTATTTGGGGTGCTATTCATGGTGGTGCTTTAGCATTAGAAAAATTATTTAATATCCCTAAATTCTTCGCCAAAAAATGGTATCTAAAAATTATTGGCGTAATAATTACTTTCCATATCTGGACTTTATCAATGTTGTTTTTCCGTCCATCTTCGCTTGATGTTTCAAAAGACATACTAAATCAAATATTTAACTATTTCAAGCCCGAAGTCTTACCTCAGTTTATAGGTGGATTTACTATGGTATTTTCATTAATGATACTTGGCTACTTTTCTCATTATATTCCCGACCGTTGGGTTGCAAAGATGGAATATTGGATAGGCGAAACTCCGGTTTATGGTCAGGCAGTAATCTTAACATTAATTATCTGGATTGCATATCAATTCAAAACTGCTGGTATCCAACCATTCATCTACTTCCAATTTTAATACTACTACCCCTGCTTGTTAAGCAGGGGTAAATTCTTCTCAAATTTATTTTTAATAATTCAAACAAAACCTTAGTCATTACTTTTTACCTTATTATAAACAATACCTTTTTGTAAATTTTTCTTTAAATTGCGGGAATATAATAACCGGTGTTTTCATTAGTGAAAAAATTCATTTATCTATTTATCGCCCTATTTTTATTGGTGTCTTATTCCGTTAATTCACAAGATAAACAGGAAGCAGAGAACCTTAAAAAAAATGCTCTCAATCATATGCAAAATGGGAGATTTGGAGAAGCTATTGATCAACTTAATAAATATATCTCTTTACGTCCGCGTGAATCAGATGGATATAATTTACGTGCGGAGTGTTTTGAAAAAAGATCTGAATTTTCTAACGCTATTTTAGATTATCGCCGCGCTATTGCAGTAGAAATTTCCGATGCTGGTAAAAAAAGCAAATACGAAAACAACTTAAAACGTACCCAGCAAGTTTATTATGCAATCCTTCTCAAAAAAATTGATGGACATTTAAGAGAGATAGCCATTAATCCTAACAATCCTTTCGATTATCTCGAAATTGGTAAATCATATCGTCAAATGGAACTTTGGGATAAAGCTGAAGAATGGTATGATAAATATATTGCAATGGATCCCAACGCTTCACCTGATGAAATAATTCGTTACACTGAAATTCTCGCGAAAACAGGAAGCATCGTAAAAGGGGAAAAGATTTTAAAAATATATACCGACCGTTATCCGGGAGATTGGAGATTACAAAGTCGATACGGATATTTTACTCTATGGCTTGGTAAATTCCAAATTGCAAAAAAGGCATTCGAAACCGCACTAACATACAAACCGTTTTTCAAAGAGGCACAAGATGGTTTAGATATCGTTAATCGTGAAGCTTATGTTACTCAGGAGGACCCGCGTGCTTTCGAGAAGGAATATCCGATTGATAAATATTACCGACTTCTCCGATCGAAACCACAAGATGTGGAATCAAGATTTAAATTAGTCGACGAACTTATAAAAGCAGAACGAATTGAAGAAGCATATCAGCAACTTCAAGTTATCGGATTAAATAATTCTTCCGATCCTCGTTACGTTGAAAAATGGGACTACGTTACAAATTACCGCACGACTACTTACCGTGAAAAGATTGATTACTTTAAAACAAAATTAGAACAGAACCCTAAGGACAAAGAATCGCTTAAAAAAATTGCTGAGTATTATGAGTATCTTCAAGCTTATGATACTTCGACAGTTTATTTGGAAAAATATTTTGAAGAGTTTCCTGATGAAAAAGATCCGGCTCTGCGTTACAAGTATGCGCGAATAACCGCCTGGAATAGAGACTTTACTAAATCACTCGAAATCTTAGATGGTTTAATTCAAGAAAATCCTAATAATATTGATTATCAACTTTTTCGCGCACAAATATCAGTTTGGACTAATCAAGATATTGAGCTTGCACGAGGCTACCTCGAAAATGCTTTGAAAGCGAGACCCAACAGCCTCGAAGCCCTTATATCAATGGGATCGCTTAAGTTGATTGACCGAGATTATGATGCGGCACAGGAATATGCAAATAAGGCAAAAGAGATCGATCCGAATAACGAAGATGTCGGCAAGCTCCAATCGAATATTGATTGGCAGAAGATGCGTGCCGAAGAAGAAAAATTATATCAGATTCTCGAAGAAGGGCGCGGATACGTAATGAATGAAGACTGCGCCGGTGCTCTTCCATATTATGAAGAATATTTATCCAAAGCAGAGCCAAACGTTTTAGTTAATAAAGAATATGGCGATGTGCTCTTCTGCGCTAAAGATTATAATGCTGCAATTGATCAATATAATTTAGTTTTAGCTCAAACAGATAGCTACGATGCAAAGATGCAGCGAGCCAAAGTCTATTTTATGAAGGGAGATTCCCTGCTTGCCCTTAGTGAATTTAGAACTTTAGTGATGGAAGACTCTGCGGATTTTGATGCTAATCTTTATCTTGGCGATTCGTATGCAAAAGTTGACGAACCCGATTCAGCTCGCTCTACTTATAATCATCTTTTAACTTGGGATTTAGATTCTACTCAAATAAAGCAAGTTGAAATGAGAAAGGGATGGCTTCCAATCACAGGACTTGCTGCATTATTTGAAACCTTTCCTAATTATGTTTCCTTAGCCCCATCAGGGGTCTATTATGCTGATAATACCGGTTTTAGAATTGGTAATTTCGGCTCACGATTAGAAATCGGACTTACAAGCTTCATCTCTATTGGGGCATCTTTTTATAAAACTTATCTAAGAAGTAACTATGAATCTCTCAATGCGGATATAATACAAACATTCTATGATAATGGAATTAATTTTGTGGGTAATCGTGATTTCACCACCTTCAAAGGACATATTTTTATTCGCCTTTCAAAATATTTAAATCTTGGTGTCGGATCGGGTTCTGCCAATTCGAGCGGCGCTTTCATTAGAAAAGAGGCAGATGCTTTTATACGTTTTGATAGACCCGATACACTTAGTATAGTTGCTCTTTATCAAAGCTCTGATGCTTCGCTTGTATTATATTCTCCTTATTTAATAGATCTACGCTTATATGCAAAACTTTATAAGTTAGAAGGTTATTATCAGCACTATAATGGTCTAAAAATTATGAGTTCCTTTCAATACCTTTCAGTTACTGATGGTAATGAAGGAAACGATTTTTATCTAAGAATCGGAAAATATTTTTATAGATACTTGATTGTTGGGTATGAATATCTTTATACTAACTACAAACTCAAGTCGCAGTATTATTATTCTCCGACTAATTTTGAAGCCCACAATTTGTGGATTGAAAACGATCTCGAAAAAAATAAAGATTTAACAGTAACGATTGGCGGAAAATTAGGGTATATACCTTTGAATGATTTTATTCTTTTCCAAGGATATCTCGATGTGAAGTATAAGGTATATGAAAAATTGCAAGTGAGCGGAAGAATCGCAGCAGGGAGTACATCGCGCGATGATTCAAGTTATCGCTATTTCTCAGGTCAACTCGGCGCATACTGGTCAATCTTCTAAGAAAGAAAACACTATGAAAAAAATATTTTTTATGCTATTGTCCCTATGGACAGCGAGTCTTTATGCTCAAAAAGTAGAACTTTTCGGCGAACCAAAACCTGCTTCTATTATGATCGGGAAATCTGATAATATTAAATCGGTTACATTGGATAATAAAAATATTGTTTTCGATAATTCAGGCTATTTCGTTTTTGGTTTTGATAGAGATGCTAAAGGGACTCATACACTTAAAGTAAAGTTCAAAAAAGGAAAAGCATTCATAAAAAAATTAGTTCTTGAAAAAAGAAAATATAAAATACAACGTCTTCGCATTGCTTCTAAATATGTTAAGCCACCCAAAGACGAATTAGAACGAATTAGTGATGAATCAAAAGAAATGAAGCTTGCTCGTGTAAAAGTTGGAAAAATCAATACTCCTCTATATACTGCGGGTTTTATTATTCCCGCAGAAGGCGAACTATCTTCAAATTTCGGAAGCCAAAGAATCTTAAATGGTGTAAAGAAAACTCCGCATAATGGAATTGATATTGCAAACGCTGAAGGTACACCGGTATATGCATTGAGCGATGCAGTGGTGATAGCGGCAAAAAGTGATTTTTATTATAACGGAAATTTTGTTTTATTAGATCACGGACAATCCCTAACGAGCATATATCTTCACTTGAATAAATTGCATGTAGCTGAAGGGGATACAGTAAAGAAAGGTGAAAAGATAGGGGAGATTGGCACTACAGGACGCTCCACCGGACCACATCTTCATCTCGGAGTTCAGTGGGGTAAAAAGCGAATCGACCCGCTAACACTCATTGAGATGAATAAGCAAATTGAGTCAACGAACCCATAAACACTTATGAAAGCTTATCTAAGACTTCGTTCGGAGTGAGAGCTGTATCATAAAACGAGAGTATCTTCATCAGCACTTGGTCTATTATTGAATCGGGGCAGGATGCTCCGCTTGTAATTGCTATTACTACCTTATCCTTCTTAGGCAGAAAATCTACCGTTTCCACTTCACTTTTTATCGACATATTGAAATGCATAATTTTGTCAACGCTAATCTTATCGGCATCTGAAATAAAATATGTTTTGAAACGTTCTTCAAGCAATTCCACCAAATGTGAAGTATTAGAACTATTATATCCCCCTACGACAATTGCAAAATCTGCTTGGTACTCTATCAATGAATCGGTTGCAGACTGGTTATCATTCGTAGCATAGCAAAGTGTATCCCTTGTATCGGCGAAATGATCTTTAAGATTATCTTCACCATATTTTGAAATCATTGCTTGCCGCAGAAGTTCGGAGATTTCTTCTGTTTCGGTGGCGAGCATAGTAGTCTGATTGACAACTCCAATTCTCTGCAAATCTTTATGCGGATCAAATCCAACAGTGTATTTTTTATCAAAAAATTGCAGAAACTCTTCTTTAGTTATTTCACAAAACATAAATTTTGTTAAGTAATCGGCTTCCTCAATATCTTTAACAATAATAGAGGGGCTATTCTCTGCACTATGTGAAAATGTAGCACGGGTTTCTTCGTGCTTATACTTTCCATGAATTACAATTGTATAATCTTTTTTACTAAGTGCTTCTGCTCTATTCCAAACTTTTTCTACAAATGGGCATGTAGTGTTATATTTTAATGTATCAATACCTTTTTCTTTAAGGAGTTTTTCTATTTCGATCGTAGTCCCAAATGCCGGAATTATCACTATATCGTCTTTTGTTATTTCGTCCCAATCAATATATTGATTACCGTAGTTATCCATTATAAAACTAATTCCGCGATCAATAAGATCTTTATTGACCGCAGGATTATGAATCATTTCGCTTAATAGATAAATTTTTTTATCGGAATTTTCGTTTAAAGTTTTATAAGCTATTTCAATTGCGTTTTCTACTCCGTAACAAAATCCGAAATGACGAGCAATAAGAAACTCCACCGGACCGAAATTTAATCTCGTAGGAGAAAAATCCTTCTTACGAGGATCATCATTTCTTCTCATTTCTTTTAAACGAGAAATTATTGAGCTTTTATATTGCAACGGAATATCAAACTTTTTCATTTATAATTTAGCTTTGACTTGTTTTTCTAATAGATCAATTCGAGAGACATAGAACTCATAATTTTTATCACTACTTCCTGCATCTCTTGCAAGATCAAGTTCCTTCAATGCTTCTGTAAATTTATTTTGTTTAAATAAGACTTTTGCCTTTACATAGTGTGTTAGGTAGCTGTTATTAGCACTTATAGCGGCATCGGCATATTTTGCTGCGGCATCTAATTCAATTCCTTTATCAGCAAGATATTCGGCTGAGGTAGAAAATGTCTTAAATTCATCAGCTTTAGCTTTTCCGGTAGCCTCCTTAATTTTATCCACTGCCTGTTTTACCACATCCACATTTATCTTAAAAGATACTTTTACTCTTTCCCAATTAAAATTAAGAGTAGCACTGCTATCACTTAAATCGGTGAATGAGAATGTAAGCGATTCTGAAAAATCAACAATTTCGGGATTAACTTTAAAGCGTATCAAATCTTCTTCTTGCTTATAATCATAAGCTCCCCATTGCTTCCATAATTTATTTAAGATAATCGTTGTTTCATTATTCGGAATTGTAAAAAGAGAGTATTTGGCTGCGGGTACATTCTTTCCATCAATTATCACATCTGTAGAAAATTCAATTGTGGTGGCATCATTAGCACCTGTGCGCCAAACTTTATTTAATGGAACGAGATCGCCCCAAATATTTCTTCCCTTTACTCCGGGTCTATGATATTCAACTGTAACATTAGTATAACCAATTACTTGGCTTACTGATGCTTTCGGACTTAATTTCGGTAATTCTATTTGCGCATAATTAACTGCTGTAACAAATAAAAATGAAATCAATAATAGTTTTAAATACTTCATGGTAATTCCCCTTTTTTCTGAATAAACAATTAACCAATATAAAAAGTTCTCAATGGATTTAAAAGCGAAAAGGCGGAATCATAAGAGCAGCCCAGCCGAGAACTGCTTCCTAATATCCGCCTTTTATCAGAAACGTATTGCCGTTTCTTATTTGAGGGTGCATTATAGTAATTACAAACATAATGCCAGATGATAAAGAACACGTAATTACTTATAAACTTCTATCGCTTCATTACTACTTATTTGAAATAACTATCAAAAACTTAAAAAAAAAGTGCGGCTTAAGAGCCGCACTCTCAAATCTTATTACTTCATTAATACCATTTTCTTCGACATATTTACATTATTACCTGTAAGATTGTAAATATAGATACCGGAAGCTAAGCTGCGTGCATCAAAATTGAATTTGTGTACACCCGGTGTTAATTCACCATTTAAT
>JBAYVI010000002.1:0-96367 GCA_041674625.1 Melioribacteraceae bacterium | reverse complement strand
TACTGATGGAAATCTTGCTACTCATCTTAAAATGCTCCAAAAGGTATGTTTTATAAATGACAAAAAATCTTTCATCAATAATAAACCTAATACTAAATATTTTTTAACTGAAAAAGGTAAGAAGGCATTTAATCATCATCTTATCTCTTTAGAAAAATTTCTTAATTCACTAAAATAATTATATGGAAACTCAATCAAATAAAATAAAATTTCAAAAACGTATTTCGATAATAATAATTTTCTTTGGTCTTTTATTATTAGTGTTAAATATAACATTTGAAAGCGAACCGGGGGCAGTACCTTTATTTATAGTAATTGTAGGTACAGGATACTATCTATATATTAAAAAAAAAGAGAAAATATGTTAAGCAAATTATCAAGGATAATTAAAAAACCAACAAGTATATTACAGTACGCCTTAAGCACTGCATTTCTATCCGCGTTATTGCTCATTATTCCTTTAACTGCCAAAATAATTTCGGAGGAAATGAAATGGAGCATTTTTGATTTTTTCGCTGCATGGAGTCTGATTTTTATAGCGAGTTTTATATATAGAATGGCTTCTAAAAATGTGAACAATATCACTTATAAAGCAGCGATTGCGCTTTCAGTATTTTCAGGTCTTTTTCTAATCTGGTCTAACCTTGCGGTTGGATTAATGGGAAATGAAAATAATTCGATTAATTTGGTATATCCGGGAGTCCTCGCAATCGGCACTTTAGGTGCTATTGTTACTCGCCTTCAACCTCGCGGTATGGCGATAGTATTGTTTATCATGGCTTTTTCTCATTTAATAATTTCCGCCTTAGCTCTTATTGCAGGAGTGCAATACGCCCCCGAAAGTTCAGTAACCGAAATATTAGCAGTGAATGGTTTTTTCGCATTTCTTTGGACTGCATCAGGACTACTGTTTCTCAATACTGTAAAAGAGAATGCTAATTCTAAAGTTTAAATGACTTAATAGAATCATTAAAATTATTATTAATTTTGCTATTCAAAATCTTTATCTGATTATTTAATTTATCCATATGCTTTTGCTCAGTCCAAACAATCCAAAAGGATTTATTAAATTTTATCTTTGAAATATCCGCTCGAATTACTCTAAATAATTCATATAATTCTTTATTCCACCTTTCTTTCCATTCCACATCTAAACCTTCACTTAATTTATTTACATCATTCCTAAAATCTTAGGTAAGCAATATCCCCGTTCTGATAATTTCCTTTGCGAGAGGATTTTCGGCAGTTAAGTCTTCGGTTTTGAATGGAATTACTTCTATCGATGAACTAACATTTAGAGTTATTTTTTTAATTTTTTCTCGGTCTTTCAATCTTATTCCTTCAAAGGAATCGGAAACGAGAGCAATATCTATATCACTCCATTAGGTATAATTACCAATTGAATAACTCCCAAAAAGATAAGCGCACTTCAGCACAATATTATTTGCTCGAAGTAACTGTAAATATTTTTCAATTATGACCCTTATTTCAGAAGGGATTTTATCCATTGGTTTTTCTTCGTCTATATTTTTTGACATATGTCCATTTTTATTGACAAGAATATAATATGGTTTATTAATAATCAACGCTATCCAAAGAGTAGAGAATATTTTCCGAAGCAATTTTTGCTTCCTTTTTGTATATATGTAATGATTTTCACTTAAATAAATTCCAATTCATTCAAAATCTGTATGTTTGGTTTAGTGTTATCTTTTTATTCCGATATTTTTATTTAAAAATCAGGAGCCGAATATGCGTAATGTTAGAATCTTCTACCCTCTCCTGCAATAATCGATGCAAAAGGAAAACTGTTAATTCCCGAATTAATAAATACACATGCACATGCAACAATGACCTTTATTTTAGTTTAACGCATCAGTTTTGAAATAAGAGTACTATTTACTTTCACTTAAAAATTAGCTATAATTTATTGTCATATATACAAAAATCATCCGTTGTGAATGGAATTAATATAAAAAGTTCATGAATCACAAATAATTTGATGAGATAATATGTACAGTCACAAATTAAAGCCAAATAAAAATAGACTTTCTTGTTGCTTTATCTTCTTTCTCATCTATATAATTCTCCAGCCTCTTTCCTCAAATTATTCATTTAAAAAATTGGATCTATATGCTTTTGCAAATGAGGCACAAGTTAATAATGCAGGTAAAATGGATACTTTCACTATTGCTTTGAATAATATTAACCTTTGTTCCATAGGTTCGAGTTTTAGTATAATTACTTTTCCTTTGATCCAAGAATTTGAATTAAATCGACTTTCACTTTATAAACAGCCCTATTTTCTGCCAGTAGTTATCTCAATTGTAATAATTATCCTCATACTCACAATATTGGCATTCAGAGCAGAGAATAAGTTCAAAAAATTAGTGCGAAGCAAAACGGCAGAATTGGATATTAATGAAAAAGAATTCCGTCATTTGTTTGATTCCATGGCTCGAGGTGTAACTTATCACGACCCATTTGGAAAAATTACTCTTGCAAATAATGCTGCATGTAAAATTTTAGGCTTATCTCTAGACCAGATTATGGGAGTAACATATAATGATCTTAAATTAAAAACTATTCATGAGGACTGGTCAGAATTTTCCTCAGAAGATCATCCAAGTATTGTAGCTCTTAAAACAGGACAAAAAGTTTTAAGCGTAATTATGGGCATTTTTAATCAAATTGAAAATGAATATTGCTGGATTAAAATTGATGCCGTTCCTCAATTCAAAGAAGGAAAAAGTGTTCCATTCCAGGTCTTTACAACTTTTGACGATATAACTAAACTAAAGAAAGCAGAATTTTTATTTCAGAAAAATGAAAAACGATATAAAAAAGCACAGAACTTGGGTAAAGTTGGTAATTGGGAGTATAATATTCAAACGAATTCTTTTTGGGGCTCTGATGAAGCCTTGAATATTTTCGGTTTACCTCCGGGAGATAATAGCCTTGAGCCTGAATATATTGAAAGCTGTATACCTGAAAGAGAAAGGGTTCACCAAGGAATCATTGATTTAATTGAACGGGGAATTAAATATAATTTAGAATATACGATTCTACCGAAAAATGGAAGTGATCCCAGAATAGTTAATTCAATCGGAGAACTTGAATACGATATTAATGGTAAACCAATTAAGATTCTCGGAGTAATTCTTGATATTACTTCACGTAAAAATTCTGAAAAAGAAATTCGAGAAAGTGAAAATAAATATAGAACACTTGTTGAATCCTCACATGACCTTATTTGGTCAATTAATAATGAAGGCATCATAACTTTTATAAATAAGGCTTCAAAAAATATCTTAGGTTACGAACCCAATGAATTGATTGGTAAATTATTTCTTGATTTTATTTCAAAAGATCAAATTGAAAATAGCATTCAACCAATTACCCACTCCATTAATAATCTTACCTCTTTTCTTGAATATGATAGTAAGTTCATTCACAAAAATGGAAACATTGTAATACTGAGTACAAATTCCTGTTTTGTTCGAGACGATGAAGACAATATTATTGGGACAACCGGAATGTCAATTGATATTACATATCAAAAGAAAATGGAAGAGAATTTAAAGAGAAGTGAATCTATTTTAAAAGAGGCAGGGAAAATTTCCAAAGTCGGTGGATTTGATTTAGACTTAGGGACAATGAAAACCTTCTTTACTGATGAAATATTCAGTATCTACGAAGTCCCAAAAGATTCTCCTCCTCAAGTATTTGACGAAAATAATTATTACGAACCTGAAGCCTTGAAAACTATTCGAGAAGCTTTTCAAAAAGCGATTGAAGAACAAAAGTCATATGATTTAGAATTACCATTTATAACAGCGAAGGGAAATAAACTATGGGTCAGAACTATGGGAAAAGTTATTTCAAAAAATGGAAAAGCTGTCCGTATCTATGGAGCTATGCAAGATATAACAGAGAATAAAAATGACAAAGATAGATTAGTTGAATCCGAGAAAAACCTAAGAGCTCTTGCTGAACATTTATCTGATGTAAGAGAAGATGAAAGAAAAAATATATCGAGAGAAATCCATGACGAATTGGGTCAAATCTTAACTTCAGTGAAAATGAATTTATCAATGCTTGATAGGGATATTACAGTTAAGAAAAAACCATTTGATCGGGAAATTATTCATAAGGAATTGGAATCCATCTCTTCGATTGTTGATAAATCGGTAAGATCAGTAAGAACTCTAATTAAGGATTTGCGCCCTGAATATCTTGATGATCTGGGGATTAAGACAGCTCTGGAGAGTTTAATCGAATCATTTGAGTTAAAATCCTCTATCCAAGTTCAGCTTAAAATTGATTTTGATGTTGAAAATTTTGATAAAAAAACAAGTCTTAACATTTATAGAATTGTTCAAGAGTCATTGACAAATGCCGGGAGACACTCTATGTGCTCCAATATGATTCTTAATTTATTTATCAATAACGATACTCTATATATCGAAATTAGTGATGACGGAATTGGTTTCAATATCGAAGAAGTAAAATCTAATAAATCGTTTGGATTGCTCGGTATGAATGAACGAGTTATTTTATTAAGAGGTGAAATTAAAATTGATTCAGCAAAAGGAAAAGGCACTAAAATTCAAGTTAAAATTCCCCTTAAAAATTAGTTTTTAATACATTAGTTTACATTTTTATTTAACAGCCTTAACGAGGTTCGAAATGATAAAAATATTTTTAGCAGATGATCACTATTTAATTCGCCAAGGATTGAAAAAATTATTTGGAGATGAGAGTGATTTAAAAGTTGTCGGAGATACCGCTTCCCCTTTTGATGTAATTCCTTTTATTGAAAAAAATGATTGTGATATTTTGATTCTTGATATTAATTTCCCAGCCAAAGACGGAATAGAAATTCTTAAAGAAATAAAAGAAAGAAAACCGTCTGTAAAAGTTCTAATGTTAAGTATGAACCCTGAAGAAAGATATGCGTTAAGAACAATTAAAGCAGGAGCTTCTGGCTATTTATCAAAGGATGCATCTCCTGAGGAATTGATTTTAGCTGTGAAACGTGTAGCTTCAGGTAGAAAATATATCACTCCATCATTAGCCGAAAGAATGGCATTTGAATTTGATAATACTTCAAAAAAATCCGACCATGAAGAATTATCTGATCGTGAGTTTCAGGTTTTGAGAATGCTTGCATCCGGGCTTGGACAAAAAGAAATTGCAGAGGAATTATCATTAAGCCCAAGTACCATAAATTCGTATAGGAGTAGAGTATTTGAGAAGCTTGGATTTAATAACAATAGTGATCTTGTACAATATGCACTAATGAATAAATTGATAGATTCTTAGATTCGCAATTATTCTGTAACTGAATTATTGTGGTTTGTAGTGTTTTCGCTACATATATTAAAATTAATTTAACCACATCATTCGTTTTAAATATTATTTACCTTTAACAATAAATTTAGCGGAGATTTAGTGAAGATTGCTATAATTGATGATTCCTCAGAAATTAGAAGAGACCTAATCAAATTCCTTATTGATTTAAACGGGATTGATGAAATTCTTGAAGCCAACGATGTTCATTCTGCTTTAACTGTAATATCCAGAGACAAGCCGGAAATGATTGTGCTTGATTTTCAGCTCAAAACTGGAACCGCTTTGGATGTTTTAAAGAAATTAGACCAACTACCTCTAAATCCAATTATTATAATTTTATCAAATTACAATCAAAAAAGTTATAGAGAAAAATGCTTCGAATTGGGTGCAAAATATTATTTTGACAAATCTGCCGATATTCCGGAAATGATTGATACAATTGAATCAATTACTGCATCTGGATAATTGTGTAGCTTTTAAATTGCACGACTTTTCAATATTTCGTCATGCATTAATTCATTATTTCAGCTATACCTGATTTTTTCCTTATTAGTTAAGTTACAGATAGTATTTATAATGAGGTAAGGAAGATGAAAATCTTAGTAATAGATAGTTCGGCTGAATTTCGGAGCTTGTTCAAGAAACTTTTTTGGGACCCAAACAACAATAATGAGTTGATTGAAGCTGCGAATTATGATGACGGCATTGATATTTTGGATACAGAAAGACCTGATCTAATAATAATTGATATTTTTAGAAGCACTTCTCCTGATTATTCAATTCTTATAAGATTCCAAGAGTACCTTCACCATTCTGTTATTATTGTCTTTTCACTAGGTCTTTTACCGTTTCAAGTAGAAAAAGTTAAATCTTTTGGTATAGAATACGTTTTTGATAAATGGTCTGAATCGGGAAAATTACTGCGGCTGGTTAAAGGCGGATTATCTTCTAATATCAAGTAACCAGACTAAATTAAAAATAATTTTGGATTATTTAATTAAATGTTATTCTCAATGAAAGATTATTTAAGGAGTCAACTAAATGGATAAGAGAAATTCAATGTTCAAAATTTGGCTCAATTTCTATGTTCAAGCCTCTGCATTGATAGGAATGTTTTTGGGAATAATTGTAATGATTGGCTGGAGTGCTAATATTCAAGTTTTTAAAAGCATTTTACCAAATTTTGTTTCTATGAAAGTAAATACAGCCTTGGCATTTATTTTAGTTGGATTCTCTCTATTTATCGCTTACAATAAATTCAAGTCGAAAGTTCTAAATATAATCGGATATTTATCTGCTTTTGTTGTAATATTTATAGGTTCACTAACATTAATAGAATATTTCGCCACTATCGACTTAGGAATTGATCAATTCCTATTTAAAGACAATACAGCTTCAATACTTACTTCAACTCCCGGAAGAATGTCAGCAATAACAGCCATCTGTTTTATCCTTTTAGGAATTAGCCTTATTTACAGTAAATCAAAAATATTCGAATCATTTTTAATAAGTCAAATTTTATCCCTCATTTCATTTACAATATCTGGCATCCTCCTATTAGCTTACTTTTATAAAGAATGGGGTCTTCTCCAACCTTTTAATTCTACAGCAATGGCAGTTCATACCGCTCTGCTTTTTGTTATACTCTCAAAAGGGATTATAGTTATGAACCGTGAGTCTGGAATAATGAAAAAAGTAAGTTCCCAGAATTCCACCGGTATGCTTCTCCGAATCTTATTGCCCATAGTAGTAATAACACCAGTATTAATTGAAATAATTGCCAATTTAGGCGTAAAATTACATCTATATAATGTCCAGTCAGAAGCTGTTGCACATACAATAGGCATAGTTGTTGTTTTGATTGCTTTTATTTGGATTACGATGTCTAAATTTGAGAAAATGGAGATAAAACAAAAAGAATCAGAAGAAACACTAAGGAATAGTGAAAATAAATTCAGGACTCTCATTAATTCCACTCCGATACCTCTTTGTCAGGTCGATAATTTGGGAAATTTAAGATTAATAAATGACCGTTTTACAAAAGTATTTGGATATACACTCAAAGATATTCCTACACTTGAACAATGGTGGATTAATGCTTATCCCGATGAGGCATACCGTAGTTGGGTATTGGAAACTTGGAGCAAGGAAGTTGAAAATGCCAAATTGAGGAATCATGACATTCAATCAATCGAATATCAAGTTACATGTAAAAATGGAAGTCTTAAGACTATTATTATCTCAGGCATCTCTTTAGAAGATGGTTTTCTTGCTACTTTTATTGATATAACCGCAAGAAAAACCGCCGAAGAAGAGAGGGACAGATTTTTTAGTGTATCACTAGATCTCCTTTGCATTGCAGGAACAGACGGTTACTTTAAAAGAATGAATCCGGCGTGGGAAAAACATCTCGGATACTCTAAAGAAGAATTAACCGCAAAACCGTTCCTCGAATTTATTCACCCAGATGATATCCAAAATACTTTGTTCGAAGTTGAGAAATTAAAACAAGGTGCTGTTACAATTAATTTTATTAACAGGTATAGATGCAAAGACGGAAACTACAAATGGTTAACCTGGAATACTGTCCCATTTGGAGATAACTTGTATGCTGCTGCAACCGATATCACAGAAATAAAAACAACACAGGAATTGTTGACTCGGTCAGAAATTAAATATAGGAACATGGTTAATAATTCTCCTGTATCCTTGTGGGAAGAGGATTGGTCAATTGTTATAAAAATGGTTGACGATTTAAAAAAGAATGGTGTTACTGATTTTTGCAATTATTTTAAATCTAATGTAGAATTTGTTTCAGAATTGCTGAAAGAAGTTAAGATTACAGATGTCAATAATGAAACTTTGTTAATGTTTCACGCAACCGATAAATCCCAATTAATCCAATCCTTAGAAGTTGTTTTTGCCACTCCGGATACTCTTCCAGGATTTATTGGTGAACTTGTAGCTTTAGCTGAAGGGAAACTGCTCTATGAAGCAGAAATGGATCTCCGCACGGTAGATGGGATTCTTATTAATACTTTTCTAAGGATGTCCTTTCCTACACCTGAAGATAATTCAGGCAGAGTTTTAGTAAGTATTATGAATATCACCGAAATTAAAAAAGCAGAAGAGAGAGTTATTGAGACTGAGAGTCGGCTACAACTTGCACTTGAAGTTAACAAAACAGGTGTCTGGGATCTAAATCTTTTGGACGGAAGCGCAACACGTTCATTGAGCCACGACCAGATTTTTGGTTATAATGAACTTCTTCCTAACTGGACATTCGAGATGGCTTCACGACATGTTATTCCTGAGGATCGTGAATTCTTTCAATCGAGTTTTGGTGATGCTATCGCTAATGGAAAAAATTGGGAATTTGAATGCAGAATCAGAAGAGTAGATGGCGAATTAAGGTGGATATATACAAAGGGTGGAGGAACTGCTTTTGATTCAGAAGGTAAATTTATAAGAATGTCTGGATTAGTTCAGGATATTACTGAACGGAAGCAGGAAGAAAAAAAATTAATAAAGGCAATGTCTGAACTTGAACGATCGAATAAAGAGCTTGAGCAGTTTGCTTATGTGGCTTCTCACGATTTACAAGAACCCTTGAGGATGGTATCAAGCTATACTCAATTACTTAGTAAGAGATATAAAGATAAATTGGATACTGATGCAAATGATTTTATTGCTTTCGCTGTCGATGGAGCCACTCGTATGCAGTCATTAATAAACGACCTGCTAACTTATTCACGAATTTCCACGAAAGCTAAACCCTTTTCAAATGTTGATCTTACTGAAATCTTAGGTACCGCTATTGTAAACTTGCAATCAAAAATAACCGAAAACAATGCTATTATTATTAATGATGATTTACCTTTAGTAATAGGTGATGATAGCCAATTAGCAAGACTATTCCAGAATCTCATTAGCAATGCAATAAAATACAGAAGCGACTCCCCCCCTATCATACATATAGCAGCAGAAAAAACAGAATCGGAATGGAAAATTTCGATACGTGATAACGGAATAGGTATCGAACAAGCCTTTTTTGAAAAAATATTTATAATATTTCAGCGTTTACATAGTAGAGATGAGTATCCAGGTACAGGCATGGGGCTTGCTATCTGCAAACGTATTGTCGAGAAACACGGTGGAAAAATATGGCTCGAATCAGAAAAGGGAAATGGAACAATATTTTACTTTACTTTACCAATAAAAGGAAGTTATTCTAATGACTAACAATACAAATCCAAAATTAATTGATATCTTGCTTGTAGAAGATAATAAAGCAGATTCACGTTTGACACGAGAAGCTTTAAAGGATTCTAAAATCAAAAATTCTTTATTCGTTGTTGAAGATGGCGTAGAGGCTCTTAATTTTCTATATAAACAGGGCGTGCATACGGATGCTCCGCGCCCCGATTTAATCCTCCTTGATCTTAACCTTCCTAAGAAGGATGGAAGAGAAGTTCTTGCTGAGATAAAATCAGATGAAAGCCTTAAACGAATTCCGGTTGTTGTTATTACAAGTTCAAAAGCGGAAGAAGACATACTTAAATCATATAATTTACATGCCAATTGTTTTATTACAAAGCCACTAAATCTGAACCAATTTGAAGTTATTGTAAAATCTATTGAAGATTTCTGGCTTACGATTGTTAAATTGCCAAAAGAGTAATAATGAAAAAAAATGAGAACAAAAAAATTCTACTTATAGAGGATAACTTGGGCGATGCAAGATTAATCATCGAATTATTTAATGAATTTTTACCTGGGTGCTCTATTGTGCATAAGATTAGAGCTGAGGATTCGGTGGAATACCTTTTAAATACTGATTCCTTACCAAACCTAATTATTCTCGACTTAAAATTAAACGGGATGAATGGTTTTGAGTGCCTAAAAGAATTAAAATACAACCGTGATACATTAATAATTCCGATTGTCGTTCTTTCATCTTCAGCAATGGAAGAGGATATATATAAAGCTTATGATTTTTATGCAAACTGTTATATCAGAAAGTCAATATCTCTGAATGAGTTCCAGAGAATAATCAACTCAATTATAGATTTTTGGTTTAATACCGCATTACTTCCGGTAAAATAATGATGGAGAGAAAATTAATTGGAAACTAAAATAATTAACATATTACTAGTCGAAGATAATAAAGCAGATAAAAGACTGATTATAGAATATCTTAACGACAACTCCTCTTTTCAATATAATATGTCTTCATCTGAAACGCTGAATAACGCATTGAATAAACTAAAATTAGATAATTATGATATTATTCTACTTGACTTAAATCTACCAGACAGCCGAGGCATCGAAACTTTTGAAAATATTTCGATCCTATTTCCCGAGATACCGATACTACTTGTAACTGGTCTGGAGGATGAAGACCTTGCAAAAAAATTGATTAAAGCAGGCGCTCAGGATTATCTACCTAAAATTAGGCTTGATAGTTTTATTTTGGAAAGAGCCATCAGTTATGCAATTGAAAGAAGTAGTTTTATTAACAGAGTGAAACATCTTAATTCTGTTTTGAATGCAATAAGGAATATTAATAAGTTAATTGTAAAAGTTGAAGATAGAAATATTCTTGTTGGAGAATCAACCAAATTGCTCGTTGAGGCACGCGGTTATAATCAGGCGTTGTGCATTCTCTTCGATTATAACGGGAGAATAACCAATTATGGAATGACCTCTGAAGATAAGTCAATCTATCCCGCTTTCCAAAATGAGATGGAAAAGGGAACTATAATTTCATGCCTTAAAAAAGCACTCGATAAGAGGGAACCGATAATAATAGAGGAAATTGAAAAGGATTGTCCATTTGCAACCTACATTCCTGCAAACAAAGATCTTGGTTTAATAATCCTACCTCTTTATTATCTCGAAAATATTTATGGAATCCTAGCAATATCTATGAACAAGAAATTTATTAATGACCCCGATGAACACTCATTGTTGATTGAAACTTCGGGAGATATAAGTTATGCTCTTTATAACATGCAGCTTAATGCTGAAAAAAGGCAAGCTCAGCATTCCCTTAAGAGTAGCGAAGAGAAATACCGAGCTTTCGTTGAAGATGATCTCACAGGTGATTATCTGGTTACTCCAGATGGGCAATTCCTTTATTGCAACGCTTCTTTCCTTAATATTTTTGGATTTAATAATATTGAGGAGGCGTTTAACTATAACGCATATAAACTTTATTTCAATTCTAGTAGCCGCGATGAATTTGTAAAACTTGTAATAGAAAAGAAAAAAATAGAGCTTATAGAATCGGATATACTTCGTCCTGATGGAAAAACAATTAGAATTGTGGAAAATGTTGTTGGTAATTTTGACGAGAAAGGTAATTTGATTGATATCAGAGGGTATGTTATAGATATTACCAAGCGAACAATTGCCGAAAACAATATAAAGAAAAACAATGAACGGCTTAATATATTATTAAAAATTTATGAGCATGAAACAAAAAACGAGAAAGATTTTCTTGATTTCTCGCTAAGCGAAGCGATGAAATTAACCTCAAGCAAGTTAGGTTATCTCTATTTTTATGATGAAATAAAGAGAGAATTTATTCTGAACTCATGGTCAAATGAGGTAATGAGTAATTGTAAGGTTCAAAACCCACAAACATGTTATGAATTGGATAAAACAGGAATTTGGGGCGAAGCTGTAAGGCAGCGAAAAACAATTATAATAAATGATTTTCAATCCAAACACCCGCTTAAAAAAGGTTATCCCGAAGGACACATTGAATTAAATAACTTTATGACTATCCCGATATTTGATAATGCTAATATTATTGCAGTAGTGGGGGTAGCAAATAAAGATGGGGATTATGATGAATCTGACGAAACTCAACTTCAGCTTTTAATGAATAGTGTCTGGCGTATTCTTGAAAAGAAGAAAGCTACAATAAAAGCCACTAAACTAAGCAAAGCAGTTGAGCAAAGCCCTGTTTCTATTTTAGTTACTAATAAGAATGGAATTATTGAGTATGCTAATAGCAAATTTCTTGAGTTAACCGGATATTCACTAAGTGAAGTATTAGGCAAAACACCCGCAGTTGTGAAATCAGGATTTCATCCCAAAGAATTTTATGAAAATCTCTGGAGAACCATTTTATCAGGGAATGATTTTAATGCTGAAATGCTTAACAAAAAGAAAACTGGTGAGTTGTTTTGGGAAAGATCATTAATCTCAACAATAACTGACGAATTAGGAGAAATCACTAATTTTATTGCAGTTAAAGAGGATATCACAGAAAAGAAAAAGATGATTGAGGAACTTATTTTGGCGAAAGAAAAAGCAGAATTCTCAAATAAGCTTAAATCTGAGTTTCTGGCACAGATGTCACATGAAATAAGATCTCCTATGAATGTAATTATCAGTTTTTCAAGTTTAATTAGAGACGATTTAGGAAAAAGCCTATCCCCAGAACTATCAGAATATTTTGATGGAATAGATACTGCCAGTAGAAGATTAATTAGGACTGTTGACCTAATACTTAATACATCTGAAATGAAAATTGGTACTTATGAGCCGGCGTTTACTGAGTTGGAGATTTTAAGTGAAATTCTTGATGGTGTTAGGCATGAGTATGATTTATTAATTAGAAATAAAGGATTAGAATTTAATTATCATTCAGATATTCCCAAAGCTATGATTATAGGTGATAAATACAGCCTTCATCAAATTTTTGTGAATATCCTTGACAATGCATATAAATATACAAAAGTTGGATCAATTTCAATTAACGTTAATAGCAAGGAAGACGAATTATTTATAAGTATCGAGGATACAGGAATTGGTATATCAAAAGAATTCATGGAAAATATTTTTGAACCATTTATGCAGGAAGAGATGGGTTATTCTAGAAGATATGAAGGTAACGGTCTCGGCTTGGCGTTGGTTAAAAACTATTGTGATTTAAATAGAGCTTCGATTAGTGTAGAATCAAAAAAAGGAGTGGGAAGTAAATTCACTATTACTTTTGCTCAAATCAAAAACAAATATTAATAAGGACATAAGATGAAAGCAGAACTGAGTGTATTAGCAATAGAGGATGACGTTCTTATTCAAAAAATTTACAAAACGGTTTTAAATCAAGATATTGAACTTACCATATGCGGTAATTATGAACAGTTTCTTGATGAATTATATAAGAGGGATTATGATATTTTTTTAGTTGATCTTGGTTTAGGAGTAGGAAAGGATGGAATTCAGATAATTAAAGAAATTCGTCTGATTGACAAATTTATAAATGCACCGATTATTGTAGTTACAGCATACGCAGCCAAAAAAGATGAAAATATTGCAATGCAAAATGGAGCCACTTTATTTTTCAGAAAACCAATTGACATGAAAATACTAGCATCGACCATTCAGAGCTTTAGAAAAGAATTAAAGTAACCAAATATCTTTTTGATGATATGCGGTTTAATGTAAACAAGTTGCTTCTCTATTAGAGAAAATTTGACTCCTAAAATATGAGATAAGCAAAATAGTTGATTTGTAAATTGGATTAATATTAATAATGATACTTTTTTTTCAAAAAAGGGCGTTATAATGAAACCATTAAAAATGTTTTTAATATTTATAGTAGCAGCTATTAATTTAACTGCAGGTGGAAAAATTGATAGCTTGAAAGCCAGTTTGAAACATCTTCACGGGACTAAAATAGTTATTTCACTCAATTTAATCTCTGAATTATCAGCTTTAGACTCTCCTAATGTCTCTTTAGAATATGGAAAGAAAGCCCTTGCAGAAGCTATTAATCAAAAATACGAAGAAGGAAAAGCGGCAGCATATCTTAACCTCGCTATCGCCAATCATAAATTAAATAATTATGATGATGCATTAAGTTTGGCAGGAAAAGCTTTGGCAATCTTTAAGAATTTAAATAACATAAAAATGATTGCAAAGTGTTATATGGAGGAAGGAATAAATTATCTAATGAAGTCTGAATCGAAAATGGCTATCTTAAAATTTTCGGAGTCCCTTAAGATTTATAGGAATCTTAACGATAGCCTGAACATTTCTACTGCATATTATAATATAGCAAGAAGTAATAGAATTGCGGGAGATCTGAAAACAGGACTTGAGAATGCATTTGAATCATTGAAATATGAATCAACTAATAACCACTGGGCTATGAATACTATTAGCATTTTGTACGGTACAATGCGGGAATTAGATAAGTCACTTGAGTATCAGAAAAAAGCACTTCAAATACGTGAAAGACTTGGTTTAAAAAAAGAGATGGGTCAATCATTAAATAATCTAGCACTAATCTGCATTTACTCCGACAAACCAGATCAGAGTTTAGACTATTTGCTAAAAGCTCTTAAAATTGCCGAAGAACTTAACAATAAATCAGAGATATGTAAGGTGTTGAATAATATTGGTATGCTCTATGAAGAAAAATTCAACAACCTTGATAGGGCTCTTTTATATTATCACAAGTCACTTGGATATGGTAGAGAGACAGACAACGATTTTGATGTGGCAAACACATTGTTAAACATTGGGAATATTTATTCACAGCAGAAAAAATATGATAAAGCCCTTCTCAATCTAAAAGAAGCATCAAAAATTGTAAAGAAGATAGGTTCTACAGAATTATTAAAAAACTATTATGAATATGCCTACCGAAATTATGAACGCAAAGCCGATTATAAAAATGCACTTGAAAATTATCAACTTTACATCACAGCAAAAGATTCCATCTATAACAGGGAGTCAAATGAAAAAATATCCGAGCTGCAAATAAAATACGAAACAGAAAAAAAAGAAATTGAAATCAAATTATCTCGTCTTAAAATTGAAGATCAAGAAATTCAGAAAAAGGTTTTATATATTGGATTGATTGCATTATTGTCTTTTTTGTCTGTGCTCTTCTACCTATATTACTTAAAGAATAAAACTACCCGTAGGCTAAAGGAAGAAATACTTAGGCGAGAAAACATTGAAGTTAATTTAGAATTACTAGTCAGAGAAAGAACTACTGAACTGGAAAAACATATCGCCGAAAAAGAAAAGTCAGAAGAATTGTTAATTAAATTTAAAAATGAGCTTGAGACTAGAGTTGAGGAAAGAACGGCTCAGTTAAAAATTAAAATTAGCGAACTAGAAAAATTTCATACCGTTACAATTGACCGTGAAATAAGGGTACATGAACTGATGCTGGAAATTGAAAATCTTAAAACAAAAGAAAAATAAAAATTGTATAAAGATGGATAGTAGAAAGTAATTGATATCAGATTTGTTGAAATGGTCAGAACTATAAAATTAAGAACGGTCATAAGATACATAAAATAATCTAATTGAATTATTGGAGCAGTTATGAAAACAATAAAAGATTTTAGAAAGATATTCCTGCTTTCTTTAATCATGATTTGTCTTTTCCCTGCCATCTCACCATCACAGATTAAAGATACATCGGATGTGTGGGAAATGGATCTCGAAACGCTTCAAAAAATAAAAATCTCTGCTGCTTCGCTCATACTTCAATATCCATCAGAAGCACCTTCATCGGTATCGGTTATTACCGCAGAAGAAATAAAGAACATGGGGGCTTCAAATTTAGAAGAAATTTTAAGGGGGATTGTGGGTTTTGATATTATATCGAAACCATTTCAACCTCTCCCATATATTGGAATACGCGGTCTTTTCAGTACTGGGTCTAATAATAAAATAAAAATAATGTTAGACGGGCATACTCTTCAGACATTTGTGGGAGACCTCTTCTTTCATACAAATACACTCCCAATAGAAAACATTAAACAAATTGAAATTATCCGCGGTCCTGGCTCTGCGATTTATGGATCAAATGCTTTTATAGGAGTAATAAATATTATTACAAAAGATGATTTTCCAAACGAAATAAACGCTTATGGAGGCACTTATAATACTTTCGGGACATCACTGAGTTATAATTATGAAAAGGATGATTTTAAAGGACGAATATTTGCCGGATTAAACAAAACTGAGGGTCCAAGTTTGTTCGTAGAATCCGATCTCGCTTCTCTAAGATTTGGAGAAAAGTACTCCGCTGCTCCCGGATATACAACTGAATTTTCTAGAAATCTAACTCTTCAATCCAGTATCGTTTATAAAGAACTTTTCTTTGATGGGTTTTTCCAGGCATTGAAAACTCAATCAGCAATTGGAGCAAATTACTCTCTTACGGATGAAGATCAAATTAGAAGCTGTATTGGTTATGGTAAACTTGGTTATCGGTTTGAGTTTTCTAATAATAGTAAAGTCCAGGTTACAACTTACTATGATAATGCCATACACAATTCAAAGTATGAACTTCTATCCGAGCAGACTACAAAATATTTCTCCGAATTGTTTCCTGCAACACCTTATCAAAAAGATGAAGGAGTGGAAATCATTGTAAAATCTAAAAATTACGTCTATGGTGGAGAGCTAATAACAGAAAACAAGTTAACACCGTTTTTGAACTTGATCGGTGGTTTTTCAGCTGATTACTACGTCCAAACAGATATACATAATTATTCAAATGCTAATACAACTGCCGCTTCGCTAACTTTAGATGGAAATGTTTATCTGCCTTTTCAAAATTTTGGGTCAATGCGGGATATGACATCAATTGCTATCTGGAATCGGAACACAACAAGAACGGTTACAGCATTTTTTGGTCAGATTTTATTAGATATGAAAAATGCTTTCTCTTTAAGTACTATTGATGGATTATCCGTTACAATTGGGGCTCGACATGATACCTACAGTGATATTGGGTCAACTTTTAACCCAAGGATAGGGCTTGTTTTCTCTCCGACTAATAAATTTCATTTCAAAATTTTATACGGCAAATCATTCAGAGCTCCATTTTTTCATGAATTGTTTCAAACCGGTAGCGTTGTAACATTCGGCAATACTGATTTAAGGCCTGAAAATATTTATACAAGTGAGTTTCTTATTGGTTATTCTCCTTCATTAAATATTCATGTAGATTTATCCTATTTCAATACGCAGGTCAAGGATTTAATTCTACGGGATGCAAACAGTAAATATAATAATTTTGGTAAAGTCGAAGCCTCGGGCTTTGAATTGGATTTTAAGTATAAGTTGAATTACAGTGATTATTTTTATATTAACTCAACCTTTCAGAATGTAGTCAATACAACTAATGAAACAATTTACAATTCCTCTGGCACATCTTATAAAAAATCCGATTTTAGTCCAGGAGGAATTTCTGCATTTGTTTTTAATTTTGGTCTAAATTACCTGATAATCGAACAAATTAACTTTAACATCTCAATGAATTATGTCGGTCCCAAAAAACGAAGCGATGAAAAAACAATTGATAATAGTGGTAACATCTACTCTAAGGATAAGAGAAACAATATCCCGGCTCATTCTTTAGTTAGTTGTTCAGTAATTTTTAAGGATTTGTTTTCTTTTATGAATGGTTTGGATTTACAGCTTACCGGATATAATTTGATGAACACGAAATACTATGATCCTGAAAGTACGGGACAGATACCCAATGATATTCCGCGGGCGGGAAGGCATTTCATTGCAAAGATTAGTTATTCATTTTAAATGGTATTTAAATTTGGCTAAACTATTTTCCATAAAATCAATTTATATTCTTTTTTCTCTGATCCTTTTAAGTGAGTCAAGTTCTGCTCAATCGGTGAGGAAAGCTGAATATCTGTTGAAATCAATTAACATATACAAAATTTGTAAATTTATTGAATGGCCTGAAAGCAACAAAGAGTCTGACTATTTTGTCATATCTATTATCGGAGATTTACCGGAGGGGATAAAAATTGAAATTCCGCCTGACAAGCTTATTGCTAAGAAACGGGTGCTTGTTAAACATCTTACTCATGTAAATCAAGCAGAAGGTTCTAACGTACTCTTTATTTGTGAATCAGAAAAAAATAACATTAAGAAAATATTAAACTTTACTAAGAATATTGCTGTACTTACAATTGGAGATACAAATGGTTTTGCAGAAATGGGTGTAATGATAAATTTTTATATTAAAGATGAATTAGTGAATTTTGAAATTAATGATCAAGCGGTCTTAAGTTCAAAATTAGAATTTCAATCACAACTTTTTAAAATCGGTAGACGGGTTCAGACAATTAACTAAAACAATAAAAAAACTTTCTTGATAATGATAAAACTTTATTCAAATCTTTCCATCGTGAGTAAAACTCGTTTTTTGATTATAACGATATTAGGAATTATTCTCATTATTTCTTTCACTACTATTGGCATTTTACAATATAAGATTTTTAAAGAAAGACTTATAGAAAGAGTGGTTTCGGCTGCAGAGATTGTTGAATTAAATTCTATTATTCCTATTGAGTTCGGTAATAAAAATGAAGCTCAAAAAATATTACAAAGTATAAGCACAATCAAAGAGGTGGTTTACGCCGTTATCTATGATAAAAACAATAATTTGTTTTCTTATTTTAAAAGGGAAGGTGCTCTGATTGATTCAGTCGATATCGATCTCCCACTAGGTGCTCTATTTCGGGGTAATAATCTCAATGTTTCCAGCTTAATTAAATATGAAAATGAATATTATGGTAAGATTGTTGTCGTTGCTTCGACTAGTAGCATTAATGAAAGTATGTTAGAGTATTTTTACTATTCCTTATCCATATTTGTTTTCGTTTATATTTTATCCTTTTTAATTGGACATCGTCTAACACTTTTGATTACAGCCCCGCTAACAGAATTAGCTAAGGTGGTCAGCAAAATTTCCAATAGTGGAAATTACGCTTTACGAGTAAAAAAAGTGTATAATGATGAAATTGGTGAGTTATATGATAATTTTAATAATATGTTAAACCAGATACATATCCGAGATAATAAATTAAATGATTTCAATTTGGAGTTGGAAAATCAGGTACTTACTCGAACCAAAGAACTTATCGAAGTAAATAATATTCTCGAAAGTACTAAGGGGGAACTTGAAATTAAGGTTTTAGAGCGTACTGCCGATCTGAATAATAGCATTCAAAAACTTGAGAAAAGCCAAAAGGCAATGCTTTTGATGGTTGAAGATCTCAACAGAACTACAAAGAGTTTAGAATTAGGCAAAAATAAACTCAACGAAGCAAATAAGGAATTGGAAGCATTTGCCTATTCAGTTTCACATGATCTACGTGCCCCACTAAGGGGGATTCTCGGTTTTACTCAAATCCTTATTGAGGATCATAAGGATAAACTTGATGAAGAGGGTAAAAGAATTTGCTCTGTTATACTTGGAAATACTGAAAGGATGGGACACCTGATAGATGATCTTCTAAGTTTTTCGAGGTTAGGGAGAAGAGAGATTGAAAAAACCGAAATTGATATGAAATCAATGATAAGATCGATTTTCTATGAAATTTCAGATGAGGGAAATAGAAACAATATTGAGTTAAATATTGGGGAGATGCCACAAATTTTTGCAGATTCAAGTTTGATGAAACAGGTGTTGATAAATTTGCTCTCAAACGCATTAAAATTTTCTTCAAAAAAAGAAATAATAAAACTAAATATTAAGTATAAATTGGAAGATAATTTTCAGGTTTTCTCAATTCAAGATAACGGTGCAGGGTTTAACAGTAAGTATACAGACAAATTGTTCGGAGTATTTCAACGACTTCATAATGAATCTGAATTCCCTGGTACGGGTGTTGGACTTGCAATTGTACAACGTATAATTTTCAGACACGGGGGAAAAGTTTGGGCTGAAGGTGAGATCGATAAAGGAGCAACATTTTATTTCTCATTGCCGATTTAATATTTTTAACATATACTAAAAATGAGATAAATTATGGAAAATTTCCAACTGGTTGATATTCTTATTGTTGAGGATAATCCGACAGATGTAGAGTTGACAATGAGAGCATTTAAAAAAAATAATCTAGCAAACAATATTTTTATAGTTGAAGATGGAGAATCAGCCCTTGAATTCATATTCTGCCGAGGTAAGTTTACAAATCGGAATTTACACTCACAAATGAAAGTAATATTTTTGGATTTGAAATTACCAAAAATAGGCGGTCTTGATATATTGAGAGAAATCAAAACCAATCCGATAACAAAACATATCCCTGTTGTTATTCTCACCTCTTCAAAAGAAGACCCAGATATTAGAACCGCTTACGAATTGGGAGCCAATAGTTATGTAGTTAAGCCGGTAAATTTTAATGAATTTATAGATGCATTAAAAAATACAGGATTGTACTGGCTGCTTGTAAATGAAACAATAAAGAATTAATAATTCATATAAGATTATTAACCAAGTGAGATTGAAATGCAAAAAAACATCAACATTCTGATAATTGAGGATTTACCTTCTGATGCTGAATTATCAAAAAGGGAGATAAATAAAATCCTAAAAAATTGTTCATTTAGAATTGTTGAAACCGAAGAAGATTTTATAAATGCGTTAGATGATTTCCAGCCTGAAATAATTGTTTCTGATTATTCACTCCCGAATTTTGACGGCTTAACCGCTCTCAATCTTACTTTGGACAAGTCGCCTCTTACACCTTTTATTATTTTAACCGGTTCTATGAATGAAGAGACTGCGGTTAATTGCATGAAGGCTGGGGCAACCGATTATGTGATTAAAGAACACATCAAAAGACTGGGAACAGCCATATTATCAGCACTTGAAAAAAAAGAAATAATTCAGAAGAAACTTAATGCTGAAATTAAACTTAAGGAAAGTGAAGTCCATTTTAGAACACTAGCAGATACAGGACTTGCACTAATCTGGACTTCAGGATTGGACAAAAAATTTAATTATTTCAATCGCATCCTTCTGGAATTTGTAGGTAAAAATAGTAATAAGGAATTTGGAAACGAATGGATAAAAGGAATACATCCTGAAGATTTAATCTCGTGTCTTCAAATTTATAATAAATCATTCGACACTCGCCAAAAATTTAGTATGGACTTTCGGTTAAAGCATTTCAGCGGAGAATACAGGTGGATGCAAAATGACGCTTCTCCTCGATATGACAGCTATGGAAAATTTATTGGCTATATAGGTCATTGCCTGGATATTACAGACAGAAAAAATATGATTGAAGAATTGGTTCTTGCAAAAGAAAAAGCAGAGCAATCAGAGAAGCTTAAATCGGAATTCCTTGCGCAAATGTCACATGAAATCAGATCCCCGATGAATGTAATTATCAGTTATGCAAATTTGTTGAAAAGCATTTTAGAAGAGACTCTTTCTCCAGAATTAAAAGAATATTTTGATGGAATAGACTCGGCGGGTCTTAGATTAATACGAACAGTTGATCTTATACTTAACACTGCTGAAATGAACGTAGGTAGTTATGAAGCAACAGTTACAAAATTTGACATAATCAAAAATGTCATTTTAAAAGTTATAGGTGATTATGAATCACTTATTAAACAAAAAGGGCTGACTTTTAACTATGTTTCAAATATATCAGAAGCAATTATTAGTGGAGATAACTATAGTATTTATCAGATATTCACTAATTTAATTGATAATTCCCTTAAGTACACTAATCAGGGGTCAATTTCAGTTATTGTTGATAATAAAGACGGAAACAAAAATATAGCAATCAGCATTGAAGATACCGGCATTGGTATATCAGAAGAATTTATGGAGAATATTTTTGAACCATTTATGCAGGAAGAGATGGGTTATTCTAGAAGATATGAAGGTAACGGTCTCGGCTTAGCTTTAGTTAAAAATTATTGTAACTTAAATAGAGCTTCAATTAGCGTAGAATCCAAAAAAGGAGTGGGAAGTAAATTCACTGTTACTTTTCCCATTCTTAAAAATTAATTATAAGAAAAATTATGGACGAGAATAATCTTAAATCACTACGGGTTTTGGCTGCAATTGGTATAATTGTAGGGGTGTGGTCTTTATTATTCGAGATTTACTTTTTCCAAAATTTTTTAATAGAAATTTATTTCGCTAGAGTGTCATTCACTGGAATTGCACTTACAATCTTCATTATTTCTTATAGAACTGCAATTCTTCAAAAATCAAATTTGCTAATACATTTATTTATCATTTCGTTAATTAGTTCATTTGTTTATACTATTTATAAAATCCCTGCAACAGTATATATTAACTCTCAGATTCTCTCCCTTTTAATATTCACAACCGCAATTATCTTCAGTTGGGAAACACGTAATCAGATTATTGTAGCAATTTATTACAATCTATTTTTTGCAGCATCCATAATGTATAATGATTCAAATATTTATCTCCTACCCAACATTTTGTCTTTAGTGATTTTTGTATGTCTGATAAGTTTTCTAAGTGTTGCCGCAAGTTTTATAAATTATAATCTAAGAAAAAAATACCTTCATCGGACTGAGGAAATCAATTTTTTATTTAACAGTGTTCCAGTTGGGATTTGTAGTACTGATATAGATGGAAAAATTCTTACTAGTAATAAATATCTTAACAACCTTTTAAAGTGTGACAATAGTTCGGTTAGCAACAATATACTTAAAATAATTCATGATAACTCATTCAAAGAATTTTTCCAGAATATACTTTCTGATGGAAACGATTTAGAACAATGTGTCGTTAGCTATAATAACAGTAACTCGCAGAAATATCTCAGGATAACGGCTATCATTACACTTAACAGAGTATCAGGGAAAGCAATTGAATTTATAATAATAGATGAAACAAAAGAAATTAAAGCTGCGAATGAGCTTAAAGAAGCATCGGCAAAACTTTTAAAGGAAACACAAGAAAAAGAAAAAATTGCACTTAGCGCACTTTTGGAGAAAAATAAAAAAATTGAATTACTTGCGAAAATCAATCATGAAGTAAGAACGCCACTTAACTCAATTTTACTCTATTTCGAAATGCTAGAAGAGGGAGTTTTAAAATCATTTGATGATGCAGTCAAATATTCAAGGTCAGTTAAAACCTCTTCTCAAAGTCTCCTTAATACAATAAATAATTTTATTGATTATGCTAAAATTGAAACAGGCAAAATGGATGTTGAGAATGAATTGTTCGTCATTAAAGATGAATTAGAAAATATTGTTCAATTATTATCTCCACTTGCTTCATCAAAAAAAATAGATCTCGAAATTATCTTAAAAGATAGTTCAGTTAAATTCGTCTTTACTGATCTGATTAAATATAGGCAGATACTAACCAATTTAATAGCAAATGCAATAAAATTTACAAAAATAGGATCGGTAAAGATTATAGTTGAAAATCAACAAATTTCAAGGGATGAATATTATTTTACCACATCAGTAAGAGATACTGGTCCAGGCATTCCGAAGGATAAATTGGCGAGTATTTTTGATCCATTTGTCTCACTTAATAGTGGACATGAAGTCAATTATAGCAGCGGCTTAGGTTTAACTATCTGTACAGAATTTGTCAGAATATTAAATGGTGAAATAAACGTAGAAAGTACTCAGGGTGAAGGAACCACTTTTACTGTTAAAATACCATATAAATATGATAACCCTAAATATATTTCTGAATAAATACTGCATTATTATTTGAGTTTAATTGAGATAATACAATTTAATAACGTATTGTTTTAGGAGCAATAATGAATATTGCAAAATATGTTTTGATGATTCTTGTTTTACAAATATCTAATTTATTTTGTCAGCAGGACAAGGTGAAGTCGTTTACAGAGCTTTTGGATAATTTAAACTCGGGGGAAATTGCAAGAGTAATAATCCATTACAACAAGTGTAAATTGTACATTGACGGGGAAGAGAAAAATGCACCTGAGGCAATTGGCGGAATGGATCTGAAAACCTTTGAATATTTTGCAATAGGATCGATTGCAAACGACAAGCAAATAATAACCTCTTCTCATACCGTACTGATCTCACATCCAAGATATGGGTATGTTTTAAATTATGTAAAAATCAGATTATATGACGATAATTCAGTTGAAATCATTGCCCGTTATCTTGACCCCAAAACATATGAAATAAAAATGGATGAAACATTTTTATCGGTTATCGATGATGGACTCAATAATGGAGGCATTAATATTTTTATTAATTGAATATTATAGGGAGATTTAACATGTCAACCCAAAATCGGGAAATAGCTATAAATCTTAGAGACTTGAAAACATCACTTCCAAAAATTGTATTAGAGAACCACTTTGAGATGGTTCCGCAAATGAAACAAAAATATAATGATAGATATATTAAATTATATCTCGAAGATACAGCATATCATGTAAGTTATTTAGCAGAAAGTGTTTCCGCCGGGAAACCCGAACTGTTCAACGAGTATCTTAAATGGGCAAAGATTTTTTTTGCTAATTTATCAGTGAGTGATGAGGAAATAATTCTTAACTTAGAATTACTAAGGGATGCTTTAGTTTACAAACTTGCCCCCGAAATGCATTCTATTACTTCAAAATTCATAAATGAAGGAATATCAGCCTATAAAAGCCAACCTATAATACCTTCATCTTATATAGATGATTTAAATCCACTTAAAATAAGCGCAGAAAATTACCTTAATTATTTAATCATAGGAGAAAAAAAAGCCGCTTATGAGCTGATTTTGAGGAATGTAAATAATGGAGTTTCAATAAGGGATATTTACTTGAACATATTCCAAGTAACTCAGAAAGAAACCGGAAGGCTATGGCAGATGAGCAAAATATCAGTGGCTCAGGAACATTTTATAACAGCTGTTACTCAGTTAATAATGTCGCAGCTGTATCCTATCCTATTTACTGGTAAGAATAATGACAAAAAGATCATTGTATCCTGCATTAATGGCGAATTACATGAACTTGCTCCTAGAATGGTTGCAGACCTTTTTGAATTGGATGGTTGGAATACATATTTTTATGGAGCAAACACTCCGCAAGAGAGTCTAATTAAAGAGATCATCACTAAAAAACCTGATTTACTAGCTATATCTGTCACAATGACATTTAATCTAATGCAGGTCGAAGAGCTTATTGGGAAAGTTAAAAATAATCCAGCCACAAAAGATGTAAAAATATTTGTTGGTGGGTATCCTTTTCTTCTTGCCGATGGACTGTGGAATGATATGGGTGCAGATGGTTTTGCAATTGATGCTGTCTCTGCTATCGAACGAGCTAATGAATTAATAAACTAATAGAAAATTAAGATGAACTATAATAGTGATGGTTTTCTCCTCCTTTGCGATTTAGATGGTGTCATAAAAAAAGTCTATTACAATAGTATACTAGATAATATGAATGAATTGTCCGGCAAACTATTTGTCAATATTTTTAATAGCGTGTCGATAAGAAAGTCTTTGGATTTTCTTGTTCAAATTAAGAAAGACCAAATCACATTCGGCTGGGAACTTGAAATTAGTAAAAATTCAGAATCTGTAATGGTATATTTTGGTGGTGCGTTAATTGATAATGGATTACTCATTTTTGGATCTCTTAAAAAGGTAAATTTTGAAAAAATCATTACTGATATGATGCTTATAAACAACGAACAAACAAACATTATACGCTCATTGGAAAAGAATCAAAATATTCCTGGCGAAAAAAACAGAAAAGATGGTAGTTTAGTTTTCGATCAATTAAGCCAAGTAATTAATGAATTGACTGATATGCAAAGAGAATTAAACAAGAAAAATGTTGAGTTGGCTGAGCTTAATAATCTAAAAAATCAATTCCTAGGAATGGCAGCTCACGATCTTCGCAATCCGCTTGGCATTATTTTTAGCTACAGCGAATTTCTTGAAGAAGAGAAGGATGATTTTACTCCTGAACAATTTCAGTTTATTAAGCACATCAATTCACTAAGTTTACATATGTTAAATCTAGTTACTGATATTCTGGACGTAACTGCAATTGAATCTGGTATGGTTACTCTAAATTATGTGGAACTTGATATTCTATCATTAGTAAGTTCTATTGTTATGTTGAATAAAGCCATTTCTGATAAAAAACTAATAAATCTCCGTTTTCATTCAGATGAAAAATCTATCCTTATTTCTGTTGATAAAGATAAAATTGATCAAGTGGTTACAAACCTGATTACAAATGCTGTAAAGTATTCTAACTCAAATACAGAAGTCCTCGTAGAGGTAATTAAGAATACTACAGAAATAATAATCTCTGTTAAAGATCAAGGGCAGGGGATAGAAAAAAATGAACTTAATCTCCTATTCAAACCTTTTCAGAAAACCAGCACAAAAAGTACCGGGGGTGAAAAGAGTACAGGGTTAGGTTTGTTTATTGCTAAAAAAATTATAGAAGCTCACAGAGGAAATATCAAGGTGGAAAGCGATTTTGGAAAAGGCAGTACCTTTACGATATCTCTCCCATTCAAAATAATAAATAATCACCAATAAATTGCAGAAGGTAAAATATGCCTAAAATTAATGAATTAAAAATTCTTGTTGTTGAAGATATGCCAGAAGACCGATTGATTTATGAGCGAATTATTAAATGTGCTTCTCTCGTTTTTTGTGATTCAGAAGAATCCATGTATATTGAAATTGCTAAACAAGATTTCAATATAATAATAATGGATGTTGGACTTCCCGGCTCTAAAGACGGTGTGCAATTAATAAGTGAATTAAAAACACATGATGCCTACTCCAAGATACCAGTAATATGTATCACCTCACATGTTTTTAAATCGGTAAAAGAAAAAGTTATTAGTGCAGGGGCTATGGCATATTTAACTAAACCACTTAATAGACAATTACTGATTAATACGATTGAAAATTTAAGTTAAATGGTATCATTATAATTGTATACATAATTAGCACCCTATTCTATCAGGTAAATTGTGAATACAACTAAGTTTGTATTTTACCCAGAATTAGAACTATAAGTATTGTATACTATTAATTCAGAGTTCAGTTAAGTTTTCATCTTTAAGTCGTATTAAATTGCGCTAGATTAGTAATAGCAAGATTTTCGATACAAACATTTTATACCTTATCTCACTTGACGATGTTAAGTTTTTTTGTTATTAAATAATCACCCGCTTTGAATGTGTAAAAATATATCCCACTCGGATATGATTTTGCATTCCAATTAACTTCGCGCAATCCGCCGGGAAGGGTTTGATTAATTAATTCCTCAACAATCTCTCCGAGTGAATTGTAGATCATTAACTTAACACTCTCTTCGCGCGGGAGTACGAATTTTATTGTTGTAGAGGGATTAAATGGATTAGGATAGTTTTGGTAAAGTGTATATTCATTCGGCATAATATTCTCTTCTTCAATATCAGTAGTAATATTATAAGTAACGATTAACTCTAACCGATTAATATTCTCATTCGCAAAAGTGTAAGAACCATTACCCGAAATATTTTGATTAATAAATATTCCGCCATAAGGGTCCTTCAAAACGGCAGTAACATCATTTGGGAAAGCCCATTCGAGAGTTACGCTGTTTCCATTACCTCTTTGAATAAGTATTT
This sequence comes from Melioribacteraceae bacterium, assembly GCA_041674625.1. Taxonomy (GTDB): domain Bacteria; phylum Bacteroidota; class Ignavibacteria; order Ignavibacteriales; family Melioribacteraceae; genus BRH-c32. Next base: position 68,575 of record JBAYVI010000002.1, on the reverse strand, counting down.
CATAATTTATAAGAGAAACAAAAGGAAGATTTGTGCAATACCTATAATCGCGTGTGGAATATTGGTAATCAGAAGTTGGGAGCTTTAGTCGTACATCTAATATCTCATAAGGCGGAAGAGGTGGAAGATCAGCTTCGTTGAGCGATGCATCTATTCCATCGGTTGCAGAAGGATCGATCCCGATATATAATTGCTGATAAGCACCAAGATTGTTACTAACAGTTATTGGTATAGAAATAAGTTGAGCGAACGATGCTCCCCCAATAAAAAAGAAGAGAAGTATAAAAGCAAACGTATTTATGCGCCACATATATCCCACCAAAAACATTTTATTTGAGTATTTATAATAACATATTTTTTTTTAGAAATACATTCGAATCAATTGGTTCAAGTATCGATTCACCCAATCCCCAATTGAGAAATTAATCGCTGCAACTTATTCTATCTCTGAGGAAGTTGGTCATGATGTTCCGGCATATTTAAATAGGGTAAAGGAATTTGCAGATATGGTTACAAAAGTATCGAAAGTCACTATCACAAATACTTCACTTAAGTTATGCGAATTTTGAATAAATAAATCAGTTCATTTCAAGGATACTCGTAAATTCATTGAAAGCAGATTCAGCAGGATTATCATCATTTGAGTTAGCACTTAAAATAATTGTTGTTTTTAATGTTTCGTTATAAAAGCAGCATGTATTATATCCCAATACTGTCCCATCGTGTCCAATCCAATTTCCCATTTTCATTAGCCCAAAGCCGTATGCATTTTTAGAAGTAGGATCGAACGTATTCCATTTATACCTTTCAATTTTCCCTTTTTCGCTTAGTAGAGTTCTTTCATGAATTTCTTTTGACCAGATTATCAAATCGGAAATTTTTGAAATAAGAATTCCTGCAGCATCTCCTTGAGATGGATTCCAATATGTTACATCTGTCAGTTGTCCAGCACCGCTAAAATAACCATGACTATATGGTGAGCTTAAATAACGGGAGATTGGCCAATATGTTTTTGTCATTCCCAAAGGAGTAAATATTTTTTCTTCGAATACTTGAGATACTGTTTTTCCGGTTACTTTGGTAATTAACAAACCTAATAAAATAGTATTTGTGTTGCAGTAGTCGTACTTTGTTCCAGGTTCAAAAGTTAATGGATGTCTAAATGAAGCCGCAAGCATAGAATCGGGAGTAAAAACCTTTTGCCCATTTGAAGCAATAATCGAGTACATGAATTTATCATCATAAGTATAGTTGAATAAACCACTGCTCATATTAGCAAGCATCCTCACAGTAATTATATTTCCGCTTGGTATATTATAAGTTGGTAAGTAAAAAGAGATTTGTTTATCAAGGTCAATCAATCCCTCATCTACTAAAATTAGAACTGCTTCCGTAGTAAAAGTTTTTGTAATACTACCAATCCTAAAATAGTTATTTTCATTTACCGGCTCATTTGTAATAGTATTGCTTACACCTCTTTTAATTAGTAGTCCCCCTTCTCCTTCAACAAATATAAATGCAACTAAACCTGGAGTCTGGTATATCTTCATCATTTTATCTGCCGCAGTTTGCAGCTTTGAAATAGTTTCACTCGTTAATATTTTATTCTGGGTTGTTGCAACAGGTGAATCAACATCGCAAGAAGAAAGAAATAAACATAAAAAAAGAATAAAAATGGTTAGATTTTTTTTGTAATACCTCATATATATTACTCCATGTTTTATAATTTATTGAGGATTTTTGCAAATTCATTAAAAGCAGCACCGGCTGGTGTCCCCTCAAGTACATTCGTATGAACTACAATGGACATATTTTTTGCCTTGTTATAATAGACCATTGTATTCCATCCTATTATGCCTCCCGAATGACCAACCCAATCCCCTATTTTATCTAATCCAAAACTATAATCACTTCCTGCAGTAGTTTGGAACCTTTCAGTTTTAGAGTTTGCAGAAAGCAATTTACATTCAGATAATTCCTTTGCCCACATTTTTAGATCTGAAAGATTTGATATAAGAATACCTGCAGCATTGCCTATTGAATTCCCATAATATGTCATATCGGTAAAAGTACCAGTTAAAAATCCATATGCATGATGATAAGGATATGGTAAATAATTTGTCTCTGGCCAAAATGTATTAATTAATCCTAATGGCTTAAAAATCTTTTCAGCAAATACATCCTTTATTTCCTGGTTGGTTACTTTCTTGATTAATAATCCCAAAATAATTGTATTTGTATTGCAGTAATCAAACTGAGCACCCGGAGTGAATTTCAAAGAGGAGGTAGAAAGAGGAGCTATAAGTTGTTCGCTTGTAAATTTAGTAGTTCCTTGACTATTATAATAAATCGTGTTTAATCCTATGTCATCAATTACTTCAATTAATCCGCTTGTCATATTGCCAAGCATTCGAACAGTAATTTTATCTCCCTGCGGTATTATATATTCTGGCAGATAAAATGAAATTGGTTTATTAAGATCAATCTTACCTTCATCAACTAATATTAATACTGCTTCAGTAGTAAATGATTTTGTCACACTTGCCATTCTGAAATAGTTACCTGAATACATTTTTTCACTCGTGTTTAAATTGCCTACACCCCTCGATATATATAAATCCTCCTCCCCTTCAACTGTAATGCAAGCAATCATTCCGGGAATTGAATAAGTCATCATAATCTTATCTGCAGCAACTTGAAGTGCTGTATTTGTTTCATTGGATAAGATTTTATTTTGAGGCTCGGTAATTGAAGAATCATCACTACACGAAGATAGTATTAATGAAAGAAGAGAAAGTAAAAAGATGAAATGGAATAAGTTTTTTTTAAGAAATTGCATATACAACTCCTTTTGAACAGTGATTAATAGAGCTACACTTGCAAATTATTTGCAGTGAAGTATAAAACCATTTCTTCAGATTTATATTTAGCTGTAGCCAATTTTAATCTAAATACTGCTCGCAAAAAAAGTCAGATTTTGCATAAACAAGATTGCTGTTGCTTTTCAAAACTCATCTTGGATAAAAATAATGAATTTGCTAATTAATTCCCATTAAATATTTCAATCATGAAAGTGACGAAACGATCATATAGACGAAACCCCATAAGTAATAATAACTTGCAGGGTTTTTACGGAGAGTCCGGGAATCTCTAAGTAGTAAAAAATATTATAAATTTCCTCTGATGCGCATTTGCTTAGCTTATATTTTAGAAGCTGAGTTGAGTTCTCCATTATCGAGCACAATAAGCTTACCCTCACCATTCACTCCAATAATGTAATCGTTATCCAGCAAACATATTCAATAATGTACTTCATGAGATGTTTCAGTTCCAAAGAAGAGACGGTTAGGAAAATGTCTATGTTCCGAAACGAAGGTGCTGCCTTTTGCAACCAAGTACTGATACTTCGAGACCTGAATTACCTAATTTTCTTTTTTCTATTTGTTTCCTCATCTATTATGTTCCTAATTAAATTTAATAAAATTATGAATCAAGGATAGAAAAAGGTATTTATCGGTGGTTATACAAAAATCTGAATTAGTGATACGTATTGCTTCAAAACAAAATTCTAAAGGATCAAAAAAAACCCACTTACGTGGGAATTTTTTTGAAAACAATTAATAACTCTAGTTTTATTGAGCGGGCTTAAAATCAAGCAGTTCGGATATCTTTGTAATTCGATCCTTCTTTACGTTATAGCTAAATGGTTTTCCATATTCTACTGGCAGTTTTGTAAAAAATGTAGCATTAATATTTTTCACTTCCTGAATATAAATAAATGAACCTTCGCCAAAACCGAAGAAATTTCCAAAACTCGATACAGTCTTTACAAAGCGTCCATCCTTTTCATATAAACGAAGTGGAAATATAAATCTTTGACCGGTCGAATACCGATCGTCAGTCAATGCTGAGAAGTTCCTCTTCCCTTCAAACTCTATATCGAACTGAACATAACGATCTCCATTCGGGCCCCAATCGAGCAAACACAAATTAGCCATATCCTGAGCTATTACCATAGTCCAGAAAGACCAAGGTTTATTGGGCTCGGGCCAACTTCTTCTCCCCGCATCAAAAACCATCCCTTGATAAAATTTGGCTTGAAGAAATGGAGACTCATTGATAATCTTATTCAAAGTCTCTGTTTTTTTTGCATCGAAAGTTGGCTTAGCTGGAAAACTGCTTGACATCTGCCAAGCAATATTATCAGCCCTATTGGGCAATTCACCCGTTCTATAACATTGGAGCATATCATCTTCGTCAACTAAGTTACTCGCTTCATTCATTTCTCCATCCACCGTTTGATAAGTAAACGAACCACCTTTTTTAACCGGTACATTCGATAGAAACGTTGCATAGTTACCTTCCTGCATATACACAATTCCCATAAATGAGTCGCCAATCAGATAGCCCCATTTCGATATAGTTTTGACGAACTTACCATTATACTCATATAAGTTTAGAACAAAAGTCATACTATTTTTTGTTTTCAAGAGATCGTCTATCATGGGATGAGGTTTATTTTCTTTATTGAGTTTGATATCTAAAGCTACATATCGATCACCATTTGGACCCCAATCAATGGGTTTGCGGGTTGAAGCATCCATTGCAGGTTGAAAATTCGAGAGAGTCCATGTTTGCATATCGCCAGGAATAGGAACGCTTCGCTTTGCATCCCATGCTTTGGTCTTATAAAATTTTGTAAAAAACAATTCCGTTGAATTGGTACCTTTTGCAAGAATAACCATCATTTCGCCCAATTTTTTATCGTCAGGAGTCTTGTCCCCGATTATCATAGTATTGGCTTCGCTCAACGTTTCAATTAGTATAATATCGTTAGGAGATTTGTCTCCGAGCTTTGATAAAGTTTTTTCCAAAACTTCCCCCAATTCAGAGAATTTTGTTGTGCCCGATTTATCGGCAGCAAGATTTTTCGAAGCAAACGAAATAGAAAGTGTAATTAATATAAGGCAAACAAGTCTTTTTTTCATAAATAACTTTTCCGGTTTTAATAAAGTGGTAATTCAAGAATTCTGTAAAAGTAAATATATGATTTAGAAAAGTATTTTGACCCATGATATTAATTCTTTTTTTTAGGACAAATAAGTTTTATTATATTTCATATTGTAAAATTCACAATATATTCTATTAAACCTAAAAGGTGTGTCATGCGTAAATTGTTCCTAATTCTATTTGTCTGTTCTCTTTTATTTCCTGTTATTAATTGGGCACAATATGGCGCAGGTGATGGAACCCAAAGTAATCCATATCAGATTTCAACTACAGATCATCTGGCAGCCATTGCTACAAATGTAAATGGGGGAAATTTATATACCAATAAATATTTAAACAGATGAATATTATTGATTTAAATGTTGCACCTTACAATACAGGAATCGGATGGATACCTATTGGGAATCGCAGTTATAATTTTAAAGGTAATTATGATGGGAATGGTCACGTAATAGATCATTTATATATTAATAACCCAAATGTAAGTTATCAAGGACTATTTTATTGCACCGAGGGAGGAACAATTCAAAATTTAGGCTTAACCAATGTGAATGTTTACGGGAAAGAATATGTTGGTGCGTTAATTGCGCTTACTGCTCAGACGAGTATAACCAATTGCTACAGTACCGGCATTGTCCGTGGCATGAGCTATGTTGGCGGGCTAATTGGAAATAGTTATTCTATTGTAAGCAAATGTTTCAGCACTTGCAGTGTTAATGGTAGTATTTATATTGGCGGATTAATCGGATTACTTTCTTATAATAGTGTGAGTAATTGCTACAGTACCGGCAATGTAACTGGAGTCAGTTATAATGTTGGCGGATTAATCGGTAGAATTTTAAGTGGGTCTGTAAGTAACTGCTACAGTAACGGCATTGTAAGTTTAGTTCCCTTGTATTGTGGCGGACTTATAGGTGGTAATAATGATGGTTCAATTACCAATTCTTTTTGGGATAAAACGGTTAATTCAAATTCTTCATTTAATAATGGTCTTGGTATCGGGAAGACCACATCAGAAATGAAAACAAATACTACTTTTAGTTCTGCAGGATGGGATTTTTCTATATGGAATATAGAATTAGCGACTAACAATGGTTATCCTTTCTTAGCTTGGCAAAATCCGCTGATCGAACAATCAATTTATTTATCCGGTGGATGGAATATGATTTCAATGCCGGTAAAAGTACCTGATATGATTACTACAAAAACGTTCCCAAATGCATTATCCTCTGTATATGAATTTAAAAATGGTTATAAAGCTATTGATACATTAAAACTGGGAAACGGTTACTGGGTTAAATATGATAGTACTACAAAGATCATAGTAAAAGGCGAACCGGCAGGATTGAATTCAATATCAGGATTAAAAAGCGGCTGGAATATGATAGGAGGATATGATAAGGATTTAGCTGTTAACGGATTATCAACAACTCCAAATAATATTGTAATATCAAATTATTATGGATATAGTAAACAGAGTGGATACATATCAACCGATACATTAAAAAAGGGTCAGGGATATTGGATAAAGTTAAATCAAGATGGTGTGATAAATCTTACGAACCCAAATGGAAGCTCTTCAAGTTTATTATCTAAATTAAACGAAGATAAAAAAATAGATTATAATGAAGGGGTTAGATTTAATGTAGCAGATGCTCAAGGAAGAGGCAGTGAACTAATTCTGACTAATAGCACAAGAACACTAAACAATTATGATTTACCACCTCTACCTCCACAAGGTATATGTGATTTAAGGTGGGCAGGTGATAGAAGTGTTAAAATGTGGGGAGACGGAAAGTCCGAAATGCTAATAAGCAGTGCAGAATATCCGGTTATAATAAGAGTAACCGGAGGAGATGTAATTATAAAAGATAATTTAGGAGGCAGATTATTAAATCAGATAGTTAAAAGTGGTGGAATCCTTAGAATATCAGATAGTGCTATTGAGAGATTAGAAATCGAAAATTTGATTTTACCAACTGAGTTTGCGTTGATGCAGAATTATCCGAATCCATTCAATCCATCTACAACAATAAAATATGAACTACCAACAAATAGTTTGGTAACAATTAAAGTGTACGATATTATTGGAAAAGAAATAGCAACATTAATAAATGCGAATAAAACTGCAGGTGCTCACGAAGTAAAATTTGATGGAAGTAGTCTTTCAAGCGGAATATATATCTATAAAATTCAAGCCGGTAATTATTTACAAACCAAGAAAATGATTTTAATGAAATAAACTTGAGTTGTAATATTTTATCAAAAACGGATTGGAATTCATTTCAATTGAATAATCCGGATGGAGTATGGAATATGGAAAGTTACTCACTTGATTAAAATCATCTTTTTCACATTTGAAAACTTAGATGTAGTTAATCTATATAAATATATTCCGGAAGCAACTTCAGAACCATAGGAATTTTTTCCATTCCAAACAACTTGTTGTTTCCCGGCTTCCATCTCTGAGTTGATAAGCTCAATTATTTTTCTTCCTAAAATATCGTATACCGTAATATTCACCCGAGAAGTTACCGGAAGATCATACCGGATTGTAGTTACCGGATTAAATGGGTTAGGGTAATTATTGTATAACTCAAATGATGCCGGTATGTATTTGAGTCTAAGAGAGGGAAACTGTTCCATTAGATTAAAAGAATAAGCTGAACCGTTATTGATGGCATCAACATCATCAAGCCTTGAGCCTATAAAAAGATTACTTCCGAAAGAAGAAATAGCCATACCAAAATGATCATCCTCTCTTCCATCCTCAGGGACAATTCTACCAATTGAAACCCAACCACTATCTGAATTAGAAAAAACGTTGGCACATCCCATATCGTTATTAGTTTTTAATTTACCTTTATCCCATTTAGGAGAACCAACAATAGCAATATCTTCTTCAAGAGAAACAGCCATTCCGAAATAGTCTTGTTTTTTTTGGTTTTCTGGAGTTAATCTTTTTTCAAATTGCCACTCACCCTGTTCATTTATGTTATAGATGTATGCAGCCCCCGAATTAGACGAATCTACAATTTCCTGCATAGCTCCTACAATAAGTTTGTTTTTAGAATAACTCATTGAACAACCAAACAATCCTTCTTTTCTTGGATAAGCAGAATTCAACGTTTGAAGTGATTTCCAACCGCTGGAAGTATTTCTAAAGCAAAATAGCGCACCACCATTTTCAATAAAGGCACTTGATCGTGGAGATCCAACAATGAATTGATCAGGTGAAACAATTGCCAATGATTCACCGAAAAGATCATTATCATCATTAACTGAAGAAATAATTTTCGCCTCTTCAATCCATTCTTTTGATGTTATGCGATAGATATAAACAGTCCCGGAAGCAGCATTATTATTTTCCGAACTTACAGAGCTGATTATTGCAAAACCAGGTATTAAATCCAGAGCAGTGCCAAAGCATTGGAACATTATCGGATTTTTAGGAGTTATTTTTTTTTCTTCAATCCACAACTCACCGTTGTACTTAAAAACATAAGCTGAACCGCTTTTTATATTATCATTAGGAGCACCAACAAGAAGAGTATTTCCGACCATCTTGAGTGCAACGCCAAACAACTTCATTGGAGATGGATCAGAAGGAGTAATTTTTTGGAAAAACTTCCATTTCGACTCCTTTAATTTATATATATAAATTGCGCCTGAAGATGTAATATTATCATAAGTTTCATATGGAGCAGAGACTGCAGAAAATTCTCCATAAACCGAAACAGCGTATCCAAAAAGACTATTGGCAGGAGCAGATTTGGATGATGTTCCCGATATTTTTCCTTCTCCGGATAAAAACCCCGCAAACAGAAATAAAATGAAAATAATTTTCTTAACGTACATATGAAACTCCGTATGTATTTATCTTTCTTAGAATTATTTCTTCATTAATCTCACATGAAGAATTATTATCCGATATAAGAATTTCTCCACCACTTATATATGGCGATGCTGGATCTTCTTCATATCCAACTGGTACATCAAACACTAATTTTATAATAGTGTTTGCACGCACGCAATATGGGAATGAAACCTCCCCTTTGTAATTGGTAAATCTTTTAAGACTATCGGCTAAATACCAATTTCTATCTGAAGGATTTTGAATATATAGTTGTGTTTCAATTCCCGAAGCTAATGAATCAGGCTGTCCCGCTATACTTAATTTAGCTGAAATTGGAGTTGTATAGTTGATATATTGTGGAGAAGATTTATATGGTGCATTTATTCGATCATCTAAAGAGAAATAAAGATACAAGCTATCACCACTCACAATATCATCCGGGAAATTAATATTTTCTATTTGTAAATATTCACCATCAGAAGTGTTGCTAACAAAATAATCCGAATATTTTACCGTTTTTATGAGCTTCCCATTTTCATTTTTGTGTTTTGTATAGAATAAATTAACAACAGTAGAATCATTATTATATACTTGGGAAGCTACACTATAATTAAGATTTATATTTGATAAAATGTTCAATAAAGGTCCTTCAGTAAAAGGATTGATGCTGAGAGATAATTTAGCCCAGCTAACAAATGGAGAGACATACATTTTATGAACTTCAAAGGAATCAATCATTTGATTGACTCCAAAATGATTAACACAAGCAGTGTATTCTGCATTAGGAAGTGTAGCTTTTTGATTTTCCTTATAACCGGGAGCCATTATGTAAAAAGTCAGACTATCAACATTGTAAAACATCTGCATTTGATAAGTGGGAATAGTCGTAATATCCATTCCAGCTTGCGTTATTTTATCTATACTGGAAACAAAATAAATGGGAGCCAAATTAAATTTTCCAATTCCAAGCGGACCATCAACTTCAGTATAGAATCCATTCCTTGTTGACCTAGGTTTAAACTTAAGTTTTATTTTAACATAATTGGGAGAATCATCAATTACTATTTTAATGTGTTCTTGTAAAAATCCGGGTCCCGAAGTGCTATGAGAGGATTCGACTGTACTAGAAATTTTAGAAGCTTCAATTATCTGCTTAGCTCCAAGAGTGGAATAATTTTTCGAAGCAAAATTATATTTAACACCACCGAACCAAGTGAAGAAACCTAAATTAACTTTAGCCCAACCCGCAGCATAACTTGAAGGATCAAATTTATCATAATGAATTACACCATCAGCTTGTGCAAAAGTATGTCCCCCTACAAGTGGAATTTTTTTTGGAATTTGTAATGATACACCAATATGAGCATTGAATGCGCCGCTTTGTGAAAGTTGCGCTTCTAAATCAGCTTTCAGAATTGTCCATGGATTAGAAGGAATATTTAGATTTCCATATATAGAATAATACTGTCCCCATTTAAGATCAAGCGTTATATGACCATCACCTAATACGGGGATCCAATCGCCATCTTTTTTATAAGCTCCCAATTTTGCATCGGCATTAATTTTCAGTTCCGATCGCGATAATGTTATACCAGATTCAAGATATAATAGTGAAACTTCACCTATTCCGGAAATATTAAAGGGTCCACCAAATGCAATAGCAATATCCCCTACAACTGTAAATTCATGTGGATCCTCAATTCCAAATAGCCCACCTTCGAGTTTGGTAACAAAAGCACCAGTTCCGGGAATTTCAATTGCTTCTTCTATCTTAAGTGCTTCCCAAGAAATATCTATTGCATCAATATCCAACACATGGTTCACGAATTTAAATTTCATCTTTGCTGCAATTTCCCATCCGGGAGGCAAATCAACTTTTAAATCAGCCTCAGATACTTTATTTTGATCTAAGGATATTTTTAAATCCTTAAGAGTAATGGGACCAAGATCTATATCAGCAAGTTCAAAAGAAGAATGTGAAATGGTTAGTTTTGCTGGTTTTACTGTAAGGTCTAATGTAACACCAGAGGAATCTGCACTTGATCCTAAATCAATTTCAGCACTCCACATTTTTTTTAAAAATATTTTTCCATACAAATGATATAAAGACTTAGAGTACTCAATAGTTAGGTCTTTAGTCCCAACTTCAAATCCTGCAAAATGTATATCATCCGTTGTGGAAATTTTAAGGTAGTCGATTTTACCATTTTTCAGTATTAGACCAGGATGGGAAGAATTGCCAAAATCAAAAGCTATTTTATTAGTATCAATATCAATTTTTACTTTTCCAAAAAAGTGAAAAACGTTTTCATCCTCCGCTTTCTGCCATTCAACTCCAAGTGAATCAGTTTCAATTGTCAACTTCTTCAACTCGAAATGACTTGAAATAGAAGCATTTATGTGATCAATATTTCCATCTATAATTTCAATACCCGGATTTGTAGCATTACCTAATTCAGCTTTAATGGTATCTTTATCAATATCAAATTCAACACCACCATAAATTTTATACTGAGATTTCGCCTTATCATATACAAAGGTTAATCCGTTAGGTTTCATACTTAATTTCTTTATAGAAAACGATCCATCGATAGATATATTTATTGTATCTATTACTCCATGAGATATTCTTAGTCCCGGGAAACTTGCACTACCAAGAATAATAGAAAGAGTATCTTCTTCGAAAATCATTTTTGCTATGCCGAATAGCTCAAAAGATTTATCGGAATTTTTATAATGAAGTGATAGACCTTTCGGCTGAATCTTCATTTTATGGAGATTGAAAGAATTGGTGATTGTAACTTGATAATCAGAAGAAGCTAATTGAAAAGATAATCCCTCTATCCCTGCAACTTTTAATGTATCCCCAGCGAAACAATTAGGAGCTACTAAAAAAAGTATAATTGTAACAAGTTGCTTAAATATATGTTGTGGAGATCTGTTCATAATTTTCTTTTAATTTTGTATGAGATAAAAAGTTTTAAAGCATATACTTTATTTATTTTCTACTCTTAGTTTAAATGAACCTGAAGGGCAAAAAATGTCATCATACTAACATAAAAAAAAGTTAATAAACAACTTCTCCACAATCGAGATGCTAATTTTGTTTCGTCAGTAAAATATCTGTAACCATGCAAAAGAGCTGCCTGAAAAAGATAAACTGCATAACCAAGAAGTACTAGAGAAAGGGTTTCTACACCCCACCCAAAAAAAACTGATGTAATTCCCATAAACCCAAAGGAAAGATTTGCAAATCCTACTTCAAACATCCAATCGGGTTTTTCTGTTTCCCATCCCAGTCTTTTTGCATCCTCTTTATGAAATACAAAATGGCGTATAAAGGAGAGTACACCAACAATCCCAACCGTTGTGATAGTTATAATTCTTAAGGATAAAAAAGGATCATTTGAAAGGAAGAAAAAACCAAAGAATATTCCTAAGGTTCCCACTGTAATACTAATAGAGTTTATTAATTTTGACATACATACTCCCAACTATTTATTCAACTGACTTTTAAAAGATTCAAATTTTATTCAACTGTATATAGAAGAAAATGATTGAGTAAAGATCAATTTAGCTTAGTATGTATATAGAATCATAACTTAATATAAAAACAATACCTCATATTAACTATCGAAATAAGTATGGGGTTGTTTAATTCAAATTTGGTTCTTGTAGCTTAAGATAAGTATTTCTACCAATTGGATAGACAAGCTACTAATTAATAAGACAGAAACAACGGTCAAATCACAGCGTAAGATTTTTAAATTAATTTAGAAACTGGCAATTACATTTTTTGTTTCGCGATTATTTCATTAACGTCATTTTTTTAGTTTGATTGAAATTATTACCTCGTAAATTGTATAAATATATTCCCGATGGAAGGATTGAAGCATCAAAGTTAAAGGTATAAGTGCCATTAGAGATGCGGTTATTTAAAAGTGTTGCAACCTTTTGACCCAAAACATTAAACACCGTTAGTGTATAATCCCCACTTTTCGGAATGTTTACAACTATTTGAGTAGTTGGATTAAATGGATTGGGATAATTCTGATATAATGAAAAGGCATCCGGTACCGAATTGTCCGAAGTTTGATTCTCTTTTATACTTGTTGCTGTATTATCAGTCCGTACTAATCTAACGTAATTATAAATTCTTATTGCATCCCCTTGAGGACCTCGACCAGAAGGGTAATTTGCAGGATTACCAACCATTAAGTCAGACTTTTGTGTGCCTGCCCCATGAACATCTACCCAACCTCCAAATACACTCATATATCCCATTGCTCTGCCAAAAGAAATGTAAATCCCTGATGGATTTGGTCCACCGTCAATTAAAACTGAACTTGTCCAGACATATGGATAGTCCGTCTGTCCAGCTTCATTTGTGATAGAAGTAGTATTAAAAAATGTTACATCAATAGCAGGTGAATTAGTTGTAGAAGGTGAACGTGTATAATCAACAATACTTTCAAGCTCCTTTGAATCCGGTAACCTCCAATCGTTATGACCAAGATAATTTGCAGCATTTTGTGCTTGAACCCAAGCTAATGCTCCAGGCCAGTCTAATCCAATTTTACTATCATCCTTGGACCACATAAGGGTTGTTGCCAAATCGGTAACGGAATTATCACCATTATCTTTGAAATTATTTTTACCATAGTTTGGGTTACCTCTGACGTAACGAACATATTTGGTATTTTTTGCACCTGTATTTGGAATTAATTCGTTATATCCTTTAATTCTACCATCAGCAAAGTTGACCCCGAAGATTGCAGGCTGATTACCCATTACTGTGCTTACATATTTATTTGCTGACCAATCCTGGCAATCAATAATTCTCTCTCCTGTACTTGACGAACCACCTGCTCCATAGGCAAACCCAAAGTAGGTTGTATTAATAAAGGGAACAAAACCAGTAACAACCGTATTATCAGGTCCATTCACTCCACTGAACTGAATAAGTGAGTATAATTCCTTGATTGTTGGCATACGCCAATCAGAATATCCGGCTGTTCTATTTGTTGAAGCACCTTCAATAGCATTTGACCATGAGATTAATGAACCACGATCTTTTACCCACATCAAGCTAGTTACATTATCCGTTATTGTTCCATCACCATTATCGGTATAACTGGGAATATTTCCAGGATAGAATGCCGCTTGACCGTAATATGCTTCACCTTTTGCAGGAGAAGTAATTTCTCCGGTATTATTGTAATACTTTGTTTGACCCGTGCCAACAATTTTATATGTCTGCGCTTTCATTAATGATACAAGACTAATCAACATTATTGATACGAAAATTATTTGATTCAATTGTTTTTTCATTTTGCTTTCGGTATTCTGTTTATTGGACACAATTCAGCATTATTTGGTTTAAATAGCTAAAGAATTTATGAGCAATTTAAAATAATTAATTGTATTTATGGAGGAAGAAAAAAAACCATTCCGTGAAACTATTTGCTATGTATCAATTTTAAGAGTGTTCTATGAGAGGCTACTAATATATTATATACGCATAAGATACTTTGAATAATTCGTGATTATATATATAAAAGTCTGTAATTGGAGTTCAAATGAAACTCTTATTCAAGATATTAGCAATAGTTCTATTTGCAACATCGATTAGTTATTCCTGGGATTTTAATGAGCACAAAGAACTTGGCGATGCCGCCTTTTCTAAACTAATTAAAAAACTGATCGAATCAGGATACTTCAAAAATTCATCCGAATCTTCTCTCTTTCTCGAAAATTTTTTACAAATGAAATACGATTCGAAGATGAAAAGCCCTTATTTCTTTAATCTCTCCCATGAAGACAACATTATTACTTACGGAACTCTTAATGGATTATCTGGTGATCATACCGATAACCCTCTTAACCTGAATGAGTTTTTGAGATACCGCTCCTCAGTACTTAATAGAATTGTAAAATTGCAGAGTGATTACTCTTCCAACTATGAAACGGGTGCTGCTAATATGGATGTATTAAGCAAAGATTTTAAGTATCTTTTGCTCGCCCTAACAGATTTATCGCACTTTCATGATTATGGTACACCATTCTTAAAACAACTATCTGAATTCGATAAGAAGCTTATCATTAAATTAGAAACACCATCGGCTGCCGATACTGTTATGAGTGAATTGAAATACACAAATTCCATCAACAAATATGCTTCATTACATACTTTTGCAATTTACCTTGCTGAAAAAGCAGGGGCATATCTTACTAGCGATGTAGAAAAATCCAAATTGTTTATTTACTACGCAATAATATTTAATTCTTATGCAGATCATTTTTTGGAAGATATTTTCGCATCAGGGCACATGGTTGTAAACCGTTCCATACTTAGTGGTGCAATTAATAACAGGGCTTTACATGATTTTTATAATGAGGAAGGGGTTCATGTTGCAAACCTTAGAGGTGAAACATGGAGACAATATGGAGATGGTTCATTGAACAACCGGTTTTCCTTTTGGAAGACAACATCAGATTATTCAGATATAATTTATACCGAGAATTCATTAGATACAGAAAGAATTATTGATGCAGTTACAGAATCAATTGGAGATTTATTCTCTGCATTTAAATTTGCCTCTGAAGATATAAACCGTAAACAAATATTTGACCGAATTCCTGATGATAACATGACAGTTGGAAAATTCTTTATCTCTGAATACAAATCACTTACTTATATCCCGATACCGTTCAATACTGACATGAGAGAATTTAATTTACCTTATAATAACATTGATGAGATTAAAAAAAATACTTCGCTTCTTGCAAACTGGAGTTTTGTTCGCAGCAGAGTTGCTAATTCAATCTCTCTCGGATTTAGTAACCCTACGCAAAAAACAAATTGGCATGAGTATGATTTAAGAATTGTATTCGGCTCTGAAATCTATTCTTATAATTATAATTATGACGGAACAAAAGCTTGGAATATGGATTACTGGTTTGGAACGACAGCTTCATTTGCTTTATTAAAAGCTAAAGATCAAAATGTATGGGCACACATTCTAAAAGGTGGTTTGTCTTATGACTTCGATTTATGGATTTCTGAAAGTAGGTTTTTAGGTATTTATGGATTTATTGAAGCCGGATGGTTTAAAGCCCATTCATTTACTGCTAGAATAGTAGGTCCAATGGGTTATTATGTGAGCAAAAATATTCCGGGAGAAGATCATTTTTTATTTACTCCATCGATAGGTCTTCAACTTGGCTCTTTAATAGGAATACAATATCAGGAGTGGCCAATCTGGCTAAGAGTTCCAATACAGTATTTACTTCCTCTGAAATTCAGATATTCATCAAAAATTATGACAGGAACTTCGCCTGAATATCAATGGATTTTTGAATTGGATTTAGCTTTTTAATTTTTTGCAATTAAATAAAAATATATCGAATAGGAACTATATTATGGCGCGCAATATGATATCTAAATGCTGCGGAAATTTATTTTATTTACTCTTAGTTATAATATCCCCGATAATAATTTTCTCATGCAAAGATGAATTTGTTGAACCTCAATTAAGCATACTAACTAATGAAAACATTGCTAAACTTCAGTTAGCCGCCGATAATATTATAAGGGATTACAATACGCCTGGCTTAGCTGCTTATATAGCAGTGGAAGGAGAAGGAGCATTTACAATTACTCGTGGTGTAAGTAATATTACTACTAATGAACCTATGAGTATTAATAACACTTTTAAAATTGCCAGTATATCAAAAACATTCACAACCGAAGCCGTTCTTATACTTGTAGATCAGGGATTAATTGATCTTAATAAATCGATTCAGTCTTATTTACCCGGTATAAAATTACCTAATGGCTCCGATAAAATAACGATTAGAATGCTCGGGAATATGACAAGCGGACTTTTCAATTATACAGATTCTATGGAATTTTTTGAGTCATGGTATGCAACAAATGGAGAAACAAAATATACTCCCCAGCAGCTTGTTGCTATTGCAGGGAACAGACCTGAATTGAATTTTACTCCCGGAACTCAATACGAATACAGCAATACCAATACTGTTTTACTTGGTATGTTAATCGAAAAAGTTACTGGAAAAAAAGTGAGAGATGTATTGAGCGAAAAAATTTTCCAACCACTTGGGTTAGTAAATACTCACTGGCCTCTTTCTCAATTTTTACCATATCCATATTCTCATGGCTATACTTATTCACGTAGTAGCCATTCATTTATCGATTGTACAAATTGGAATACTTCCTGGGCAGATGCTGCCGGTATGCTCATTTCTAATCTGCAGGATTTACAAATTTGGTCTAAAGAGCTGATTGAAAGAAACCTACTTTCCCAAAGTTCTAAAAATGAAAGATTTTTATGGAATATGGGTGGATATGGTTTTGGTCTCGAAAATCTAAATGGCTGGATTGGGCATCCCGGAATTATCGAAGGATACAATTCTCAAATATGGGTAAACCCGGGAAGAAAAATAACAATTATTATTACAACTAATTCAGCTATCAACCTTCCGGCACAAAATGCCATGGAAGCATTTGCTGCAATACTTGATTGAGTCGATTCTTTAAAAATATAAATTAATCTAATTTTGAACAGAGGGAATTATGTATGCTAAAAAAAGTAAATTGTTCATCACCATTTTATTCTCATATTTTTTAATTGTTTTTGCCAATTCATGTACAGATAGTATAACCGAACCGGAACCCTCATTTTTGACAGATGAAAAGATTGAAAAATTGCAGGCTGCTATCGATAAAATAATGATGAAATCGCAAGCCCCCGGAATTATGGCATATATTGGTACTGAAGGAGAAGATTTATATATAACTCGCGGCGTAAGTAATTTAGTAACGAGTGAACCAATGGATATTAATAACTATTGGCGTATTGGAAGCATAACAAAAACAATAACCGCCGAAGCAGTTCTGATATTGGCTGATGAAGGTAAAATAGATGTGAATAAATCGATCTCTTTTTATTTCCCCGAATATAAAATTCCAAGTGGCGATAAGATTACAATTCGAATGCTCGGGAATATGACAAGTGGCTTGTATGATTATACAGCAGATTTTGATTGGTACACATCATTAATTAATTCTAATTATCAAAAGGTTTATACTCCCGAAGAACTTGCCGCAATAGTTTTCAATAATCCGATACAATATGAACCGGGCACTAAGTATTATTACAATAATTCCAACTTCCTTGTCTTAGGATTATTAATTAAGAAGGTAACTGGAAAAGAAATAATAGATGTTTTTAATGAAAAAATATTTCAGCCATTAGGAATGAAAAACACATTCTGGCCTAAAACTCGCTATTTACCTTTTCCATATTCTCACGGTTATTCACTTGAAAATAATGTATTAATGGATGCAACAAACTACAATCCATCATGGGGAGATGCTGCAGGAATACTTATTTCAAATATTTCCGATCTTAAAATATGGGCAAAAGAATTGGGTGAAAGAAAATTACTTTCAGAAAAAATGAAAAATGAAAGATATGGATGGGTTGATTCAGATAGCCCTGGTCTTAAATATTCCGGTTTTGGACTTGAGAAAATTTTAGATTGGGTGGGACATCCAGGTGCGATTTTTGGTTATAATAGTCAGATATGGCATAATCCAATAAAGAAAATTACTGTAATACTTACAACTAACTCTATGGAAGGTTATCCTACAGATCAAGTGATAGGAGATATAATTAATATCCTTACTCCGTTTAAATAAATAGAAAATTAGAGTTTAGAAAGAGTGCCATGAACGAACAGCAAGAACGTTGTTTATCAATATTCTTGCTGACCGTATTTCATTGCGTTGCTTTTGAGAAGAGAGTCTTTAAAATATTTATAGGACTATATAATTTGGAATTGGATAAATATCAAATATGTCCTAATCTGCGAAAACTCTTCTTTTCTTAATTTTTCTAAGTTCTTTGTGATTTGTTCTTTTAGTATCCTCGAGTTCAAAATCATTCTGTAATCCTAGCCAGAATTTAGCGGAGTTTCCAAAATATAAACTAAATCTCAGTGCCGTATCTGCTGATATACCTCGATTGCCTTTTAGTATTGCAGAAATTCTTGTTTGTGGAACACCTAAATCTTTAGATAATTTATATGCTGTTATGTTCATCGGTATTAAAAATTCTTCCTTAAGAACTTCTCCCGGATGCACATTTGCTAAAGTTTTCATCTCTTTTCCTTTTTAATGATAGTCAATAATTTTTACTTCTTCCGATTGACCCTCAATCCACTTAAATATTATTCTCCACTGATCATTAATTCTGATGCTGTGAAATCCATCAAACTTACCACTTAATTTTTCAAGTCGATTGGAAGGTGGTATTCTTAAGTCTGAAATCGTTTGCGAGTTATTTAGCATTCTTAGCTTTCTTCTTCCGATAGTTTGAATTTCTATAGGCAAGTTTTTCACTCGAATTCCATTCCAAATAGATTTAGTATCCTTATCGCCAAAAGAAAGAATCATAATTACGTTTACCGTTACTTACGCCAAAGATAAGTATTTCTTAGTTAAGAATAAAGTTTCTCCTGAAAACGGCCATGTTCAAGTAATTGGTCAGATTGATCGGATACTTGTCGCAAATGGATTGCATAATTACTAATTCAGGCAAGTAATCATCCCCCAACAACAGATAAAGACAAAATCCAAATTCTTATAAAAATACCGAAACAGAATCACTTTCCCATACTCTGGAGGTTGAATGGATTTACACCAGAGATTATTTAAGACGTGAAGAGGATCCAACAGAGATTTTTCGGAGAATATCGTAATATTATACATTCGACAGAGGATACATTCATAAATAAAGTACAATACACTGATTGAATTTAATGAGAAAAACATTAAATTAGTGTCTTAACTCTTATTACTGTCAACGGGTGAAAGATCACATTAACATATTTTAATGCAAAATTGGTAATAATTTATGAATGCAAATCATCCTAATACTGAGTTTCCAGAAAATAATTGCCCCTTATGTGGTATAAAGACTTCTGAGTCTTACCCTCTGAAAACAGAGTGGAATGCACGTACGTATTCATGTGACAATTGTGGATTATTTTCGATTACTTATATGGCATACAGATTTACTCCAATTATCAATGATCCAGTAACTAAACAAAAAATAAGTTACTATGTGCGAATTCACCAAGATAAAGAAAACCCTATTTTACTTAAACAAAGTGAAATTGATGGTTTATTAGAAAAAACAAAACTACCTTCTGTCCATGAACAAATTAATATTCTATTAGGCTGGATTGGATTAGTATCTAAATTATCATTAGAAACTGTTGAGGGCAATACTAAGCATTTAATTGCGCGGCTTGGATGTATGAATCAATCACAAGTAATTCACGTTCTAGATGAAATATGGAAACTTGGATACATTGAAATGGAAAATCCAACAGTCGGGCCATTGAGAGACCGTCCTCTATTTGGTCCATTTGCATGTCATTTAACTGTAAAAGGAATAGTGTGTCTTCCTAAGAACGAAAATAAGCCAATAAAAAAAAATTATATTGAAGAACTACTTTTAAATGAGGAATCTACTAATTTTGAAATAAAAGGTTCTTGCAAACTTGATATTAATCGCTTGCTAAGAGGAGATGGAAAAACTACCTCGTCCAATCAGATCGCAATAGCCGGTGTTCTAAAAACAATTGTTGCTTTTCTCAATTCATCAGGAGGTGATATTGTAATTGGTGCACTAGAAAAAGACAAATTCTCATCAGAGCAAATGAGTAATATCCATTTCGCTGAATATGGAAACTACTATTTAATTGGAGTGAAAATTGAGAGTGATAATATAGATATATATGAGTTATATCTCAGAAATATAATTGAATCTCATATCTCAAGAAGTATTGTTGGGCTATTAGAAATAACATTTTCCCAAATAGTTGGATTTACTCTTTGTCAAATTTCTGTAAATAAAGCAGAGCACAAATGGTATTATTTAGATGATGATAAATTTTATGTAAGAGCTGGAAATCAAACTGTTTCTTTAAAAGGAAATGATGCTGATGAACACAAAAAGAGGAATCCAAGATGATAATAATTACAAAACTATTTTTCAAACTAAAGCTTATTAAAGATGTTTAGACTAATATCATTGCAACTCCATAATCACCCCTTTTTAGGGGATTTATCTGTTGACTTTTCAACTAACGAAGACGTGAAATCTAGTCACCCATATTCGACTGTTATAATAGGTCCTAATGGGACTGGTAAAAGTGAGATTCTAAGGATAGTGACAAATATTTTTAGAACACTTTACGAAAACACAGAATTATTAGAAAGTAATAAGGGATTTAATAAAGAATTAAATCTTAGTCGTAAAGATTATGTAAAAAGCAGATACTCGATTAAATACTTGTTAGATGAAAAAGAGTACTTTTACACAAATAAACGAAATGTAGATAAATTTAATAAATATGACAACCTGGGGGAACTTCAAATAAATGAGAAAACAACCCATTTCTCTCAAATTAAACTACCTTCGACAGTTATAGCTTCCGTATTTTTACTTAATGATAAATTTGTATTTTCTGATAATTTACCAAATCATATCTATAAATATCTTGGGTTGAGAAGCAGTCCGGGTTCTTCTGGAACACAAGCAATACAAAAGATGACCGTGAACAATATTGTGCATAATCTTGATCATCAAAAATTCATTTTCTCTTTATCTGAACTTCTACAATTTTTAGGGTACTCCAAAAGCCTAAAGATTATTTATGCAATTAGATATAGGGAACATATATTTAACGGCGAGCTAGTTGAAAAAAGTTTTGAGCGTTTTTTTAATTCATGGCGTGAGAGTAGAAATAGAAAAACTGAACCTTTTAGTATAAGTTATTATAGAGAAAATATAGCTAGGAATAAGGATATTATTAAACCTCTGTTAGCATTTATTAATGTACTCGCGATAAATTCGCAACTAAACGAAAAAGGTAAGGATTTAAAGTTTGATGTTTTTGAAGACTCCACATTAGTTGAAAAAGAAGAATTTTTAGATATATTAGTCAAATTGGACTTATTAAGAAGCCCTCGAATAGAACTAGAAAAACAGTCCAACTATTCGTTGAATGATAGTAGTTCAGGGGAGTATCATTTTATTATTTCAATGATTGGATTATTAGCCAATATTCAGAACAATTCACTAATATGTATTGATGAACCTGACATAAGTCTTCATCCCAATTGGCAGATGAAATACATTAATTTTTTAAAGAGGATATTCAAAGGTTATCCAAGTTGCCAATTTATAATTGCGTCACATTCTCACTTTATGGTATCCGATCTTGAACCATCAAGTTCGTATTTAGTTGGTCTAAAAAGAGATACAGAAGGAAAAATAAAAGCTGTTGAATTACCCCAAAACACATATGGATGGTCTGCTGAGAATATATTATATTCGATTTTTAATGTAAGAACTACTAGAAACTATTACTTTGAACAACATCTAAGAGAGATACTTAGACTAATTTCAGAAAAATCTAATGATATAGATAGTATAAAATTACTCTATAAAGAAATCGAAATTTATAAACTCGACGAAATGGACCCGCTTAACATTATTCTAGATAATGTAAGGGATTATATTATTAATGCTGATTAAACAAATTATGGGTTCAATATATTTTTGGCAAAACCAAAATGATTTTTTAGCATCAATAGAACCTTGGGAAGGAATATATTGGGAAAAGCATCCAATAAAAGGTAATACAGCAGAAATTAGTAGGCTTAAATTTCACATCAGGAGTGCATTAAAAAGTCTACAAGGATGTAATTGTGCATATTGTGGGTTACCCTTTTATGAGACTAGTAATGATGAAATCGAACATATTGCTCCCAAAGGAACTCTTAGAGATGGAACAAAACTAAATCCGGAGTTCACTTTTGTTGGAGATAATTTAGTCTTAGCTTGCCGTCTTTGCAATGGTTTTCTAAAAAAGGGGACTAAAGATACTGTCGATATTAAAGTCGCCGATTACAAACACTGTAAATTCAAATTAGTTCACCCTTATTTTGATGACCCAGATTTGCATTATGAATTCACAAGCACATTTGAAGAAGTTCTCATTCAATACAAATCATCAAAGGGAAAATTTTCAATCGAACTTTTTGATCTAGCTTCTACTGCTCAAACTGAAGGAAGAGCAAAATTGAATAATAAAAAAAAATATGAATCTCTCTCACAATCAGACAAAGATATGATTGAGAAAACATTCGGGTATAAACCTTAAACTTTCGGCATAAAAGGATGTCATTGTGATAAAGTAAACAATTAATATAAAATCAAATTTTCCTTTGACTTTACAACAAATTCCTAGTTTTAAATAAACAAGCCTGGCAAGCCCTTTAGAAACTAAAATTGCTGGGCGTTTTAGTTTAAAAGCCTTTGAATACAAAAATTCCAAAATACAAAAAGAGCTCTTTCATTTGGTGAACAATTAGAACAATTAAAAACTCGTGGTTTATCAGTAGAAAATGAAGACTGATCTTTCTCCCTTTTTAGAATACCAAGAGTTAAGTCACTAATTTAATGTTTCTGTTTTCAAAATCAACCGGTGTATATCAATTCAACCTTCAGTGTATGGAAAAACGATTCTTCTATGGAATTGTCATAACAATTTGGTTATTCTCTTTGTCTACTTTTGGGGGGAGGAAAGCATTATCGGTTACAGCATAAATAAGTTTATTTTGAGTTTCTGCAAAAAACATTTGAGTTGATATATCAGAAGAATCATATCTAACGAATAGAAGGTTACATTATATTGTTTGCCATCTGATTCAGTTGTTAAGTAATCCTTAACAACTGAATTTTCCGTTAACTCCTTTTCTTGCAATACGTTAGAGTTATGTTGACCGATGTTTTGCTAAGATATCTTAAAAAGTTCTTTAAATGATGAATGCCATGACTATCAGTAATAAAATATTTTGATTAATTATTTTTTTGTTGGCTTTTCTGGTTTGGGAGTCAGTTGAAGGCTAACTTCAACATCCTCAGGAAGAAGATTATACATAGCACCGGTTACCATATCTATTAGCATTCCGGGTATAATTCCATTCAATACATTTCCCCAAAACCAAAACGATAACTTACGTGTAACCTGCATTTCATAAGCATCAAAACCATCTGCTTCTAATTTCACAACATGATTACTGCCCCGCTCAATATTAACGACCTGCGGTGTCGTTCCATATTTCTTTCCATCAATTGTTATTTTAGCATTGGCTGGTTCTGTTTTTATATTAATTTCCTGTGTAGTAGAATTCATAAATGTGGAACAGGCGTTCAGCGCCAAGGCAAACATTATAATCAATACCATTAATATTTTCTTGATCAAAAAGTGATGCCGTTTTTCATTTTTAAAATATCTATTTATGGAAATGAAATAATTCATACTAACCCCAGATTTATATTAAAATATTTTATTCCTTTCCGTATAAAAAAAACATAAAGTTAAATAATTAGAAAGGTAAGAATGGATAAGATTATCTATCATTGTAATAGTAACTTACAAAATAATATAAAATATTCAAATACATATTTTTTCCTTTGTTTACTTTTTGGTGAAAGGATTACCATCACTAATTGGCAATGTAAAAATAAATTTACTACTTACTCCTAATTCACTTTCTACCCAATAATTGTCTGTCGGTATTCAAAACTCCATCCGCCTCCAAAGTTACGATTTCGCCCTGAATTCGCTATTTTTGTATTCAATAAATTATTTAGTAAAAACTCACCATGTTCAAATTTTTAATCAATTTCTTTAACTCTAGGACTCAGTTGCAGTTTGAAATTGTCTTTCTACAGAAGCAACTGGAAATCCTGAGTCGTTCAAATAAGAAACTACAAATTCAAAATCCAGACAGGTAATTTTTTACAATTATGAGAAGATATTTTAGTAGTTGGATGACTAGCCTAGTAATTATAAAGCCAGAAACAGTTATCGGATTGCATCGCAAAGGTTTAAAATAATACCGGACTTGGAAGAGTAAAAAGAACAGCGGAAGACTAAAGATTCCTCAAGAACAGATGGACTTGATTAAACATATGGCAAATGAGAATCCTCAGTGGGGAGTTCGTAGAATTCACGGAGAGATTCTAAAACTCGGTTACGATATTTCTGAATCTACTTTACTAAGATATATTCCCAAGAAGTCCGGCAAAACCTCCGGTCTAAGATGGAAAACATTTCTTCTGAATCATGCATCTGGAATTATTTCCATTGATTTTCTACCTGTACCAACAATTAATTACAAAACTCTTTATGTATTGGTTTTCCTTTCAAATCATCGGAGAAAGATTATTCACATCAATGTTACTGCCCATCCAACGGCAGAATAGTCGGCCCAGCAGTTCAGAAATGCTTTGTATGGTGCAGAAGCCCCTAAATTTCTTATCAGAGACCGAGTCACGAAATTCTCTGAATCATTTTGCGATTGTGTCGCAGGTTTCGGCATTCGCGAAATCGTAACCGTTTATCGTTCTCCATGGTAAAATGGATATGTTGAAAGAGTTATTGGATCTATTAGAAGGGAGTTTCTTGATCATCTGATTTTTATGAAGGAAAATCATTTACGAAAGCTTCTGAAAGAATATTTTTATTATTACAATTATCGCCGGACTTATCTTGGATTGGAAAAGGATTCACCGGAAACAATGCCAGTCCAGTTAATTTGTAAAATTGATAGAATATCCGTTGCTAACGGATTGCACAACTATTACTTCAGGAAAGCTGCTTAATTATTCCTTTTAGATCTGTCCACATTACGCCTTGGTTGACCACCCCCACAGTTATAACTACTTTGAGCAAAATTCGCTTTCGACACGTCATTATTCGACAAAATGCTTCTTGTAGATTTCAGAATTGAATTCGGCTCACACAAAATTAATCAAAAGCTCCTATTAACATGTTAATTTTTACTGCCGAGGCAGTATTGAATAGGGACAGCCATTTTTAGCTACGTTTCGAATAAAAAATAGGGACAGAACAACTAAAGTAGAATTAATAAATGAATAAGAGAATGAAATATGATTATAATTTGATTCCCATTTCTTTTTTTATTTGAGACGCATACCTTCTGCTAATTGGTATCGGGTCAATTATGTTTTTCATAATCAAAAAGTAGGAATAGTTTGCTCCTCTTTCTACTCGTTCAACTAAATTCATATTTATAATTATTGATCTGTGCACTTGAACAAACGATTCCTTCGGAAGACTTTCTTCCCATTCCCAAAGATGTTTGTTTGTTAAACCCTTTAGCCCTTTGTTTGTAACAATCTCGGTATAATGATCGGCAGCAGTAATCTTTATGATAGAATCAACACGCACAAAATAGTATTTGTAATTCATCTGAAGATAAATGGAATCTTCATTGGTAAGCTTAACGTTTTTTGGTATTAGTTGTTCCTGGTTTTCTTCGAGGCGCTTAATAGCCAAAGCAAGTCTATCCGGATTTACAGGTTTAAGCAGATAGTCGCAAGCGTTTACATCAAAAGCTCTTATAGCGTATTCATCATAAGCGGTTACAAAAATTACTTTTGCATTTATATCTGTTCTTTCAAACAAATCAAAGCCGGTTTCTCCGGGGAACTGAATATCCAAAAAAATCAAATCTGGTTTTAATTGTTCAATCATTTCGATAGCAGATGATAAATTTTTAGCTTCTCCAACTACCTCTAATGTCGGAAAATTAGAAAGCAATTCTCTTAAATCGGTTCGCGCAAATTTCTCGTCATCTACAATTAATGACCTTAATCTGTTTTCTTTACTCATATTTTATAAAATTAATTTTAATTACTACTTTAACGGAATCTTGATTTTTAATCATTTCCAAAGAATGATTATTGAGATAAGAATGCTCTAATCGTTTTTTTATATTCTGCAGACCAATACCTGTACTATTTGTATTGATTTTTTTGTCTTTCTCAATCCATTTGCCGGAGTTAATAACTTCAATTGTGAGTGTACTGTTTTCGGCTTTAGAATAGATGGAAATATTTAAAGGCAATTTACTAGTTTGCATACCATGCTTTACGGCATTTTCAACAAGCGGATGAATAAGAAATATTGGTATCATAAAATCTTTTGATTCGGGAGAAATATTAAATTCAACGACTAAATCTTCATTGTATCTTACTTGCTCTATGTTCAAGTATAGCTTTATAATCTCAATCTCTTTTATAAGCTGAACTTCATTGTTCTTCCCTTCAAGAAGAGAGTAACGTAAGAATTCTGAAATCTGTGTAACCATTTCTCTTGCTCTCATTGGTTCAGCTGTAATTAACCCGCGCAAAGAACTAAGTGTGTTAAACAAAAAATGTGGGTTAAGCTGGTACTTCAGCATCTCTAATTGTGAAGTTCTTAATAAAGCCCTCTCGTGTTCTAATTGGTACTTTTCGTTGTTCCACTCTTCCCAAATTTTATAACCCAAATAAAGACCGCACCATAAAGCAATTGTAATAAAATTAATTTCAAAAAAGTGAGACATTAAATAAAACGGTACTTTATCTAAAGCTCCACTCATTAGGTAGCTAATTATAAAATATGAATAAGTCCATATTAACGCAGCTAATACAGAATATATAAGAGTGACGATGAATATTAAATACAAAGCATACCTATGAACCTGGAGTTTTTTAAGTAGCACTCTAAAAAAATAGGTAACAATAAATCCCGATAAAGCTGGTAGTAATACTCTATTAAAGCTTCTGAATGTTTCTAATGACTCGGGATTAATCATAGTGCTTTCTACAAGTATTATAAACCAAAATACTGTGTGCCCGTACCAAAAATAATTTTTTCGGTTGGAAAATATATCTTCAATTGTTCTGCTAAATTTCATTTCTTCAAATCTCTAATGGCTTAAGATATTTTTTATTCTACAAATAAGAATAACAACACTATAAAGGTAAAAATTTTCCCCCAATAGTTAATAGATATACTTGTAATTATTATGCCGTTCGCGTAAAAATATCGCCTTTTGCGAAAAGTGTTTTTATTCTGCTTACTGAATCAATTAGTTTAACACTATATGACTCGTAATCATTTTTTTGTTATAAAAATTATTATCAAAAAAGTAAAAGATTTTTCTCCATATAATTATAAAACAAATTCACCAATTACTATAAAGTATAATGTTAGCTAAATTATTTATAACATCATTAGATTAAAGGAGGTATTATGAGTCAAACGATTTCTCGAAGAAGATTTCTTGAAAGTGGTTCGAAAGGATTAGTTGCTGTTGCATTTATTCCCTCTTTTCTAAGAGGGGATTTAACAAAAGCATTTGCTCCTTCTAAAGGGGAGACAATGAAATTGTCTGATTATTATAACCATTTTGGCGTTGATGAAAAGATCATTCAGAATGTTATTTCGGAAGCTCTTTCACGCGGAGGTGATTATTGCGATCTCTATTTTCAACATGAAGTTTCCAACTATATAGGATTGGAAGACAAAGCTGTTAACAGAGCTTACACTAATATTGCGTTTGGAGTTGGTATTAGGGTATTAAAAGGAGATCAGACTGGATATTCATTTACAGAAGAAATTACTCCAAATTCTATGAAGCTTGCTGCTCAAACAGCGGCAAACATTGCAAACGGTAGTAAAAAAATTGCCCCCGTAAAGCTGAATCTTAAAAACATTCCCAGCTACTATCCAATTGAAACTCCATGGGAATTGATTGCGGTAGATAAGAAAATACCTTATTTGCATACTATTAATGATAAGGTATTTGCCGCCGACCCGCGCATAATTAAATCAAATGTTTCCTTTTCAAACGATACCTCATATATAATGGTAGTAACTTCGGAAGGAGATATTACTTACGATTATCAGCCGATGGGACAAATTGCCGTTTCGGTTAGCGCAGAACAAAATGGAAAACGGGAACAAAATTATTTTGATCTTTCGGGAAGACGCGGAATTGAATTTTTTACACCTGAGAATATAAACCGCCTGGCAACAGAACCGGTTAAAAGAACTGTAGCTTTGTTCGATGCTGTTAAACCGGAGGCTGGTGAAATGGAAGTTGTTCTTGCCGCCGGCAGTTCGGGAATATTATTACATGAAGCAATTGGTCATGGAATGGAAGCAGATTTCAATAGAAAAAACATTTCAATTTTTGCGGATAAGTTAGGAAAGCCGGTTGCAGAAAATTTTGTGACTATTGTTGATGATGGAACAAATCCAAACTTACGCGGCTCAATAAATGTTGATGATGAAGGAAACCTTTCCGAAAAAACATTCTTGGTAGAAAAGGGAATTCTTAAAAGTTATCTTCATGATAGAATTAGTGCAAAATATTATAAGCAAAAATCTACTGGAAGTGGAAGAAGGCAATCGTTTCAGTTTGCCCCGCTGCCAAGAATGAGAAATACTTATATGCTTCCCGGTCCACACAAAAAAGAAGAAATAATTTCAAGTGTTAAGAAGGGCATTTACGCCGAGACTTTTACAAACGGGCAGGTGTTTGTTGGTGCCGGCGATTTTACTTTTTATGTTAAATCGGGATTCTTAATTGAAGATGGAAAATTAACTAAACCCATTAAAGATATTAATATCATCGGGAACGGTCCGCAAGTGTTAAAGGATATAGTAATGGTTGCAGATGATTTTGCGATGGCAGAAGGTGAAAGTACCTGCGGTAAAAACGGGCAGGGTGTTCCAGTTTCGATGGGTTTACCTACAGTAAAGGTTTCTAAGATTACTGTTGGTGGAGTTAAACGTTAATAATTTCATTCGAGAAAATAGAAGGAGTTTACAATGGATAATAAAAAAAGATTAGAACTAGCAGATTGGTCTATTAAATACTCTCTGAAATGCGGAGCAGATGAATCGGTAGTTTCAATATATAATAGTCGCGATATTGAAATTGAGTATCGAAATAAAAAATTAGAAAAGCTTCAAGAGTCCACTCAAAACGGATTAAATTTGCAAGTATATCTCAATCATAAATACTCAAGCCACTCAACAAACGATCTTCGAAAAGATTCTTTAACAAAATTTATTGAAGAGGCAGTTGCCGGAACGAAATATTTAACGACAGATAAATTTCGTTCTCTTGTTGATCCGAGTTACTACCCAACAAATTTAGCACTGGATTTGAAATTAAGAGATGAATCATATGAAAAGATAGATTCTGCCGATAGAGTTAAACTTGCGTCACAAATTGAAGAAGCTGCAATGGCTGTAAGTGATCAAATTATTTCATCAACTTCAAGCTACTCAGATTCTTTTTACGAGACAACACGAATTCATAGTAATGGATTTACGGGTGAAAGCAAAGGGACCTCTTTTAGTGCCGGCGCTGAAGTTACTGTTAATGATTCCGGCGGCGGTAGACCAGAAGACTATTGTTTTGTTACCACAAGATTGCGAAATGAAATTCCTTCGGCAGAATATTTAGGAAAAGAAGCTGCTCAAAGAGCGTTGAGAAAAATCGGTCAGAAAAAAATTGAATCCGGTAAGTACCAGATGCTTGTTGAAAACCGTGTAAGCGCAAGACTGCTTGGTATGTTCAGCGGCGCAATGACCGCACGTTCTATTCAGCAGAAGAGTTCCTTTCTTGATGGCATGCTGGGAAAAAAGATTGCCTCTGAAAAACTGACTTTAATTGATGATCCATTCATTGTAAAAGGGCTTGGGTCCCGTTTATATGATGGTGATGGAATAGCCGCAAAAAAAAGGGTGATGATTGATAAGGGAGTTCTTAAAAATTACTTTATAGATAACTATTATGGTAAAAAACTTGGATTAGAACCTACAACTTCTTCACCCTCAAATATAGTTCTTGAATATGGTACTAAATCTTTTGAACAGTTGTTGAAAGAAGTTTCAAAAGGCATTCTTGTAACCGGTTTCATCGGTGGAAATTCAAATACTACTACCGGAGATTTTTCCTTTGGTATTATAGGAATGTTGATAGAAAATGGAGAAATAATTAAGTCTGTAAATGAAATGAATATTTCTTTTTAATTTTATTTTACTCACTTCACGCTCAATTTTAACCACCTACGAAGAAGCCTTTTAAAGTGCTTAACCAATCATTTAGTTTAGCGTCAAATATCCATAACCAAAAGGTGTTATCTATGAAACTTAGAATAGTAACCGTAATAATATTGGCAATAACTATTGCTGTAAATGTATCGTGTCAAAAAGAAACAGCCAGCGAACCTACTCCATTGCCCGTTGCAATAATTCCGGGTGACATTGCTTTTACTTTCATGCCGGCTGATGGTTCGCATATGTTCAAAATATACACAGTAAATTCTGATGGTAATGAAAACACATTACTCATGTCTGCCAATGGTGTTGGATTAAATATGCCAAACTGGTCGGCCGATGGAAAGAAAATTGCAACCTGGGGTTGGTTAAATCAATCAACAATTTCTATTTATTCTTTCAACTCTGATGGGAGCGGATTGTCTAGATTAACAACATCTGCTAATGTTTACGATATGTTTCCTCACTGGTCTCCGGATGGAACAAGAATAACTTTTACCCGGCAATATCCCAGCGAAAATTACCGAACAGATATTTGGATAATGAATTCCGACGGAAGTAATCCAAAATTTATAATGGAAGGATACCAATCTAAATGGTCCCCCGATGGAAATAAATTAATCTACGTTTCGAATAAAACCGGCAATTACGAAATTTATACAATTAATACGGATGGAAGTAATCAGCAAAAAATAACAAGCACTCAAAAGAACGAACAAGGTCCTGAATTCTCAGCTAATGGAAGCAAAATTCTTTATTCTGCTTATAATACAGGGGAATATAATACATTTGAAATATATGTTATGAATTCTGATGGAACAAATGATATAGAGTTGACAAATAATAATGCAATAGATACTGCGCCTCGATGGTCTCCAGATGGTTTAAGAATAGTTTATGATTCTGAATTATCCGCTGAACGCCATACTGAAATTTACATTATGAACGCAGATGGAAGCGGACAGAAGAGATTAACTTTTTCATCAGGTAATTCAACTTCGGCATTCCCATCATGGAAGCCTAAAAATAATTGAGGAATAAAAAATGATTGGTGACAAAATGAAAACCAGCTTAGTAATGATTCTTATACTATTTATATGTTTCACTTGTAAAAAAGAATCTACTTCAGAACCTATTACAAATCCAACAGAAATTAGCGGTCAATATTTAGGTCAAACTCCGCCAGGTAATAACCCTGTTAAGTTTGCACCTAGTAATTCCTATTTAGCAAATGGAGGCTGGTGGTGGCGCAGTTCTCCAACATTTTCACCCGATGGCAACGAGATGTATTTTACAAAATATATTAGAAGTAGCGAAGTTCATGAAATTTGGTACACAAAAATAATTAACGGGCAATGGTCAGCTCCACAGAAAGCTCCATTTTCAACAACCAATTACGATAGCGACGCAAAATTTTTGCAGAGTAAAGATACTTTATATTTCTATTCGAGAAGACCTGGTAAATTTATTTTCAAAGTTACTAGAATCTCCACAGGATGGAGCGAACCGGCTGCGCTGAATATTCCCCTACCTCAAAATTCTGGAATAGTAACCTCATTTCATATCTCAAAAAATAAGAATATCTATTTTGCGATGTTACAAGGGAGCGGTTATAATTGGCCTACCGCGGATATTTATATCTCTAAATTTGTTAACGGGCAATACATTCAGCCAGAAAAGCTTGCATCACCATTAAGCTTAGAAAATATTGGAGAAGTAGTTGGATATGTAGATCCGGATGAAAGGTTTATGATTTTCGAATCGAACAAAGGGGGGGGATTTGGAATGTCTGATATGTACATCAGCTATAGAGGTGCCGATGAAAAATGGAATACGCCAATTAATCTTTCGGCAAAAATTAATACCGGTAATGAAGATTGCTGCCCGTTAATTACTCCCGATGGAAGATATTTCTTTTTTACATCGCTAAAACAAGGAGATAATGGCTATACTCCATACTGGGTTGATGCAAGTTCAATAGAAGTATTGAAAAATAATTGATCTCACGAACTCATTTATACAAGAGATTAAAAGAATATGAGAACAGTGTTTAAAAAAATAGAGACAAAAATGAGAATCGAAAAAATATTATTGATACTGTTGGTGTTTCTCATTGCATTCAGTATCTGGGCGTGCAATAGCAAAACAACCGATAACGAAATTGTAACACCAAATGCAGAACCAAACATTACATTTACTGATATAGATGGAAATACATATCAGGCAAAAAAAATAGGCAATAAGTATTGGATGATAGAAAATTTCAAAGCTCAAAAATCTCAAACTGGGCAAACGTTGCAGGGCATTTATGTTTACGAAAACAATACAAGTAATTCGACAGCATATGGAAGATTATACACATGGAATGCGGCTGTAGAAGCAACCCCGGATGGTTGGCATTTACCGTCAAAAGAAGAATGGGAAGAATTAATTAATGCACAAGGGGGTTCTGGTGCTGCAGGTGGAAACCTAAAAGAAACCGGAACTATAAGATGGAATAGCCCAAACACTGGCGCAACAAATTCGTCCGGATTAACAGCAGTGGGCAGCGGATTTAGAGGCCCGGATGGAATTTATTATGATCTTGGCAAACATGGTTCTTATTGGGGGACAGCAAATAGTGCTAAAGATCCATTTTGTGTTTATATATATCATAATAGCGTAAATGTAATTTCGGAAGTAAGTCCAATAGATAAAACTTCCGGAATAGCGTTTGCGGTTAGGTATGTAAAGAATCCATAAATATTGTTAATCAATGGAGTTTATATGCATTCTAAGAATCTTATAAGTATTGCAAAAATAGCTTTTTCAATTTGTTCTGTTTCATGCAAAGGGAGTATTGCTGATATACCTACGCTAGCAACAGTTCCAATACTTACAACTTCGGCTCCATTACCGGCGCTACTAACGAAAGTGGATTTAGTGCCTTACCTGCAGGAATGTACGATTTTACCAATGTGTTTCAATGGATTAAAGAGAACATATCCTTTTCATCTTCAACAGGAGATCTTTCACAATATGAAGTAACGGTAATATTACTAAGAAGTACAGAATCTAAAATGACAATTGGTAATTTTCATCCGGATGATGCTGCTTCGATTCGTTGTATTAAAAATTGAACTAATTGTTGTAAACACATGAATAATCACATTGTGAGATCAATTAATGAAAAGAGAAAAATATTTTTACATGGTAGTAATTATAAAAAGAAAATATTTACTAGCGTTTATTATCGGTTTATTCACTGTCCAAAACATTTTCTGTCAATCGTTGAAAATTGATAACCAAAAAATATAAAAGATTGACAGCATTTATACTAGTTTGAATAACCCTAACATTGCCGGAGGACTTGCTGTTGCAATAATTGCAAATGGAAATGTCGTTTATAAAAAGGGATTCGGTTTTGCAGATATAGAAAACAATATTCCTTTTACAACATCAACAATATGCGACTATGCTTCTATTGCAAAACAGTTCACAGGATTTGCAATTGCAAAACTTTTTTCCCCGAACAAAATATTACTACTATCTTTATAACAAACAGAGATCCATCTCAAGTGTATGTTGATGGAGATGTAAATCATATTCTATTTAATGTAAAACATGATGAAGAAGTTGAACCAGACTATAAGTTCAATGAAAGTAAACCAAAAGTAAATATTGCCAACACTATTCTAGAAAAATATGTTGGCCATTATGTTAGCAAATTAAACAACAGTAATAGACTTTATCACTTTGGCCGTGTTAAAATAACACCCGAGAATTTTATCTTTCATTCTCAATCTTTAACAACAAATAATCGTCTTTATGCAGAAACTGAAAAGAAATTCTTCACTGTTGGTGTCGATCATAAGATTGAATTAATTCAATAACAAATCGGTCACAAAATCTCAAACAAAGCAAGATTCACTTTCAACCAAAGAAACTATTGCAAATTATATTGAAGGATGGTATAGCGCCGATGCAGATAGAATGGAAAATATTGAATGCAGTTTGGGAGCCGAATTATAAAGCAACGGAAAAATAATTTATAACCTATATATACTTAAAATGAAAAAACTCGTAAAAATATTGTCCCTATTTGTAATGTTATTCCTAGCCTCATCTATTCATTCTCAGGATAAACAGAAAATAAAAATCTCTTCAGTACTTATTGAAACCATCAATAGTAAGGGAATAAGCGCTGCCGTCAGTCAGTACCGACTAATAAAAAATACAGATTCAACTTCATATGATCTCACGGAAAATGAACTTAATAATCTTGGCTACCAACTTCTTAATGCAAAAAGATATTCCGAAGCTATCGAAATCTTCAAACTAAATATTGAATCTTTTCCTAATAAATCTAACTGCTGGGATAGTATGGGCGAAGCTTATATGATTGCAGGACAACGAGAAAATGCAAGCCAAGCTTATAAAAAAAATTACGAACTCAATCCAAAAAATCAAAAATCTCTGCATCTCTCATTTAATTTGGCAAATTATACAAAGCGTGAATTTGATATTCCGATGCGCGACGGAGTGAAGTTAAAAACAATTGTTTATATTCCGGTTGATCAATCAAAATCATATCCCTTTTTAATAAGGCGTACCCCTTATGGTATAGCTCCTTATGGAGAAAATGAATACAAATTCTGGATGGGTACATATTTAGGTTTTGCAGAAAGCGGATTTATTTTTGCCTACCAGGATGTCCGTGGAAAATTCATGTCCGAAGGAGAATTTGTTGATATGCGCCCATTATTGCTGAACAAAAATAATTTTGATATAGATGAAAGCATCGATACATACGATACTATTGATTGGTTGTTGAAAAATATTCCTAATAATAATGGTAAAGTTGGTATGTATGGCTTCTCATATCCTGCATTTTATTCTTTAATGGGAGCTCTTTCAAATCATCCCGCATTGGTTGCAATATGTCCTCAAGCTCCTCCGGCAGATATATTTATTGGAGATGATTTCCATCGTAATGGTGCATTTTACTTATTGGAGTCGGTAAATTTTTTTAGAACAAATGGAGCCAAAAGGATAAACCCAACAACGGATGAAACAACAAGCGTTTTAGAATATCCTTCACCAGATTTGTATTCCTTTTTCTTACAAACCGGACCACTTAAAAATTGGAATGAAAAATATTTCAAAGGGAATCTACCATTCTGGAATGAAATGATGAAACATGGCACTTATGATACTTTTTGGAAAGATAGAAACATATTACCTCATTTCAATAATATAAAAACTGCAGTTCTAAATGTTGGCGGTTGGTACGATGCCGAGGACCTATATGGACCACTGAATGTATATAAAAGCATCGAAGAAAAAAATCCTGGAATAGTTAACAGTATTGTAATAGGTCCCTGGTTTCATGGCGGTTGGACAAGAAAAGATGGAAGTCGCTTAGGTGAACTACTTGTAAATAGTTCTCGTGCTTCGGACTTTTACCAAAAAAATATTGAGCTCCCATTTTTTGAATGCCATTTGAAAGGAAAAGGTAAAATCAATTTTCCGGAAGCATTAGTCTACAATACAGGATTATGCAAATGGGATTCTCTTTCTTCTTGGCCTCCTAAAAATACCTTCCTAAAAACATTTTACATTAGCTCCAATTCTTCTCTTGATGAAACTCCTCAAGTAACCCAAAAAAGATTTGATGAATTTGCTAGCGACCCTAAAAAGCCGGTTCCTCACAGCTACAAGATTGAAAACAGCTGGAACTCTGATTTTATGATTACAGATCAGAGATTTGCTTCCAGCAGACCGGATGTTTTGTACTATGAAACTCAAAAATTAAGAAAGGACCTCACCATTGTTGGAGAAATTGAAGTTGAATTATTTGTATCAACAACGGGAACAGATGCTGATTGGTTTGTAAAAGTGATTGATGTTTACCCCGAAAACGAACATGACTTCGATGGTATTTCAGATAAAACTCATATGGGAGAATATCAGTCTCTTGTGCGTCTTGGTGTAATGAGAGGAAAGTTTAGAAACAGTTTTGAAAAACCAGAACCCTTTGTACCAGGGAAAGTGACAAAAGTAAAATTTAAGCTCAACGATATTTACCACACTTTTAAGAGTGGTCACAAATTAATGGTTCAGATACAAAGTAGTTGCTTCCCATTATTCGATATAAATCCTCAAAAGTTTGTTGATATATACAAGGCAGAAGAAAAAGATTTTCAAAAAGCAATTCATAAAGTTTTCTTAAGCGGAGAGAATCAATCAAGTATAGGAATTAGAATCTTACGTTAATTATTAAAACTAAGCACTCTATTTCGGAGTCATATACATATATAATTATCTGGTGTATATACTATTATAAATAATATGCATATCTAATAATATTTGATAGGAACATTAACGAAAAAATTACTTTTTGTTGCTTTGTGTGTTTGTTTATTACAGTCTGTTCAAAAAGCTCAAACACAGCATGATTCACTTTCAATCATAGAAACTATTGCAAATTATATTGAAGTATTGTATAGCACCGATGCAGCTAGAATGGAAAAAGCTCTTCATAAAGATTTAGTAAAAAGGGGAAGAGTGAAATGCACTCAAAAGCAACTAATAATGTACTGCTAGTATTTGTATTTATGCTTTTTGCAACAATTGTTGTGGGACAAGAGCAAGTATCTAATACCATAGAAATTGAAAGAAAATCGGCAATCGATATTATTCAAAACATAAAAAAGAAACTACTAGCAGAATTTCCAATTTTGGAAATGGAACAACAGAAATTAGTATTGTACATCCATGAAGGTAAAATCAAAATTAATGCTGAGATATTTATCAACAATGCTATTGAAAAATCTTATATGATGATAGAACCTACCATGTATAAAGAATTTGGGAATATTTATGTGAGACAATCATAAAATTCAATTCTATTGAAAAAGATTTCTTTGAAATTGTTTTGAATACTATCAATTTTAATTTGGTGGTTGAAACTACACAATCCCGTGAAAAATAGAAATCAGTGAAAAATTGTTGTGCCCATTTTGTGCCCACGCAGGCAGAAAAGAGCTAAATAAGCCGTCTATACAGACCCCATTTAAAAACAAAAACCTCGAAAACAGCGTTTAATCGCTATAATCGAGGTTCTATTTATTAGGGCGGAGAGTCAGGGATTCGAACCCCGGAAGGACTTGCATCCTTAACGGTTTTCAAGACCGCCGCATTCAACCACTCTGCCAACTCTCCAGTTGTTTCTATATTAGTCTGTAAATATAATTATTATCGCAATAAATACAAATACCTCAATAAATTATTTTATATGGATTGTAGACAGGGTTTTCACTTTCTCGAAAAAATAATCTACCAAAATTGGAGCAAGAACTATTCACATCGATTCTATTGTCACAGATTTCCTGTTTGTATCAATACTCCATTTTTTATAAGTTTCATATTCAAAACCCGAGGAGTTTCAATGAGCAATTTTTCACGCCGAAATTTTCTTAAACTTTCTGCTTTCACATCCGCTTTCTTTGGTCTTAATTCTATTACACCCGCAAAAAGCAAAAATGAAATCAATGATATTATCGAAGAACTAGCCCTCACACCTGCCGCAAAAGGCAAATCAGTTATTGGTCTAAAATCTGATCCGATTAAACAAGTACGAGTGGCAATGATCGGTCTCGGCAATCGCGGTTCGGGAATGATCGAACTCGTTAATGCTCTCGCTCCGGATAAAGCAATAATTACGGCTATCTGCGACATTCAAAAATCAAAAGTAGATGAAGCAGTTGCTGCATTAAACAAAACAACAAATGGTCAAAAGCCCGATCTATATTTCGGCAAAAAAGATTCGTGGAAAGAGATGGTTAAGAGAGATGATATTGATCTCGTAATTATCTGCACTCCTTGGGAAGACCACACACCGATGTCAGTATTCTCGATGAAGAACGGCAAACATGTAGCGTGCGAAGTGCCTATTGCACTTACGCTCGAAGAGGCATGGCTATTAGTCGATACCGCCGAGCAGACGCAAAAAAATTGTATGATGATGGAAAATGTTTGTTATGGCGATGAAGAACTTTGGTTATTGAACATGGTTAAAAATGGTGTCTTCGGCGAACTCACTTATGGCGAAGCGGCGTATATTCACGACTTGCGTGAACTCAATTTCAGCGAGTCTTATTATTATGACTTCTGGCGAATTAAGCATCACGAATCGACTGACGGTAATCTTTATCCCACTCATGGCTTAGGTCCGGTGGCGCAATATATGGATATTAATCGAGGTGATAAGTTTGATCATCTCGTTTCGATGAGCACTCTTCAAGCGGGCATGACCGAATATGCTAAGACTGTTGACCCAAATAATCCTTATTACAAAAAAACAAAATTCCGTCATGGCGATATGAATTACTCATTGGTGAAAACTAATAAGGGAAGAGTAATCGTTGTGGAGCATGATGTTGTTACTCCACGTCCATATAACCGAATCAATTCGCTTGCGGGAACTAAGGCGTTTCATGTCGGCTATCCAAGCCGTTTATCTATTGAGCCGAACGGACATCAATACCTGAAACAACCGGAATATAAAGAATACCGAGATAAATATAATCACCCGATTTGGGCGAAACTCAAAACTGAAATTGAGAAATATGGTGGACATGGCGGAATGGATTTCGTGATGATATATCGCTTGATCGATTGCTTAAATCAAGGCGTTCCGCTCGATATGGATATTTATGATGGGGCTGCTTGGTCGGCGGTTACTCCACTTTCGGTGAAGTCATTGGAGCTTGGAAACAATTCAGTTAAGTTCCCTGATTTTACACGAGGCAAATGGAAAGAAGAAAGAAAACTCGGAATACTTACGGTATAATTTTACAAAAAACTCCTTAGCAATAAGGAGTTTTTTTTTCAAGTCAGCAATAATTTACTTACATTAAATAAGCGTTTTTCACAAATGAAGGCAATATTTAAGCATTTTTCACGGAACGATATGAAGAATAAACATATTTCACAGAATATAACTGTCTTTCACGGAAGGATAGCTCCAGAGAGCGGAATGATTACCGGTTATGGAGCTATTATTGATTATTTAAAATTACCTCTCCCCCTTCCGAAAAAATTATCAATAATCAGTGCAGTAAATCGCTCTTATGAAACAGATGATTGGAAGATATTTTCTCCACGTCATTCACCTATTGATACATTATTCGGGCATCTTGTGTTCGCGATTAAATATGAAGGTATCAATCTACTTTTTTTTAAAAAATTCTTTGAGCAAATAAACCCGAATACAATAATAGAATTTGTTAATAATGAACCGCACAGCAAATACTCGCGCAAGATCTGGTTTTTATATGAATGGCTCATGGATAAAAAATTAGATTTGCCAGATCTAAAGAATGGCAATTATATCTCTTTATTAGATACGAAACTTCAATATGTAAGTAGCAAAGTAATTAATGAAGCTCGATATAAAATTAGAAATAACATACCGGGTACAAAGGAATTTTCTCCTTTAATATTTAGAACATCCAAAATTGATAAATATATTAATGCAGATTTATCCAAAAAAATCGATTTAGTTTTTACCGCCGTTCATAAAAATTTACTTCATCGCACTACCTCTTATTTATTGTTAAAGGATTCGCAAGCATCATTTAATATTGAAGGTGAAAATCCAGCCCCTAATAGAACAAGCCGCTGGGGCAGAGCCATAGGCGAAGCAGGCATTAGAGAGCTAACTAAAGATGAACTACTTCGATTGCAGAAACTCGTAATAGAAGACAGTCGATTTATAAAGATGGGATTTA
The DNA here is from genome assembly GCA_041674625.1 of Melioribacteraceae bacterium. Lineage (GTDB taxonomy): Bacteria > Bacteroidota > Ignavibacteria > Ignavibacteriales > Melioribacteraceae > BRH-c32. The sequence goes on along the minus strand of JBAYVI010000002.1, from coordinate 27,898 downwards.
GGCAGGAAGGTGGATTTGTTGGAGAGCATAATCGCATAACGGGCGAACCTAACCCTGAGCATATCTCCGCACATTGGCAGGATATTGAAAAACTAATTTCGGGATTGATTGATACTGAACATTTATTGATTAAAACTGACTTTCCCCCTGTATTATCGGCATCGATCATTGCTTTTGGTTTTGTTTTTATTCATCCATTTATTGATGGAAATGGAAGAATCCATCGCTATTTAATTCATCACATATTATCATCGACAAAATTTTCTCCACAAGGAGTAATATTTCCCATCTCCTCCGCAATTTTAGAAAAGATAATTGAATATAGAAAAACATTAGAGAATTATTCTGTCCCTCTTCTGGATTTTATAAAATGGGAAAAGACTCTCGATAACAATATCAAAGTTCTCAATGAGACAATAGACTATTATCGCTATTTTGATGCGACACCTTTCGCAGAATTTTTATTCGATTGTATTGATTATACTTTGGAGAATATAATTCCTAATGAAGTAGATTATTTACAAAATTTCGATCAGATGAAGAGATGGCTCGATAGCCATTTTGATATGCCGGATAAAATGGTTTCACTATTGATACGATTTTTAGAACAGAATAATGGCACTCTTTCTAAAAGAAGCAGGCATAAGGAATTTGCTAAATTAACCGAGGAAGATGTATCAGCTATCGAGAAAGCGTATAACAAAATCTTCGTTAAAAAATAGTTGCAATTGCTCGCGAGTGATAATCCCTCTCTTGATAGAATCGATTTCGACTATTATTAAAAAATAGCGTATATAAAGGGTGCGATTGCACTTCCCTGCGTTAGGATTATTAATCCTCCTAAGAGTACAAGAAAAAATACTATCGGTAGAAGCCACCACTTTTTTCTCTCTCTCAAAAATTGCCACAACTCTTTCATTATAGAAAGTTTACTCATTTATTCCTCTACCCTTCTAATATTGTTTTTCTGTGTTTTCCGGTTTATAATCACCACTACTTTTCCTTATCCAATATGAACTTTTTGATTTATCCCATTTCATATCAAGTAAATCTTTTCCAGTTAAGCGCAAAAATATTCCAATCGGAGTAATAATAATATAGAACAAAAGCGATAGTATCAATCGGGTCATTATGAAACCGAGCACAGCAGCAATAGTCATCCACGCAATATAAAAATATTTTAATGTACGAGGAGCGGCGAATGCCAAAAGCAACAAAACCGCAGAAACACCAATAAAATAAGGGTAAGCGGGCTTATTGCCATACATAAGTAATGCACCGATAGCCAGCAAAACAATACCCAAGGCGTATCCGGCTTTCTTTTGCTCTTTAATATCCAGCTTAATATTTTTTATCTCTTCTATCAGCATTAGTTTCACTTAGTCTAATTCAAATTCCTTTTTCCAATTACTATCTTTGGCGATCGATTTCTGTTCTTCTTTATTTATAATAAAATTTCCCATTACCAAATAATCCATTTCAGTGCGCATAAAACATGTAAACGCTTCTTCGGGACGATTAACTATCGGCTCACCTCTTACATTAAACGAAGTATTTACTATTACCCCGCAACCCGTTATCTTCTCAAATGCGGCAATCAAATCATGATAGAGGGGATTAGTATTTTTATTCACCGATTGAATGCGTGCCGAATAATCGACATGCGTTACAGCAGGAATATCGGAACGCACAATATTAAGTTTATCGATACCCCATAATTTTTCCGAATCATCATTCATCGGAATCTGCCGTTCTTTTTTTACGTCTGCAACCAAAAGCATATAAGGACTCGGTCGATCGATCTCGAAATAATCTGAAATCCTTTCTTCTAAAACTGATGGAGCAAATGGTCGGAAACTTTCTCTAAATTTAATTTTTAGATTCATTATCGATTGCATTTTAGCAGAGCGAGGATCGCCAATAATGGTGCGGCTTCCAAGTGCACGAGGTCCAAATTCCATCTTTCCTTGAAACCAACCGATCACTTTTTCCGAAGCAATTAGTTCAGCAGTTTTGTTTATCAAGTCTTCCCTATCGTGTGCTTTATAATATAGAACGGCTTTAGAATCCAAAAAGATTTGTATGTAGTCATCGCTATATTCAGGTCCAAAATAAGACCCTATTTGAGAATCAGGATTCTTTACTTCCCTCTTGTTTCCCAGATACTGATACCAAGTGAATAGGGCTGCACCGAGTGCCCCACCGGCATCGCCCGCTGCAGGTTGAATCCATATATCATCAAATATTTTTTCTTTGAGAATCTTACCATTTGCCACGCAGTTAAGAGCCACACCACCCGCAAGCACTAAATTCCTTTCACCTGTTTCTTTCTTAATATGCCGAGCCATGCGAAGCATAACCTCTTCTGTTACGTCCTGAACTGACCTTGCTAAATCCATCTCTCTTTGTGTTAATTTTGACTCAGGTTTACGCCTCTCGCCACCAAATAATTTATCGAAATTTTTATTCGTCATAGTAAGTCCTGCAGCATAATCAAAATACTTCATATTCATCTTGAACGAGCCATCTTCCTTCAAGTCCATAAGCTCACTCAAAATAAGTTCTACATATTTCGGTTCTCCATAAGGAGCGAGACCCATAACTTTATATTCGCCAGAATTAACTTTAAAACCGGTATAATATGTTATCGCTGAATAAAGTAAACCGATAGAATGTGGAAACTTAATCTCGCTATCGATACTGATTTTATTGCCTCTTCCTGTGCCGAAGCTTGAAGTAGTCCATTCGCCCACGCCATCGATTGTAAGGAATGCAGCACTCTGAAATGGCGAAGGGAAAAAAGCACTTGCCGCATGAGACTCGTGATGCTCAGGAAAGATTATTTTCCCATCAAACTTCAATTCGTTCTTGATTAATTCTTTCATCCAAAGTTTCTCTTTAATCCAAAGTGGCATCGCTTTGATAAAAGATTTTATTCCGATTGGGGCAAAGGCAATATATGTTTCTAATAGTCGTTCAAATTTCAGAAATGGTTTATCATAAAATGCGACAATATCAATATCATCTATACTAATCGATGCTTCGTGCAGACAGAAATCGATAGCGTTTTTGGGGAAGCGGTGATCGTGTTTTTTCCTCGAAAAACGTTCCTCTTGAGCGGCGGCTATTATTATTCCATCACGGATTAATGCCGCTGCGCTATCATGATAATATGCGGATATACCTAAAATATTCATAAATTTAAGATACGATTTTTACATCTATCTTTGAATATCCAATTTAATAATTGTGGTGGAATATTATGACAACTCAAGAGAAGAAAAATGCTCCGGTATGGTTTTATTTGGTAATGATTACTATTCCTTTACTATTAATAGTGCTTTTTGAGATTGGCTTGAGATTATTCGATTATGGAAAAGACTATACACCGTTTATTACAATTGACGAAACTTATTCCGAATTTTATTTTCCAAACCCTGAACTTACATTTAAGTATTTTAAGAATGTTAAAAACCCACCCTCTGTAATTTATGATGGCTTCAAAAAAATTAAAGACAAAAATACTTATCGTGTATTCGTGCTCGGTGGCAGTAGTACAGCCGGCTGGCCTTATGGATTTAATGTCCCATTCCCCCGCTATATAAAAAGACGATTGGAACTACTCTACCCTGATAAAAATATTGAAGTTATTAATCTAGGTATCACGGCAGTAAATTCATATACTATATGCGATCTGGTGCCTGATATACTTAATCAAAAACCCGATTTAATTTTAATATATGCGGGACATAATGAATTTTATGGTGCGCTTGGTGTAGGCTCAAATGAATCAATTGGGAGAAGTAGAACAGTAATTAATTTAGTCCTTTGGCTTCGTAATTTCAAAACCACTCAATGGATCGAAAATGTTATCTCTTCGTCTACTCAATATATTGCGGGCAATTCGGGAGATCAAAAAGCACAGAACGAAACGCTTATGTCCAAAATGATTGGCGAAAAAGCAATTCCATTAGGATCTGAGACTTATAAACTTGGTCTGGAACAATTTGAATATAATATGCAGGATATTATTGAAGAGATAAAGCAAGCGAATGTAAAATTGATTATCGGAACGCTAACGAGCAATCTTAAACAGAAGCCATTTATTTCAGAAAGCATTTCTCCAAACGATAAAGCAGATAAAGTTTATGAGCAGGCAGTTCAATTAGAAACCGAAGCGAATATTGAAAAGGCAAAAGAAAAATTCTATAGAGCTAAAGATTTAGATGCTCTCCGGTTCAGAGCTTCCGTTGATTTTAATAAAATTATTTTTGAATTGGGTAAAAAATATAAAATTACGATAGCCGATATTGATTCAGTATTCAATTCTAAAAGTCCGAATGGCATCACAGGTTATAATCTAATGACCGATCATCTCCATCCAACTGCAGAAGGATATCAGTTAATAGGGAAAACATTTTTCGATAAAATGATTTCAGAAAATTATCTACCTAAATTCACGAAGAAAAATATCTCTATCTCAGATCAAGAAAAATATATGAAAGATACATTCCCTTATACGCCATTGGATTCAGTAATTGCAGATATTAGGCTACGGAAATTATTAGGCGCTTATCCATTCGTACCAAAAGGAAGTGAGAATATACTTTTAAAGGATTTACAAGTTACTAATATTGTAGATAGTGTAGCAATTGAAGTTTATAATCAGAAAATATCTTATTCGGAAGGGCATCGCACTCTTGCAAAACATTTTTATGAAATTAAAGACTCAGATAATTTCATCAAAGAGATGAATGCAGTAGTAGATGATCAGCCATTATCAGCACAGTTTTATGTTCTTGCAGGTGAATCGCTAATTAATATGAATCGGTTTGATGATGCTTTAGTATTCCTACAGCGGTTAATAAAATTAGAAAAAAATGCTTGGGTTACGAAGTGGATCGGTTCTATTTATTTATCAAAGAAAAATTACGCAGAAGCAGAGAGGTATCTGAAAGAAAGTGTTACTTTTGACCAGAGCGATGCTCAAACATTATATAATCTTGCGGGTGCATATTTTTATACAGGTAAAATTGATGAATCTATTGCAGCGACTAAGGCATGCTTAGCACTAAACAATAATTATCCGGGTGCGCGTCAATTCCTCAGCGGCTTACAAGGACTGAGAAACAAAAAGAATTAGTTTTTATTATATGGCAGGTCGATATAGGTCTTTCCAAGATCAGTAAGCTCACCATCACGTGAAGTAAATAAATAAGTAAAATGATTATCGGGTGAGCCGCCTCTTCCATAGAACCATGCATAACGGAATACATCATCACGGCTTTCGCAAATCCCTACCATCTGTTTCATCTGTTCAATCTGCTTAGCATAAGAGTTAATCTGCTGGTTCCAATTTGCCATTTCAGTTAGCCAAATCTTTTTATTATATTTTTTCAATCTATCGAGCTGATCGCTTAAACCATAATCATACCAATGGAATGCGAGATAATCTATTAGAGGTTCTTTTCCACCATTAGCCGATTTATATTCACTGATAAATGCATCGAGCCATTTAACAGGGTCGGAAAAATTAGCCATTGTACCCCAAGTTATCGCAGGTCCAACAAGTTCAATATTTCTTCCCTGTGCTTTTAGGTCATTTATTACTTTCTCGTATCGAAGCCAATCGGAAGCTGCTTGAGCGGGTGTTCTATTTGCTTGATCGGTTAAGTTAGGTTCATTCATTACCAATAAATATTTAATTTCCGGACGAGAGAGAATAATACTTTTTACTACAGTCATATCATTCGCACTTGTATTTCCACCCCACAACATCGGAATATAATCGACAGCATAAGTTTTATTAAAATTAGAAGGAACTTTGGAATTAAAACTTGTACCCCAATTGTAATACCAGCTAATTCCTTTTGAGATTGAGGAAAAGTCGGCATCTGAAACTAGATCAAAAGCTATTCCTCTTTTAGGACTTTTGGTAATAATTGCGGGAATATCATCAACGACGGATGTAGCATCATCCTTACACCCGTTAATTATACCCAATAAAATCAATACTGCCAGAACACTCTTTAATACATTTGCAGTACTCTTTATGCCGCTCGTTGAATAATTTAAACTGATCACTGACTCCTTTTTTCTAATCAAGACTTTCTCTTTTATTTCCGGTACCACTTCATTCTGTTTCATTATTAATACTGCTTCAACATTTTATACGCAGTATATAATTTAAGAAAAATAATTTCTTGTTAAACATTTTTCTCAATCTTCAATTTTAATTTTCTTACTTATGTATTTTACCTCGCGAAAGAGATGCATAAACTCCTATCAAACACAGAACACTAAATAAAATAAACGCAACTTGTGTACTTTGTAAAAATTCGTGTTGGTTTTCAATAGTAATTTGCCTCCCACCTATATAAACAGTAAAAATTACAATTACGATACCCATACTCATCATCTGACCGATAAGCCGAACCAATGCCAATGTAGAAGAAGCAATTCCATAGAACTTCTTTTCCACAGAACTCATTATAGCATTGGCATTTGGAGAGGAAAAGAGTGCGAATCCAAGTCCGAGCATCGCAAGATTGCTTACTATAATCACAAAGCTAAGTCCCGGACTTAAAAAAACAAACACAATAAGTCCAACAGTAATAATCACCATACCGGTAGAAGATACAATTCGTGGCTCAAATATATCCGAAAGTCTTCCTGCAATTGGAGAAAATATAGCCTGAATGATCGGTTGTGTAATTAGTATCATTCCTGCTTCTTTAGGACTTAGCATTTTGATACTCTGCAAATAAAAACTCATTAAAAAAGAAATTGCGAAGGTTGCACTATAATTAATTAGAGCTGAGCCACTTGATAAAGTAAAAGTACGATTCTCCTTAAATAGTGCAATATTAAGTAAGGGATTTTTAATTCTCTGTTCATAATAATAAAAAACTATCGCAGAAATTATACCGAGAACAATTGAAACAAAACCTATGATATTTGGTAAAAACGAAATTCCAACCATTATAAAAACAATAGTCATCACTAAAATCAAGCTCCCGATAAGATCGAATTTCCCGGTTAACTCTTCTTTCCACTCTATTTTCAAATTAATAGAACTAAAAATAAAAATGAAAACTCCGATTATAGCAGTGATAAAAAAGATATATTCCCAACCGAGAAGGTCAGTGATAATACCACCGATAAATGGGCCTGAGGAGAGACCTGTATAAACTGCGGCAGTATTAATACCAATTACTTTCCCTCTTTGATTCGGCGGATAAACTAAAACGAGAATCGCCAGACCGGTAGTAAATATTGCAGAAGCTCCAATTCCCTGTAAACCACGTGAAACAAGAAGCAATACTTCGCTATTAGCAAATCCACCAATAAACGAGCTAATAGAAAAAATAAGAACACCCGCTTTGAAGAATTTTGTCCTCCCATAAGTATCCGCTAATTTACCGGCAGGGATTAATAGAGTAGCAGTAATCAAAAGATACATTGTAGAAATCCAGCTTAGAATTAATGCCGATGCGTGGAATTCTTTACCAATTATTGGGAGAGCAATATTAAAACCGGAACCATCGAAAGCAGTCATAAACGATGCGAGTGTAGTAATGAGCAAAACCTTACTCGGTGAAATCGTGAGGTTGTTATTGAAAGATGAAGCATCAGAAAGATGGAGGTAATTTGAATTTCCAGGGACAGAACCTTCCTCCGAGTTACGAGACTTATTGGACTTAATTATTGACTGTGCACCCTCTTCTATAAAAGTGCGCTTTACTGACTCCGATTCCTCTACCGATTGGGAACCCTTATCTGTCTTCGAATCGACTCTATTCTGTGAGCTATCTCCTGTCAGTGAGCTCTTCTTAACCTGCGAATCTACTCCTGATTCTAAAACCTCCCCATCACCCGGTTTCTTTCCCGATTTTGGTAACTTCTGCTTCATTAACTCTCTACTTTCCGAAAAATCTTAAAAAACCGATACAAAAATACGAAATTATAGAGCTATATGAGCGGCTTAATTGTTACATATCTAAATTATGCTTATTTTTGGGAATGATAAGTACAAGCAAACTAACCCTACGATTTGGCAAACGAACTTTATTTGAAGATGTAAACCTTAAATTTACTCCGGAAAACTGTTACGGCATAATAGGAGCTAATGGCTCCGGCAAATCAACTTTTATAAAAATACTTTCCGGCGAGATCGAACAAAGCTCCGGAGACGTAATTATTACACCCGGCGACCGCCTTACAACCCTTAAGCAGAATCAATTTGAATATGATGAGTTTGAGGTAATAAAGACTGTCATAATGGGGCATCAAAAACTTTATTCTATTATGGAAGAAAAGGATGCGCTATATGCAAAGTCCGATTTTAGTAATGAAGATGGAATGCGTGCCTCCGAACTTGAAGCAGAATTTGCCGATCTATCTGGTTGGGAAGCTGAATCAGAAGCCGCAGAATTACTTAGCGGTCTAGGTATCGCAGATGAACTTCATAACAAATTAATGAAAGACCTTACCGGAAACGAGAAAGTGAAAGTTCTACTTGCTCAGGCACTCTTTGGTAATCCTGATATACTTTTATTGGATGAGCCGACTAACCATCTCGATATTATTTCGATCGGCTGGTTAGAGGAATTTCTTCAACGTTTCAAAAATACTGTTATTGTTATCTCACATGATAGACACTTTCTTAATCAAGTTTGTACTCATATTGCGGATATTGATTTCAGTAAGATTCAGATGTACACGGGCAATTACGATTTCTGGTTGGAGAGCAGTCAATTAGCCGCTAAGCAGGCGAAGGATTCAAACAAAAAAATCGAATCTAAACGCGCCGAACTTCAAGAATTTATTTCTCGTTTCAGTGCGAATGCTTCCAAATCTAAACAGGCAACTTCGCGCAAGAAGCAGTTAGAAAATCTCACACTCGAAGATATTAAACCATCATCACGCCGAATGCCATATATAGCATTCAAACCTGAACGTGAAGCAGGAAACAATATACTTGAGATAAATAATATAACCAAAGATTCTCCTGAGGGACTATTATTAAATGATATTTCGTTCCGTGTAGAGAAAGGCGATAAGATTGCTTTTGTTGGTCCGAATGATTTATTAAAGACAACACTTTTTGATATACTTACCTACGAATTGAAGCCCGATAAAGGGAATTTCAAATGGGGCGAGACAACACGGTACGCTTATTTCCCTAAAGAGAATGCAGAATTTTTTGATGTCGATCTTAATCTAATCGATTGGCTAAGGCAGTATTCTAAAGAGAAAGATGAAACATATATTCGAGGCTTTTTAGGCAGAATGCTTTTTAGCGGTGAGGAAACCCTCAAGAAAGCAAGTGTTCTCTCAGGCGGTGAACGTGTAAGATGTCTTTTCGCTAAGATGATGCTCACAGGCTCAAATGTACTTATTTTAGACGGTCCTACTAATCATCTCGATATGGAAGCAATCTCGGCACTCAATAATAGTCTAATCGACTTCCCAGGCACTGTTCTTTTTAGTTCGCACGATCATCAATTTATTCAGACCATTGCTAATCGAATAATCGAAATCGTGCCATCAGGAATAATTGATAGAAGTATGACCTTTGATGAATATATAACAGATGAGAAGATAAAGAAAATTCACTTAGATATTTACCATGCCTCGGCAATAGATCTGTGATCCCGTTATCTACTGCATACCCTTAAGGAGTTTCTATTCTTCTATGAGCGCTTATCCTCCTAAGAGCTGATTCCTTTTTTAAAAAGCAAAATCTTTTAAAATGAAGAACTTTAAAGATAATTAACTTATTTTAAGTTGTGTTAATTTTGCCGGAGAAATGGATCAATTTCGAATGGAAACTTACAACTTAATAACCAATCTCATAAATGCATTAGATATTGAGATAAAGACGATTGGAAATAATCCATTTCGTATAACTGTAAAAAATGGTGAGATAGTTAATTCAACTGGGAATATCTTTATTTATAAATTCGAATTAGAAGATACCCAAGACATTCCTGATGATACAAATGTTGATGTAATAATAAACAATCATAGATTAAAAGCGACTATCCTCAGTTCCCGGGGATTAGAAATGATGATTGCTTTTGAATTGAATCAAGGCAACCTTATAAATCAGATTATAATTGAAATTAGTAACGCAAATCTTCTCAAATCATTAAAGCAACTCTTAGAAAAATCACGAGAAGGTTCAATTCAAATAAATGAAAACATAGTTCTTAAATTGTTCGGGTTGATGGAACCAATAGTTTTCAATAATCAAAATATCTATCTCCCACCACTCAATATTAAATTAGACGAATATCAAATCAAGACAATAGAAAATACTAATGATTCCGAAGTTGCATTTATCTGGGGACCTCCCGGCACAGGGAAAACAATTATAATAGCCATCCTCACAATAATGTTTGTTGAAAGTGGTTTCAATGTTTTAGTAACATCTAACACTAATATTGCAGTTGATAATGTTTTTGAAAAATATATCAAATTATTTGAAGATACTTCAGCCGATTTGCAAAATGGAAAGATCATTAGAGTAGGTAATATTCAGATAGAAGCAATAAAAAAACATGTTCAAGAGTCAGAAATTATTCAACGAATAGCCGCTCCGCTTTTTCTTCAAATAAAATCTCTGGATGATGATTTGGAACCTTTAAAAGAAAAACTTTCTCATTTATCTTAACTGCTTGAAGACTATAATGAGTATATAAGCATCAACGATCAATTGGAGGGAGATAAAAAGCAATTATTAAGAACGGAAGCTGAATTATCTCGTATTAGTAATGAATATAAATGGAATCAAAATGCAACTAAGACGACCCAAAATAAAATCTTACAACTTGAAGAACAGTTAAAAATAGCTCAAAATACAAACTTTGTTATCCATTTCTTAAAAAGGATTAAATCACCAAAAACATTTGAAAAAGAATTAGCTCAGAAAAAATATAATATCAATAATCTCAGCATCAAAAAACAAGAACTCTCAAACTCCATAAATTCAAAACAAAATGAAATCAACCTGATTCAAAAAAACTTGAGTAATTTAGAACAAGAAAAAATCACTCTTTCACAAAGAGTGCCTAATATTGAGAAATTTCAGGATAATGAAATACAAAATAATATCAACCTAGTTTCTTCAAGAATGAATGAAATAGCAGTAGAAATAAGTGCATTGAAAAATCAAATTAAAGATGTAGAGAATAATTTATTAAAGGATGCAAAGGTTGTTGGTACGACCCTATCAATGTTTCATTCAAGATCGATTTTATATTCTCGTAATTATGATGTAGTGATTATTGATGAAGTTACAATGGCAATACAGCCTCAAGTTTTTTTTGCTTCTTGTTTTGCAAATAAAAAAGTTATTGTTGTTGGAGATTTTAACCAACTGCAACCGATAGTTCGGACTAAGAATAATGAACTTGTGAAGGAATGGTTTAAAAAAGACATTTTTAGAAAAAATGGGATGACTAATCATACTGATAGCAGACTTAATATTTTAAAAATACAAAGACGTATGAAAGCGCCAATTGCTGAGATAACAAATCAAATTTTATATGATGGATTTTTAGAGCATCAACCTATCTCTTCAGAATTAAATAATGAATCGGCAGTATCATTTTATAATACTTCTAACTTTAAACCCTATTCAACTATTCCCCAAAATGGACAAGGAAGAATAAATGTTTACAACGCAGTACTATCAATAAAACTTGCTCAAAAGTATTGTCATTTGGAAAATACAAGTCAAATTGGCATTATAACACCGTATCGAAAACAAGCGAATTTAATATCAAAACTTATTAAGGATTTGAATTTACAAAATAAAGTTTCTGCTGATACAGTTTACAAATTCCAAGGTATTGTAAAAGATGTAATCATATTTGATATAACTGATGGGGTGAATACACAAGGATATCCGCTTGGAGCTAATCTTCGTGATCCGCAAGAATCTCCATATTTATTTGATGTCGCTTTTACTCGTGCAAAATATAAATTAATTGTAATCGGTGATTTAGACTATTTGAGTAATAGTATTAATCAATTGCCTGTAAAGGTGAGGGAGATGCTAGGTATAATCACATTAGACGATAATGCAAATTATGAGATTGTTGATTCTATGCAGATGCTTGATGATTTAGCATTTCAGAATATTGAACATAATCTATTACAAAACTTTCAAGTAGATGGTCTGAAACATTTCACGGAAGAAAATTTTTATGAAGATTTTTTTACAGAGATAAATTCTTGTAATAAAAGCTTAACAATTTATTCGCCCTTCATTGCCAATAATAGAGTTACAAATAATTTTAATCAAACATTTTATCAAAAACTTATTGACCGAAACATTAATATTAAAATTATCTCAAAACCAGTGAATCAGCATCCACATGCTAATCGCTTATTTGCAGGAGATTGTATTGCTCTTTGGACAGCGATGGGAATAACTATATTAGAAAAAAATGGTATGCACGAAAAAATTGCTATTCTCGATGATAAAATTGTTTATCACGGAAGCTTGAATATTTTATCTCAATGGCATAGTCAAGAGACAATGCTAAAAATCGTTGGACCAAATTCGGTCAAAGAACTACTAAAAATATATTCTTACTAACAACTAGATAATCCATTTTTTAAAAGAGGAAGTAAAATATGTTAAAACCAATTAGAACTAAAAAAGATTATAAAGCCGGAATCGATAGAATTTTCAATCTTATGCAAAAAGATTTAATAGAAAATTCTGATGAATATAATGAATTAGAAGTACTCTCAATTTTAGTAGAAGACTACGAAAATAAAAACTTCCCTATCGAAAAACCCGATCCAATAGAAGCAATTAAATTTCGATTGGAGCAGCTTAATCTCGAGACATCGGCACTTGTATCAATTCTTGGTTCTAAAAGCCGTGCATCTGAAATTCTTAACAAGAAAAGGAAACTGAGTATTTCAATGATACGTACTTTACATCATAAATTGAAAATACCCGCTTCTTCATTAATAGCAGACTACTAAAAGAGATTTAATCATAACGGGTAATCTATCTATTAGTCCACACATTAGGAGGTATTTTACTTTTACGAGAGGATTTTTTCTTCTGGGCAGAATTATTCATAGACGATTTGTTTCCTTTATTTGAGCGATCATCATTTGAAACACTTCTACTTGAACCACTTTTCTTGAACTCCTCTCCTTTTGACCTATCATTTCGAGAACTACTATTGCCATAGCCATCTCTTTTCGATTCATCTTTTTTGAAGCCACCCCTTTTTGCCTTATCGTTCCTAAAGCCGTCCCTATCATCTCTATCTTTTTTCGGTCTGAAATTTTTCTCTCCGTCACTACCCGACCAAATCATATTTGATTCGTCTCTGCGAGATCCAGTATTTTCGGAGCTATTTCTTCTAGAACCATATTTTTTCCCTCCATATCTTTGAGGTTGTTCGATAGGAGGATTTTCATTATAGAGATACCCTTTTCGAGGTGGATTCTTTTTTGAATTTCTTTCATCTGCTCGGGCGGTGGCATTAACTTTAGTCGAATTTATATGTTCATTCGATTTCCCACGAGAGTTAAAAGTTGGACTATTCTCATGCCGTGAACCCTTTTTATATTCGGCACTCTTATCATTTCGCTCGCTATTATTATGCACTGAATTCTTATGTGGTGATCCACCACTCCTAAGGTGAGGTGTTTCACTCTGTGATGATACAGTCTTCTGAAATGGTGTCCCTTTTCTATGAGGTCTGTTTTCTGAACTCTGTGCACCCTTCCTATGAGAATTACTGTTATTCGATTCACCTTTGTGATGCGGCTTACTCGAAGCATCGGTCGCTTTACCATTTCGATGTGAAGTTGTCTTCTTAGCATCTCTTTGTTTTGGTGTCTCTTTAGGTGTATCAATAACCGTAAGCTCATCAAATAGAAATGGATGACTTTTTACTACCGGTATGTGTTTGCGTATCAACTTGTTAATATCTTTTATATAAGCCCTCTCCTCTTGATCACAAAGAGAGATTGCTATACCACCAAGTCCCGCTCTACCTGTCCTTCCAATTCGGTGAACGTAAGTCTCCGGTATATTAGGAATATCAAAATTTATTACGTGCGAAAGTTCATCAATATCGATTCCACGTGCGGCAATATCAGTAGCGACCAATACCTTTATCTGACCGGTCTTAAAATTATTCAATGCACGTTGACGAGCATTCTGTGCTTTATCGCCATGAATTGCTTCTGCTAAAATATCTACTTTTTTCAAAAACCGAACCACACTATCTGCACCATGTTTAGTTCGAGTAAATACTAGTGCAGAAGCAATATCCGTATTCTTTAATAAGTAAGTAAGAAGTTTTTTCTTATCAGCTTTCGCAACGAAATAGATACTTTGTTCGATAAGATCTACTGTCGGGGATTCTGGAGTTACTTCAATTTTTATAGGGTCATGCAAAATGGTATTTGCTAATTTTATAATATCAGGCGGCATTGTAGCCGAGAAGAATAGTGATTGTCTTTTCTTCGGGAGTAGCGCAATAATTTTATTTACGTCATTTATAAATCCCATATCAAGCATTCGGTCTGCTTCATCAAGAACAAATAATTTTATCTGATTTAATGAAATATATTTTTGATTAATCAGATCAAGAAGTCTGCCCGGAGTGGCAATAAGTATATCGATTCCTCTTTGCAGTTTATCGGTCTGTGCTTTTTGTGATACGCCGCCAAATACAACTGCATTCTTTAGTCCTGTATATTTCCCATAAGTATCGAAGCTCTCGCCTATCTGGATTGCGAGTTCACGTGTAGGTGTAACGATTAGCGCATGTATATCACTTTTCTTTTTATGAGGATTTCTCTCGTTTGAAAGCAGTTGTAGAATAGGGACAGCGAATGCTGCTGTTTTGCCTGTGCCTGTTTGAGCACATCCGAGTAAATCTCTTTTTTCGAGGACTACGGGTATTGCTTTTTTCTGAATAGGTGTGGGTGTTTTATATCCCTCTTCTATAAGTGCTTTATGAATCGGTTTAATGAGATTAATTTTCTCGAAAGACATTTATTTCCTTTTTGTAAGTGTTGATTGTGCGGCATCCTGTAAATAAACTTCTCTGCAGCGAACCGCAAGTTTCTAATTAGTCCATAGTTCAAAAAAAAGCCGGGCTTATTCAGTCCGGCTTTCTTTTCAAAATTCGACTATCTAAAGTTACGAATTATTTTACAAACATCATCTTTTTGGTGATTGTTTGGTTTTGTGTCGATAACTGATAGAAGTAAATACCACTTGATAATCCATAAGGATCAAAAGTTACATTATAAGTACCTGCTGTTTGTGATTTATTAATCAAATTAGCAACTTCCTGACCTAATGAGTTAAATACTTTTAACGAAACAAAACCTTCTTTTGGTAACTGATATTGAATGGTTGTTGTTGGGTTAAATGGATTTGGATAGTTCTGTGATAATTCAAATGAAGCTGGAATAGAATTATCAACTTTTTCAACAGAAGTTAATAAAGTTAACCAAATATCTTCAACTTCAAGAACGCCATCGGTATTAACAAGAACAAAAGAGTGGTTTAATCCGAATCCATATTCATTATCCATTGGAGTACTTGCACTTACAGATTCCATACCTTCATAAGCTGCACCATATTTGTATTCAGCTTTTCCACCTGCAGTTCCAGTTGGGAAAGTAACTAATCTTGACCAAGTTCTATCGTTAGCGGTTTTATCGCCATTTTTACCTGAATCATTTAATACAACCATTTGGTTAGCTGCTGTGTCAGCGGCAACCCAATCGCCTGCCCAAGCGCCTAATGGATCTAAAGCACCTTTTAAACCAACGAATTGCATTTTATCGTAAGGAATAAGAGTGCCGGCTACCTTTGCATTACCAGTGTTCGTAGGAAGTGTAACTTGAAATAGAACTACTTGATCTTTAGTAATAGCAGGAGCTGAAGGAGTAATATCAGGAACTACTGCATCTAATGTAACTACAGTACCATTATCAGCCATTGTATAAACTCTATTTGCTCCACCTTCCCAACCGGTGTTAACAAATCTTGATTCTGGGATAGCTCTATATTTCCAATTAACTCCACCGCCAATAGGTGCTTTTATTACTAAAGTAGTTTTATAAATTACACCAGCTTGGAATTGATCTAATTCCATGTTTCTGCTACCAGAAACAACAACGGCACCGTCACCATCCCATCCTGCAATACCTTGAACTGTCATTGTATCAGTTGCTGAATCGAAAAATCCAACACCTGTACCTGCAATATTAGTAAGATCTGCTTGGAATGTTATTGTATTTTCAGCAGTTGTATCAATTACTTCATCATTTTCAAAATAAACTACAGGAATATCCATATTAGGAGCTGTCAATGTGAATTTACGATTATCAACACCTTCCCAACCATCGGATGTACCAATATTAACGAATTTGTATTCGTATTCGTTTCCAGCAGCTGTATCAGGAAATTCTACCGTAAGGGTATAAATTCCGTCAGCATCACCATCAGTTAATTCAAATGCTGTTCCGCCCCAATTCGAAGCATCACCTGCATCAGTTTGGAAAGAACCTCTCATAACAACTTTGCTCGTTCCTACTACAAATGTGCCTTCTGCAATTTTTACATTCATATTAACACTGAATTTTACAGGAACAGCAGCGTAAGTGCTACCTACGAATGCTAAAACAAAAAGCATAAGTAATATTTTTTTCATAGTGCCTCCACTAGTTTTGTGATTTGTATTATTATTTTATCTGTCATCTTACGAACCTTGCAAGATACAAAATGTGTATATATTTTCATATAAATTAGTTAATTAAAATCCTATTGTTAAAGCATATCTCGATATTTCATTAAACCTACCGAAATCCATATAAGAGTAATCAACGCCTAATTTAACACCGGCAATTTCATAATGTAACCCTAAACCGGCAGTTAAACCTTCTTCTGCATCCTCTTTTAATAGGGAATTATATCCAACTCTTAAATAAACAATTTTGCTCCATCCTAATTCAGTACCAAGATTTAGATTAGATGTCTGATTATTCGGATAAATAGCATCAGTAGCAACTGTCCATTTCCACGAATCATTATCGAGAAGATCAATACCAAGACCAACTTGAAAATTAAGTGGAAGAGTCCATGAATCAGTTTCTAAAGATGAAACTATATTAGCATTATTTCCTGTATTAGAAGGATCGATATCAACCGGTTGAAGAAGATCCTTGCCTGATAATTTCATCTCTGTTCCGAAATTAGATATATTCATACCAATTCGCAAGCCATTAAATTGTGTCTTAAATAAAAGACCGATATCCACAGCAAATGCTGATGCGCTCTCGTTCCATATTCTTTGTTGGATATATTTTATGGTTGTACCAATAGAAAAACGATCGGTTAGATTACGCGCATAAGATAGTCCAAAAGCTACATCCATAGCACTCCATCTTTCGCCTGTGCCATTTGGCTGTGATGCAGTAGTTATTTCTTCCTCACCATAATCTAATTGATTCAAACTGATTGCCACTGTTTGATCATCATCCAACTTGAAAGCCAAACCGATCCAATTTAATTTAGTATCTACTAACCAATTGGCAGTAGAAGCAGAAAATTCATTTCCCTCAAGCCTCGAAAGACCGCCGGGATTCCAAAAAGCAGAAGTAACATCATTAGCCACAGCTACAAATGCTCCTCCCATTGAAGTTGCTCTCGGTCCAACGGGTATATTAAGAAAGTTAGCGGCAGTAGTACCTACCTTGCTTTGTCCATATACCGATATCCCGAAGGCAACTAATATCAAGAAAATTTTTATTCTATTCATATTAAGCTCCAGTATTCTAAATTATTTAATGATAGCAAGTTTGCCGGTTTTCTTTCCACCTTCGGGAGTTTCAACCAAATAAAAATAAACACCGTAAGCAACATCAAGACCTTCTTTTGTTCTTACGTCCCAGCTAACTGTTCCATTTAGCAGGCTGCCATCATGTTCAAGAGTTCTTACTAATGAACCACTCGAAGTAAAAATACTTATCTTACTATTAGGCGGTAGATTAATAAAATTAATCACTCTCTCACCTCTTCCTCTTATTTGCGGTGGAAGCGGTGATTCATATACGTTTGTTACTATGTATGGATTAGGTACTGCTTTTATTTTGTCTAAACTATTCTTTGCTTCCTCTGCGTTATATGAAGCCGCAACTGAAGTAAATGTGAATTTATCTTCTTTCGTAATCGGCTTTAGGAAATTAATTTTAAGTGTATCTCCAGTACCTAATATTTTGGTACTATCCCCTGTAAATGATACAGCCCAAGTTAATCTCTTGTTTTGATAATCTGTTAAGAAAACTCTATCGCCTTTATTTAATACAGTATCGCTTGTAATCCATGCGAACGGTACTAATCGAGGATTAGATTTTTCTGTAACATCAAATACTTCAAAATTTCCTCTCTTTGAAGCTAAAGGTAATCCTAATAATTTATCCGTAGATGATTTATCAAATTTATTATAGAATATAAAGCTATAATCACGAGCATCCTTAACACCGGCAGGAAATCCGGATACAGAAAATGTAGCAACTGAATAGTTAAGAGTCTTAATCGGTTTTTGAGAATTCCATCCAGTTGTAATCTGATTAATTTTAACGCTATCGAGAGTCTGGTAACTTGGATCAATTGATAAATTAAGTCCTTCAAAAACAGCTCCATTAATAGCTTTAATGGGAAGAGGGCTTCTAAACATCGTATTTCCAGTTACTTTATTAGTAACGTTATATCCATAAGCAATTGGAGTACCCTTTACCAAAGAATCAACGAAAGTAACTTCGTATTGAGCATCGCGCACATCAAAAGGATTAATTACTTCATAAGTAGGTTTCACTTCTGAACCGCCGCTTGTTCTCGTTAATTCTTTGCCTGATTCAGGGGCAACATAACCGATAGAAGGAGCATTTGGAACAACCGCAACAGTATTAACATCTCTTACGATAGTGCCTGTAACATCCTTAGAAATACGTTTAGGAGTTTCAGCAGGGAAAATATTTCTACTTGCATCGCCTCTATCATAAGCTACAACTGCATAATAATATGTTCTTCCATTAACAACATCAGTATCTACCCAATAATTCTTAAGACCGGAATCATCTCCAAGATAGAAAGGTACGCCAAGAGTAGCTTCAATAACTTCGGCTGGTGATGGGAAATAACCGGCTATTCCATTTTTTAAATCGAATTGAGTCACCGCTTTATATCTTTTCGGGTTACCTTCGCCATCTGCAATTTTATATGAATCAATAAAATCGGGGTCGGTACCCTTATAAATTAAATATCCTTCAAAATCTTTTATTTTAGTTAATCTATCAACCGTCTTCTCTGCAATATCGTCCCAATAAAGAGTAACTTTGCCATCTCCCGGAACTGCTGTAACATTCGGTTTATCTGGAGGTTGTGGAAAGTTATAGTTAGCGTCATAAATTAACTGCGCAGTTCTTTTAGTTTTAATAACACCTCTTAAATCATTACCGAAAGCAAGTGCTAAAGAAAACCTCTCTGTACCACCTGGAAGCAATGGGAAATAACCGGAACCATAAACGAAATCTCCATCTTCGCCTCGTATGGCAACGTTATTGACAATAGAACTCGGTACATCAAATGAACCGGGACGAAGTCTGCGCCACATATCATCTTCGTTAGACATTGTAATATCGCCTGCCGGAACGAAATATTGAAAGTTAGTTAAACCGATTTGATCCGATTCATTAACATCTTTTTCATCAAAATTTGGCTCACCGGGAGTAGGAACTCCATCTCCTTCGCCAAAATCTTTTGTATTTGGTTTTCCATCTCTACCAAGATCATCAATCTCAGCATTCCAATCTCTATCGTTATCTTTTAAATCAGCTCTCGATTCATCAATCATATCATCAGAAACACCGAGACCTTTTGCATAATCTTTATATTGTACCGGGTTAAGCGTATCGATTAAAATAGTACCCCGGCTATCGGCTTTATATTGTCTATAATGAATCTGATAGTTTTCATCAATTAAACCGTCAAGATCATTATCAACACCATCATAAGCATTCTTATTTAATGTGAACCCTGCATTACCGCTAATCAAATTACCTTCTGCTAATACAGTAGAATCCGGTACTAATCTGTAAGTTCTACCCATAGAAACAACATTTGCAACTGAATTAGGCATTGTGAAAAGGGTTCTTTCATAATTTTTATTAACATCTATTAATACTAACTTATCCCCAGCTTTAAGAGTATGAGATTGAAAATCATTTTCTGTAAAATAAGGAGCAGAAGTTGGGAAATTTCTTTGATCGCCATCATTATCAATACCATCAGCAGAATTACCCGGAGACTCTAAGAATGCGTAAGCAATATATCCAACTTGTGTTGGATTTGGTTGCCATCTTGGGTTAGCCGAAGGTCTGATATATTTATCAAAATCCCATGAATATGTAATTGCATCTCTTACTTGGAAGAAAGAAACATCATCGTTCCATTCATCGCCATCAGCACCAACGAATGTTCCCACTATAGTACCGAATACAGTCTGTTCATATGTAGTAGCACCAACATTCTGAATTTCGTATAACCAGAACATTACATCTTGAGCAAGGAATTGAGACCATTGCATACCGCGAACGCTCATTCTAATTGCCTGTCCTTTTCTTGTAGGATCATTAGGGTCGGGTAAAAATCCATAGCGAGAAAACATCTTCTCATCTTTATTATCATCCATTACATAATAACTTTCTTCATCGGCACTTTCCTGTCCTCGTCCAAAATATCCATTCCATTCAGCTATTCCATTAGAATCAACCCAAGTAGGTTGATCTGGCCAAACTGCCGGCCAGGTTTCAGGGAATACATTCATTGCGATTCCTTTACC
This sequence comes from Melioribacteraceae bacterium, assembly GCA_041674625.1. GTDB lineage: Bacteria > Bacteroidota > Ignavibacteria > Ignavibacteriales > Melioribacteraceae > BRH-c32. Next base: position 6,992 of record JBAYVI010000002.1, on the reverse strand, counting down.
GGGTTGATTAATAGCAGGATTAAAGAATCCGGGAATCGGCTCAAAAGTCCACGATGTACCACCACCTGGGGCATAATCTCCGCCGCCGGGACGTGAAACTGGAGTAATAATCACAGAATATATAGTATCTGTTTTACTATCATTTGTATAATCTTTAATCGGTAGTCTTACTCCAACTAAAGGAGAGACATCACCAACATATCCATTTGTATCATATTTCCAAGCAGCTCTTGGACCTTGGTCGCCTGGTTGAGCAATAACTCCCCAGTTACCAAAAATAGTTCTTATTTGATTACCTTTATGCACACCGGTTCTTCGGGCTGTTGCATCTCCCCTCTGAATCTGTCCGAATGCATAAGAAGTAACAAATAGACTTAGTATTACTAAGGCTATTAATTTGTATGTTCTATTCATAAACTTTACCATTTATTTTCATTATTTGATTACCAATTAATTAAAGTATAGCGAGAAACCAAATTCTACTCTTCTTGGTTCTGAATAAAAGTCAGCTCTTCTATAATATTCATCCAATGTATTTACAATCTGTGGAGATCCTGATTGTTTTCTTAAAAATTCATCCAAAGTAAAATCTGCCGTTCCACTATCCTGATAAACATTCGTCTGATTCTTTATATCAAATAAATTATAGATACGAGCGAAAAAACTAAGTCTTATTTTCTCTGCGAGATTTAAATCATAAAAAGCTCTTAAATCCACATTGAATGAAGAAGGTTTTAGTTCACTATTAGTTAATAGTTTGGAGATGTTTAAGGATTGAGTAGGTGTATAGGGGAAACCACTTCCATATTGTGCGATCATACTAAGTCCCCAACCTTCAGGAGCTGAATAACTAAAAGTAGCATTAAGCGTATGAGTCTGATCCCAATTTAATGAAACCAACTGAATTTCAGGCTGTTCGCCATTTGCTAATTGATTTCTTGTAGCTGCAGGATCTGATGCATTTCCTTTAGCGGTTTGTAATGTATAGTCAAGTGTTGCTGACCAATTATTCATAAACCGTTTTGAAACTGAAACTACAATGCCACGAACGAAACCGAAATCACTATTAACGTACTGGCTATATTTACCAGCACCACCATAAAGAATAATTTCATCGGCACGTGTCCCGGTTAGATTTCTAATATCTCTGAAGTAACCTGTTAAATCCACAGTTAATTCATCAGTTAATGCCTGCTGAACACCAATTTCACCGCTTACCGTCTGTTCTGGTTTTAAGTCCGGATTACCTGCGATACCTAAATTGTCTGTTCCAAATCCAAATTTATAATCAGGATTCGAGTATAAAAATTCATAATTAGGAGTTTGGAAAAAGTGCCCATAAGAAAAATGAATTACGCCTTTATCTGTAATTGGGAATGCAACACCGAGGCGAGGAGAAAACTGCATCTTAGCGGTAGCATCTTTATACCAATAAGTTAATCTTTCTTCATAAGTCTTAGCAATATTCGCAGGGTTTCTTGGTCTGTAAATATCAGGGTCTGTTCTATCTGTTAAAACTCTTCCATCAGGGGCAAAAAAATCGAAACGAACACCTATATTAACAATCATTTCATCTAATTCTAATTTATCCTGTAAGTAAGCAGAAAATTCAATCGGCTTACGTTCGTATCTATTAATAGAAAGATTTTCATCAGGATTATTAATATCAGGGATTCTCATATTAACATAAGGATTAAGAGATACTTGCGGATCAGCTATTCCATCTTCGCCCGGATCATAAACTCCGTTTCCATTTGCATCTATATATTGTAATAGACTTGTATCATCATAAGAAACTGCATTCTGGTTTAATTCAAAACCGAATTTCATTTGATGGATACGAGTAACCTGCGAGGTAAGATCAAGTTTCAATCCGTAACTATTAGTAGTACGTTTGAAGTGTTGTGATTGAGTACCACCAGTCTTAAAGCTTGGACTTTCCTTTGGCTGTTGATCTAACAGTAAATAGTGTGTATAACGAGGGTCATTATAATCTTCGTAAACAAAATGTCTATACATCTTATAAAAATATGATCCGCTTAATTGATAGAAAGTATTTGTACCAATTGTGTGAGTCATACTTAAAATTGATGTAGCACCTGAACGAAATCTATGATAATCGCCATCAGGGTTTAATACAAAATCATGGTTATAGTCTCTATAATTAACTTTATCAATTATATAGTTATAATTAAGTTTTATTTGAGGAATTGGTTTATAGGTAAGTTTTCCTTGAGCATAAACTTTTTCATTCCAGTTCATAGGAACTATTTCTTTATCTCCTGTTTCCTGAATTGTATAACGGGTTTCGACAGGTTCAGATGGACCTTTATTTACTGTTATATCCCAAGGATTATAAAGTCTCTGCCCTTTCATCCAGCCATCAAAATAAACGTAACGTGCATTGGTATAGAAATAAAGAGTATTAGGGATAATAGGACCGCTTAAGCTACCTTCAAAATTTCTTATTGCGGTAGGATTAAAATCATTGCCGCCGCGGAATACATTATCATTCTGTGTAAAATAATCGCCGAAATAAGTTGTAACGCTTCCGGTGAACCTATTATCACCTTCCTTAGTGGCAAGGTTTACGAATGCCGAAAGTGCTCTTCCATATTCGGCATTGAATGCACCGCTAATAAATTGAAGCTCCTGAATCGAACTTGCATTAACATCTACAACGGTAGAACCATCATAAACGTCTGTAACAGGGACGCCATCAATAGCGTAAACTACCTCGCCCCTTCTTCCGCCTCGCACATTTCCGCCGACTACTCCGGCTTGAAGTTCTAAGATTTCGCTAAATTCTGTAACGGGTAAAGACGCAATCTCATCTGACCCGATTAAGGATGTCGATGCCGTTAAGTCTCTTGTTACTAATGGTTTTGATGCTACAACAACTATATCTTGACCAAGCGAAACGCTCGTCTCTGCAAGTTGTATATCAATCTTTGTAGTTAGATCGATGGAAACTCTCACGTCCGAAAAAGTAACCGCCTGATAACCGATTGCCGATGCTTTAATCGAATATGTTCCCGGTCTCACATTTAATATTGAATAGTAACCTTCAATATCAGATGCTGCGCCGATGGATGTTTCCAAAACAATTATATTTACAAACGGTAATGGTTCGCCGGTATTTTTATCTAATACACGACCCGCAATTTTACCTGTTTGCGCTTCTATATTGCTGAAAAGTAATAAAACAAAAAATACAAAAAAATACGTAACACGGTTACGTGCCGTAAAAAAGTTCATGGTGCCTCCCACTAAACAGGGTAATATTAATATTATCCGTGAAATTAGTAAAAGTTACTTTAAAGAAAAAATTATATCTTATAATTAAATTATTTTTATTTACGACTTTTTTTATATTTGAGTTGTAAAAGGGATATAAAAAGACAAAATTATCATTTGTAAACGTTTACATCGGAGAAATGTGAAAAGTTATATTAAAACCTTAGGTCTCTTTTTAATTTTATTTTGTTCATCAATTTTTGCACAATCAGGTTCGCAAGATAAAATTATTGCTCTTATCGGCGATAAACCAATTTATGAATCGGAGTTTATAGAACGCTTTGAATTTACACCAATTCAGAAAAAACAGATAAAAAAACTGATTCCGGCATTAAAACTCGAGTTCCTTTATACACTTATTGCCGAAAAAATTTGGGCAAAATATGCTGCAGATAATAATTTCGATACAACCGAAGCAATCCGCTATGCACGCAAATCGATCGAGAAGATGTATCTCCGCGATGCACTATTTAATAAAGAAGTAAAAGAGAAAATCGTAATCGATAATAAATCGGTTAATACCGGTATGGATCGCTTTAATAACCGCCCTTCAATCCGGTTCATTACTTCTCTCGATTCACTTGAAATAAATAATCTCTATGCCCTTCTTAAATCGGGAGCAAATTTTGATACACTTTTATCAACTCGTTCCGAACTAAAAGAGCAATCCGAAACGCAGCAAATAAAATTCGGGGACCTTCAAGATTACGTTGAAGAACAAGTATATAGATTAAATCCGAAGCAATTTACCGCTCCTATCGCCGCACCCGATGGCTGGTATATTTTTTACGTCTATAATATAAAGAGACAATTGACCGGCACATCTAAAGAGACAACAACTCAATTGGAAGAGATAAAAAAAATTATCGAAGAAAGAGAAACCCAAAAAAAATACGATCAATTCGTTCGCTCATTTTTTGCAGGGAAAAAAGTAAATGCCGATAGCCGTCTATTTAATCTTCTCGCTTCCGAACTCGAAAAAGTATTCAAAGAAAAAGAATCGATGAGGCTAGTCGATAGCTCAGGACTCTATAATCTAAATCAATATGACGTAATAAAAATTGAAACAGAACTAAATGATAATCTCCCGGCATCATTTATAAATATCGAAGGGAAAGAGATTTCTTTGAAAGAATTTTTCCGTGAATTTGCTTTCGATGGATTAGCCCTTGAATCAGTTGATAAAGCTACTATATATAATACTCTTAATAATCGTGTAAAACGATTCATAGAATATGAACTTCTTGCAGATGAGGCATATAGACGAGGCTTGCAATATAGTCCTGAAGTTACACACGCAGTTGAGATGTGGATGGATAATTATCTTGCGCAAGCCGTAAAAGCTAATACGATCGAACAAGTAGAAATTCCTGATAGCACGGCGCACGATTATTATTCATCGTTATATAAGAAAACCGAGATACCCGTTCAGGTAAATATTATAGAAATTTTTTCAGATAAATTAGAGGATGCGAATAGAGTATTATTTGATTCACGAAATGGAGTTGATTTTAAATTGCTCGCCGATAAATTTAATAAGCGCGAATGGACAAAAAAATCACACGGTGAATATGGTTACTTTCCTGTTACAACTTTCGGAGAGATCGGCAAGGCAGCTTCTACAATGGAGATAGGTGAAGTATTCGGTCCGATAAAAAATGATGGCGGGTATTCGGTAATTAAATTAATCGATAAGAAGAAAAAAGAATTTTTACCTGAAGTGAAATCCTTCGATGAAGTAAAAGAAGATTTAAAAAGAAAACTCGCTGTGCAAAAAGTTACAAATAAAATAATAAATAAAACTGCCGATCTTGCTTCGCAATATGGAATTACTATAAATAGTGATGTTCTTAATTCAGCAGAAGTTACAACAATAAATTCATTCGCAATGCGCATAATGGGGTTCGGAGGAAAGACCACTGCAGTGCCTTTAGTATCGCCTGAAACCGATTGGGTGGAGATTTGGCTTAAGAAGAAGGAGCAGCTCCCTTGATGAATATTAAGTCAGATGCACTAAAGCAATTAAATGAAGCACTCGACATTCTTTCGGCAAACGGATTTACTTGCTTGGAGATTATTGAAAAAGATTATCATTATGAATCGAGCATTAATAAAGGGAGTGATAAGTTTAAGCTACTGTTTTATTTCGGAAAGAACGGTTTAAAAAAAGTTATTCAGGGGAATACCGTATCGCCGATATATAAAAAGATTCAAGAATTAATTTTGGATGAATTACAACTCGGACTGCCGGGCGGTGGTGTTTCGAGCCGAGGCGGCAGTAGTAGCGAACGTGGCGGTAGTCCTCTTCCCCCCGAATTTATCGAACCCGAGTCCTATATCGGTACAGACGAATCGGGCAAGGGAGATTTCTTCGGTCCGCTCGTATCCGCAGCTTTCTATGTCGATAGCCTTCAATCCCGATTACGATTAAAATCTCTCGGCGTTCGAGATAGTAAAGAACTTTCCGATAAACAGATTCGCGCTATTGCAGTAAACCTTAGAACCGAGTTCGAAGGAAAATATAATATCATCTCGATTAATCCCGCGCGATATAACGAAATGTATCCGAAGATATTAAACATTAATAAGATTCTTAATTGGCAGCACTCTAAAGCAATCGAAGGATTATTAGAGACAAATAAATGCAAGACCGTAATCACAGATAAATTTAGCAAGCGCGAACTAAATGTTTCATTAAAGAGTGAGCATAGCGATATTGATTTTATTATGCTTACGAAGGCGGAGCGATTCGCCGGAGTGGCAGCCGCATCAATATTAGCACGTGATACTTTTAACTTGTGGTTCGAACGAAATGAACGTGAAGGAAGAAAACTTCCCAAAGGCAATGCTGCAATTGTAGAGACAGCAGCTAATAAAATAATCGAAGAGCTCGGAAGAGATGCTCTTAATAATTTTATAAAGCTTCATTTCAAAACCACACTAAAGTTAAAATAATTTTATAAATTTGTAGATACTATAAAATGGAGATACGAGTGTCAGCTAAAAGTATAAAACGAATAGGAATACTTACAGGCGGCGGCGATTGCCCCGGACTTAATGCAGTAATCCGCGGAGTAACTAAACCGGCACTTGATTACGGATTGAAAGTATTCGGAATTCTCGATGGCTTTGAAGGACTTGTAGAAGGGAGAGCGCAGGAACTTTATAATAAAGATGTTTCGGGAATACTTTCAACAGGAGGCACAATACTCGGTTCATCAAATAAAGGTGATCCATTCCACTGGCCTATTAAAATCAATGACGAGCTCCATATTGTGGATAAAGCAAAAGATGCAATCAGAAATTATGAAGCATGGAATCTTGATGTGCTAATTGCAATTGGCGGCGATGGAACGATGCATATCTGTAATCAATTAAGTAAAATGGGACTAAATATTGTTGGAGTTCCAAAAACAATTGATAATGATCTCGAAGCAACGGATCAAACATTCGGACATGATTCCGCTGTTTATGTGGTATCGGAAGCATTGGATAGATTACATACGACTGCATCATCTCATCATAGAGTAATGGTGATAGAGGTGATGGGAAGATATGCGGGATGGATTGCGCTTAATGGCGGAATAGCAGGCGGCGCTGATATTATTTTACTACCCGAAATGCCATTTGAATGGGAAGCAGTTTATGACCGTGTATTGCAGCGTAATATGATGGGCAAAAGATTTAGTTTGGTA
>JBAYVI010000001.1:0-144548 GCA_041674625.1 Melioribacteraceae bacterium | reverse complement strand
CTTCTGGTTTTAGTGAAGTGCTTTCTGAGCTTCAAGACTTAGCCGAACTTTTTAGGGTAATCTATGAAATAGATAAAAAGTTATAAAACAGAAGACGGCCAAATATTTCAAGTAAGGGGCGACGCAGAGGCCCATGAAGAGAAAATTAAGTTTTTAAAATGGTACGACGATCATATCTGTTGTAGAGTTGACGGTGTTGATATGTTGGATTGGCTTAATGGCAACAGAGATATACTGTTAAAATTGCTTAAATGACATTAAGGAGTACAAACTATGAAAACTATAAACATTATTCTTATTTTGCTTGTAGTTCTATTTATTTCTGGGTGTGGTAAACCTATGACAAGAGTGGAAACTATCCAGGCCGTTAAAGAATGTGAAGATGCTGGTATGAAAGCTTTGATATATAAATATTCCTTGGATGGTTCAATCGCCCGTGTAGATTGTGCCGCTAAAGAAAAGTAGGCGATATATGAAATTTGATAAGCCGAAAGGCCAACGCTTGCATAGCCGTTTTATGTGGATATACATTGATCTGGACCTTTGGTGGTCATATAAAGACAGAAAATGGGTGAAGTCCGAGGAAATGGACCGAGCACAATTCTATAGTTCAGGCGCTCCATGCAGAACACTCCGAGCTTTCAGGAGCCACTTGAGAAAGCATCCTGAGATTAAAGGACACGCAACATTGGTAAATAGATTTGCTGGCTATGATATCCACGGGTAATTAGTTAAGCAATATCCACTTTGTAATCGAATTTACATAGAAGGGAATAGTTATGAAATATACAAATGTGAGCAGTCAAGAATGGCAAATTGCCGCAGATTATGCGACATCACTTGGTTATGAAATTGGGAAACATGATTGGTGGTGCGCAATAAGATATTCTTTGCTACTAAGGAAGTAAAAAATGAAACAAATAAATATAGCTATCGATTTAGCAAATAGAGTCCATTCAGGCCAACTTGATAAAGGTGGACAACCGTACATCTTCCATCCGTTAAGGGTTGCAAGTAAATTTAAAGATGAAAAATATCGAATTGTGGCAATCCTTCATGATATATTAGAAGATGGGGGAGAGATTAATGATGTATCTTATAACTTTAGTAATTATATTCTCAATGCAATTTTAGCAATTACAAGAAAAGAAAATGAATCTTATATGGATTTTATTAAACGAGTTTCCGAAAATGAAATTGCGAGAGCAGTGAAGATTGAAGATTTAAAAGATAATTTGGATTTATCAAGGCTAGATGGTAAGGCTACGAGTGAAGATATTAAAAGATGTATGAAATACCAAAAAGCTCTTGAGTATTTAGTCAAGGTAAAAGTTAAAATTTTAATTAACAATTCTTTATCTTAAAAATAAATTTAAAAATTCTCCTGTATCATGGGGAGAAACTAAGAACTTGACAAATGAACAAAAATATCGTTATTTCTTGAGACTTAATACTCAAGGCAAGCCACAAAGTCAGGAACATTTGAATAAAGTAAAAGAACTTTGGGAAAGGTCTAAGGTGAAGTGACCTAATATCCAAGCGTGGTGGAATTGGCGATACACTGGAGACTTAAAATCTCCCGCCCATATGGGATTGAGGGTTCGACTCCCTCCGTTTGGACCATTAACCAAGGAGATTTACCATGACCAGATTAAGAACGTTAGGGGAGATCAAGAAACACCTAAGAGTAATGGGTATCTCTCCTGGTACTCTTGAGTACGTTGAAAAGCAAGTTAGGCTCAGGGACGAAAAGATTGAATCCCAAGCAAAATATATTGAAGTCCAAAATAGAATAGTATTACTAGTTAGCGAAAGGTTTCTTGAAATTCTATACGTTGATTCTGCGTCTTCTAAGATTACCATTAATCCAGCAACTGGTAGGGTGACTCTCAAGATTTCAGATAGAATAAAATCGGATAAAGTGATTAAAGATTATCACAAATTAACCGATATGGTTATGGTTGATGATACCTTACCTGCTATTACAATGCGTGGTAAAATCAAGTACGATGAAAATAAATATAGAATTTGTTTATCTTCTGAAAGCAAGAAATTTACGAAAAATTATGAAATGCAGGGCTGAAATGAAAAATTCAAAGCAGAATAAAAGAACCGATCTTGAAGAATGTAAAGATAAAATCAACGCTGTTTTGAGAGAATATAATTGCGTTATTGAAACGGATGATTATCATTGGGCTTGGTTGCGTGATAATGATATAAATGAAACTGTAGGTATTGAGAGGAGTTGAAATAAATGAGACATTTGGCAACCATACAGAGAATTGCTAATATTGAACCTATAGAAGGGGCTGATAAGATTGAGAAGGCCACAATTCTTGGTTGGGAATTAGTGGTTAAGAAGGGCGAGTTCAATGTTGGAGATTTTTGTTGTTATTTTGAAATCGACTCTCAACTTCCTAGGCATCTTATATTTGAGTTCATGCAGCCCAGAAAATATAGAGTTCGTACAATAAAATTGCGTAAGCAAATTTCACAGGGTTTAGCTCTGCCAGTTTCAATTCTTCAGGAATTTGGATACAAAGAACATTTTGTTGAAGGCACTGATATTTCAGAAATTATTGGCGTTACAAAATACGATCCTGAAATGAAGATTGAAAAAGAATCAAACGAACCTAAGTACAATAATAAGTTCGTGAAATTCGGGATGCAGTTCTGGTTGTTTCGTAAAGGGTATATGTTTCTGTTCCCAAAGCTCAAAGGTAATTTCCCTGAATGGATACCTAAGACCGACGAAGAAAGAATTCAGAACATGCCATGGATTTCGAGGAAGTATCATGGTCATGCGTTCTATGCAACAGAAAAGCTTGATGGTCAGTCTCTTACTATTTTCTATAACAAGAAATTGAATAAATGGTGGAGGCCATGGATTAGAAATGCTTTTGGTGTTTGTTCAAGAAATCTATGGATCAAGAATGAAAACAATTCCACTTGGTGGACGATTGCCAAGCGTTATGAATTCAAGAAGAAATTAAAAAACCTTAACTTGAATATAGCGATTCAAGGTGAAATTGTAGGTGAAGGAATTCAGAAGAACAAGTATAAATTGGAGGGTATCGAGTTCTTTGCTTTCTCTGTTTATGATATTGATGAAAAGAGGTATTTGAGTAAACGTGAGAAAGCAGAAGTATTCATTCATCTTGGGCTGAAAGAAGTTCCGCATCATTCTTTGTTGATGATGGATGGTGATGCTCATGATGTTCGCCATTTCGTAAATTTATCTAAGATGAAAAGCGCATTGAATGAGGAAGCCATTGCTGAAGGATTGGTTTTCAGACATATTACTGAAGATAAAATTTCTTTCAAATCTATCAACCCTGAATTTCTTTTAAAGAACGATGAATAATTGAGAATGGTATTGAACAAAATATTTTCTAAACCTAAATAAATTGTTAAAGTTTTACACTCGTTATGCCGATAAGGTATATTAAGGAGGAAATATGACACCAATCACAAAAATGGTTTTACGTTTCATCAAAGAGAATTTAGATTCAAACAATCAGATTAAAATTAGTAATTATAAAATTGCTCAAGAGCTTGGTGTCCATGAGGTTTCTGTTTCGAGGTGTATTGGATTATTGAGGCAACAGGGTGTAATTGTAATTGAAAATGGAGGAAGTACTAAGAGGACTATCACTCTCCTTTGAAGGAGGTATTAATGGGTAAAAGAAAACTAACCGATGAACAGATTATTGAAGTATGTAGATTATATACAGAAGAAAATATCAAATCTCCTGTATTAGGGAAAATGTTTGGAATACACCCCTTAACGATAAGGAATATTCTCAATAAGAATAATATCAAAATTAGGAAAATCGAGATAAATCCAGGAGACAAGTTTGGTAGATGGGTGGTGATCAGAGAGCTAGAGGTAGCAAGGGGAAAAGATAGAACAATATTATGTCAATGCGACTGCATTGAGAAAACGGTAAAGAATGTTAGGTTGTATGATCTAAATAGTGGAAAATCTAAATCCTGTGGTTGTTTTAAAAAAGAAGTGGAAAGAGAAAGAGAGGATGTAATAGGGGAAATATATGGGAGACTGACCGTATTAGGTGAAGTTGAGAGAGGGGCTAATAATTCGCGACAAGTAATAGCTCAGTGCTCTTGTGATGGGAATATTGGAAGATACGAATTAGGTAGTTTAAGAACTGGGGCGACGACTTCTTGCGGATGTTACTCTTCCGAAAAAGCAAAAGAAAGATTTACTCTGCAAGTCAAAGATTATCAAGACAAATACCCCTTATTTTGTCAAATAGAAGAGATTCGAGACAGGATAAATGGAGAACTTGGAATTGATGTAAGGTGCAAGAAGTGTGAGAAGTGGTTCCCTCCAACTAGTTACCAATTGTGGAGTAGGATTAGTACAATAGAAAACCCTTGGAGGTATTCTTTGGGAACAGAACACAATTTATATTGTTCAGATGATTGTAAGCATTCGTGTATTTTATATAAATTACGATCTGACCCAAACACAAGGCAAAATCTAAATCAACCAACACCACACGAACTTTCAATATGGAGAGAAGAGAACTTAAAACGTCAACGAGAGGAATATGGTTATAACTTCTGTACTATCGATTCAACGCATCCTAATGATGACCTCATAGCGCATCATATAGACCCGAAGAAACTAGAGCCGGGTCTGGCTTTAGATCCAGAGAACTGCATTATAGTTTCTTCGGGTCTATATGATGCGTTGCATAAAGGTGGTTGTTCGACTGGTGCGTTAGCCTATACTGTGTGTACTTACCAAGATAAACAAATAGAATTAATATTATAAACATTTACCCTTGACAAATATCACAATACTTTGTAATGTGCTCACTAAACAAAAATTATATAAGCAACTTGAGAGTATTGAGTCAGAAGAATCTATTGAATCAGAAGAGTCTATCGAGGAAGAGTAAAATGTCACAATTAAAAGAACCCTTAGTAGAATTTTGCCCATTTTGCGGATCGAATAATTTGAAATTTTGTATTAAAAGTTCCAAGATGTTCCCATTGTAAGGCTGTTTTCTTTGTGCAATTTAGTCGGCTTGTAAGGAAGTCGCCAAAGGGTGAGGATACAAATCATGTCTAAGAAAATATACTGTGTCTGTGGATTATATCTAGGGGAAATTGCAACTGGTAGCAAATTAAAAATTGGAATTGTATGCCTATGTGAAAATTGCAACCGAAAACGCTTGGCTTCTGACATGATGAATAAAACAAAAATACCTAAGAACGATTTAGGAGATATCTTTGGCGATATTTTTAAGGGGAAAATATGAAAATAGCGATTATACATGTGGATTGCTGTAGAGAGTGTCCGTTTTCCGAGAAGATTGATGGTAGTCTTTTCGACTGTGAAACATATAAATTTTATTGCAATCATTTAGATAGGTCGGTAGAGGCTTTGGCCATTGATAAAGACTGCCATTTAGAGGACGAATAAAATGAAAGAAGAATTTGTTTTTATTTCAGAAGCAAAGAAGGTCAAGAAAGATTCTCCAGAAATAGGGGCATGGACCGATGGAATTGGCATTTTCAGCGATGATGGGATGTTTTGCGCTTATAGATTGAAAGTCGGTAAAAAATATAAAATTACTATCCAAGAGATAGAGTGAATAATAATGAAAACATCTTACCGTGTAATGAAAACATCTGAACATAATGGTAAAGATCCGTCAATTACATTTAGAATTGCTTGTGATTGCCAAAGCCCTGAGTGTGATATATGGGCTGATTTTGAAATTTCTGATTTTTTACCGACTCTCACTTTCTACAAAACAGTAGGATTTTACCCGCATCGGTTTAATTTTCTTGAAACTTGGAAGAATAAATTCGTTGCTATTTACAAGATTTTGTTTAATAATACTCTTGAAACAGAAGGGTGTATTTATTTTGGCGGAGAAGAGCATATTCAGTCATTTATTGACGCTCTTAAAGAAGGGAAAGAATTTATTAGGAGTAAGGGGAAGTAATGTTGAATAATATTATCGCAAGCATGGGATTACTTATAGGGATTATGTATTCTGTGCCAGTAATTGGTGGTTTTATTTTTAAGAAAAATATCTCAAGTGCCCAATCATTTATGTTCGCTTTAGGCTGGGCATTGTTAATTTCAGCTAAATTAATATTTTAAGAGGAATAAAATGGAAAAGAGAAATTTAGAAATCGGGGATCTTGTCCAACTCAATCCTGAATTAGTTGCTAATAAAATGTTTGCCGCTTGTATCATGGTTATTACTGACCCCAAAGAATGGGGTGCTCAAGCTTACTACAGGGCGAAGTGGGAAGAAATGGAATATGTTGGTACAGCCGAACGGGTTAGGGCGTAAATGGATAATGTAAGATTAGAAATAGTTGACTCGACATGTGTGAATATAAACTCAGGACATGAGATAGTCAAAGAATGTCTGAGTTATCCGTGTGAATTCTGGCGCAGTGGGCCAAGAGGAAAAACAAAACAGACATATAACAAGAGTTTTGTCTTCGGGGATAAGAAAACTGGATTCTGGTGTTATGCTGGTTTTGTTGATAAAATTAAAATATTTTGTGAGAAACGGAGTATTTCATTTTCTTTAATTGGTGAAATGGAAAGGCTTGTAATAATAAGAGAGCCGGTTTTGATTGGGATAGAGATAAGGGATTACCAACTGGATGCAATTAAGTCAATCGTTGAGAAACAGCGAGGAATTATACATGCCGCCACACGTTCTGGAAAATCAATAATCGCCATTGGTGCCGCAAGTTGTTTTGAGAACCCTTCCATTTTATACCTAGCCCCTTCCATTGATATCGTAAACGAAATACATGCTAAATTTGTTGAATGTGGTTTTAAAGCATGTAAATTGGGCGATGGGAACAAAAAAATCACAGAAAAAATTGTTATCAGCACGGTTCAAACTTATTCCAAATTAAATTTAATTGATCTAGCTTGGAATTATAATGTCCTCTTCGCAGATGAAATTCATCTAATGAGTGCAGAGGGGGGATCGCTCGAAAAAATCCTTTCTACCTGTATGGCAAATGTCAGAATCGGGTTCAGTGCAACTCTCCCTAAAAAGATAGATAAACAACTAATGCTTCAAGGACTTCTAGGCGATACAATTATGGAACTTTCAGTAAAAGATGGGATTGAAAAACATGGAGTGCTTTCTAAACCAAAAGTAGATTTGCTTGTTGTTCCTATTTCAAAAGTAATTGCTGACCTTAAGACGTACAGGGAGATTTATGAAGCAGGAATTATTAAAAATACTGTTAGAAATAATATAATCGCAAAATACACAAAGAGTATTGTTGATTTAAATCAAACTGTTTTAATTTTCTGTAATAATTTAGAACACATTTCTTTAATTTCTCAATGCTTAAATAAAATTGGTGTTATCCATGAAACAGTAGAAGGGAAGGTAAGTGGAGAAGATAGGCAAGACACAAAAGAAAAATTAAAGAGTGGGGAAATCAAGTGTGTAATCTCCAGCACAGTGTGGACAGAGGGAGTTACACTTCCCGATTTGGCTTGTGTTATCAATTCTTCAGGCCAAAAGAGCGAAGAGCGACTTTTACAGAAAATGGGGCGCGGATTAGGGAAAACTGAAGAGAAAAGTGAAGTTATTTTTGTTGATTTTCTTGACCCATACAAGCACCTTTCGGCACATGCAATCTCCAGGATTTCTATTTATAAAAATATGGGCTGGCTATAAATTCCATTTATTCCCTTATCGTATTTCTCCTTGACTAATCCCTCAATACTTTGTAATCTATCTCTAACAAATGAAGCTCGTGAGCTTGAGACCTAGGCAAGTTATATTGGTTAATGTGGGTTCAATTCCCATCGAGCTTCTCAAATTAAGGAGATTATTATGAAAGACCATTCTGATTGCAAAAGACAATTTATCCATCTTTCCCGTGCATATTACGGCCCCTCAAATTTACTTCATAGTGATATTATTGATGAAATTACTATGGGGTTTTATCATAAAGATGGAGGGACTACCGGGGAATTTTCAATTAAGTGGATTAAACTTGCTGGAAGAGAAGTACCTAAACTTTGTGCATTTGATGATTCATGGGATGCTTTGTTTAAATTTAAAGATGTTCTTAGACGGATGGCGGAATTGGATGATGAGAATCCTACACCAGAAGAAATATGTATGCTGTTGAGTTCTTGTAGTATCGAAGATGTAACTCCTACAAAATCGCCATATACGGTGAGTTAACCATGAAACCTATCTCAAACAAAGCAGAATATGGGTGTTTCTACTTTTACGGAAGAGATCATACAATTTACGAAACATGTCTATTAGAAACAAACGGTTGTTGCGCTTATAGAGATATTGGTATAGGCTCTAAAGAAACCTGCTATTATTGGAAAGTCATTGATAGAAATGAGGAGTAATTTATGAGAATGTGGATGATACCACCGGAATTTATGTGCCAGAAACACAGGGTTGGGGAACACGGCGAAATTCACAAGCATAGGCACAACTTCTTAAAACACCATTCAATCGCGGGTAGAATAAGCCCTGTTGTTCAAATTGAGCCTGAATCTATGGAAACAAGGCATGATGAATTAGCCACTACACTCAAGAACCATAACAGTCCTTACGAATTGCCTGATTTGAGTTATCTACCTTTAGACCATAGATTTGCGACAGTAAATGGGTTTGAGAGTATAAAAGAATTATGTAGGCGTTGTCCAGATTGCCGGGAATTAATAGAAGAATTATTACTTATAGAACGAATTGATAATCATTTCTCAAAACTATCTAATAAAGAATTAGAAAATAATCTTATTAAAGCTGGAATAAACACATATATCTCCAATTTATCTAAAGAAGATACCCAAGGATGGCAAGATACAGTTAGTTGGGAGAAATAAAATGAACGACAATGAAATGTTCAAAATTATGGACGGAATGAATCAAGTAAATATAGAAATGGCTAATAAAATCCATGAAAGTTCTCCTATATGTCATTTTAGAAAGATGGATTTTGAACAATCCGATTCCGTTGACGGGTATTATACCAATTGGTGGGAATGTTCATTTTGTGGACATACAAAGGAGTCCAAATGAAATACGATTACCGGAAACGATTTAGTTCAAGTAGAGATACTTCCTGTTGGTCTTTGCGATTAGCATGGGCGAAACATAAAGCGTATTGGCAAGGGTGTTTTGGAGAAAATGTTTGCTATTGGACGGATATGAGAATAAAGGAATTGAAAAATGTTCACAAGTAATCCAGATTTTTACCCTACCCCTCCGCATCTTATTTCTAAGATGCTCTCAAAAATCACTCCAGATATAGCTAAAAATATTAAAAGTATTCTTGAGCCTTCTGCCGGGAAGGGGGATCTTGTAGAAAGACTAAATGATAGATTCAAAAATCGGAGAATTGATATTTCCGCGATTGAGAAAGATGAAAATCTACAACACATTCTTAGAGGGAAAGGAATTAAAGTAATAGATTCTGATTTCCTCTCTTTCTCAGGGCCGGATAAATTTGATCTGATCTTCGCTAATTTCCCCTTTGGCGAAGGAGATAGGCATTTGTTAAAAGCGATTGAGATACTTTATTCTGGGAGTATTATTTGTTTAATCAATGCAGAAAGTATCAAAAATCCTTTCTCTAGCACAAGAAAATTGCTGGTTCAAAAATTAGAAGAATTAAATGCGGAAATTGAGTACATTAAAGATGCATTTATTGATGCTGAGAGAAAGACTAATGTAGAAGTCGCCTTAATTTCTCTTACTATTAAGAGAGACATTGAAAGTGATTTATTCGGTGGTTGTGTTGATACAGTAAAAGAAATTGAGTTCGATCCAGAAACAAATTATGAAGTTTCAAAGGGGCTTTGCGTACAGGAACTTGTAGATGAATACAATCAAGTCATTGATTTGTGTATTAATACTATTATAAATTATTTCAGGAATTATAACAAAGTAGGAAATTACGTATTTTTGTCATGTAACGATGAAGATACTAGACTTAGATACAACGCCTCTAAGAATTTAACTGAAATGGTTAAAGATAGAATTAATGAAGTAACTGCTAAAATTAGAAAAAATTTCTGGAGAAGGACATTTGAACTAAAAGAAGTAAAACAAAGAATGACTGGTAAGAGCAGGTCTGAATTTGAAAAAGAAATTGAAACAAGAACGGTAATGGATTTTACAGAAGACAATATAAGGCAATTTGTTTTGAATTTAATCGGCAATCATAACGATATTATAACACAAGCCATTCTTGAAGTTTTCGATACCTTTACAAGGAAGCACCATTGGAGCGAATCGGAACATATTAAAAATGTACATTACTTTAATGGATGGAAAACGAACGATTGCTTCCGTGTAAATCATAGGATTGTCTTTCCGGTTTATGGCTCGTATGGTGGCCCATTCCAAGATTGGGGCAAATGGAAGCTAGACTATAAAGCAAGAGAAGCATTGAGGGATATTGATGTTGTAATGTCTTACTTCAATGGGATGGACATTAGCGAAGGAATTGCGGAAACTCTTGAAAAGTCACTCCATTTAGGAGAAAATAAGGCTGAAAATAAATATTTCAAAATCACAGCCCATAAGAAAGGGACTCTGCATTTGACTTTTAAAGATTTGGATTTATTGGCTCGTTTTAATAGGGCCGCTTGCGCTGGTAAAAACTGGTTGCCGGGATCATATGGGCAGAAGAATTATAAAGATTTGAATAAAGAAGAAAAAGGTATTGTTGATTCATTTGAAGGGGAGGAAATTTATAGTAAGTATGTTGGTGCTCCTCTTCTACCTGAAAATAAAATGAATTTTTTGTTGGAGTAACAAATGAAAAAGAAAATCAGATTTTGTGAATTCACAGGAGATAAGAATCACGTTTGGGATGAAGAGAACTACAAAAACTTATGCCAATACGCCGGGTTCTCTTATTGTACTTTGCACAAGAAGCCTCTTGGGGAATATAATGGGTATCGAGTCTGTTGTAAGGGATGCACAACCCCTGTTCAAGTTAAAGAATGTTGTAAGGAATAAATTACCTTGACAATTTGGGATTAAGTTCGTAAGATATATTTAAGAGGAATTTAAAAGGAGACCAAAATGAAAATCACACGAAAGAAAGCAGACGCCATAAATATTCAATCTTTAATTGACGAAGCCGAAGTTCTTGATTCAACTATCAAGGAAGCGGAAAAGAAACTTAAGCCCTTAAAGGAGCAGATTAATAAATACATTGAAACCGGACATTCCGTAACAGAATTGCAAGCCGGGGCAACCGAAACCATTCCGGGCCTTAATTCTTATCTTAAATTTGTAAGCTGTGAATCCAGAGAAGACGCTGATCCAGAAAAAGTATTTAAGGAAATGGATAAAATCGGTAAAGCGGATCGTTTTTTTGATACTGTAAAAGTGTCCGTAAAAGATGCAGCGGAAATTTTAGGTGCTGAATTAGTTAAGACTCTTCGTCCATTGAAGGCAAAGCCTTATTCTATTCGGTTGTCTTTCTCTAAGAAAGGGTAGCTTGGTTTTGAGCACGGGCGCAGAAATGCCGTGCATCCAATTATCTGAAAAGGTTGGCCGACAAGTACAGGGGAACCCAGATAATCCAAGGCGGTCAGGATCACACTTACCTGATGCCTTGCTCATTTTAATAGGAATAGGAATGATTATGGCAAAGATTAATCGGTATTCTGAAGTATTTCTGGGCATATTTTTGTTTTCAGGAATTATCATCACGAGTATCGTAGTTGTTTATATAGCAGTGTCATCTACTACACAAAAAATTACGGCAGGGCAAGTGTGGATTTATGATTCGTGTGTAGATGACCCATTTAAGAATCCATGTCCAGTTGAAAATGAAGTTCTTGATATTAAAAATGGATACATTAAATATAAAAGCCTAGAAACTGGAATAATAGAGAGTAGCAGTATACGCTATTTTCTGATTGACTCTACGATTAAGAAATAGGTGAAATAATGGAATGCCTAGAGTGCGGAAATAATGAAGTTAAAATACTTTATAAGGATGACAGAGGGACACCTCTGTCATCGAAGCCATGTCTTTGTATCATCTGTAAAATGAGTCTAATGGAGGAGATTATAGATTACCTTGAAGAGGAATTATGTAATCTTAGAACAGAGTACGAAAAGCTCGGAAAATTAGAGAAACAAAATAATCCTTGACAAAAGAACTAACATTTAGTATCCTTTAGTCAAGAGAAGTTTAAAACAGGAGCTAGCAATTAAAACGAGTAGTTAAAATTAAACCGAAACAGGTAGGAGGAAAATCATGGCAAATCTAACCGTAGTTGAAAAAACCATTCATCAGATTCAAGAAGAGAGGGTTTCCAAGAATTTCCGGTTGACTACCGGAAGGCTGAATCAGGTTTTTGAATTTCTCAAAATCCCGTATACAGCATCAAGTCGTTTAGTCGGTAAGGGCAAAAGGGCTTATGATCTGGAAAACAACAAGGGCCAGCACGTTTCATTTGATTCCATGAAGGAATTGGTCTTTGAAACCCCGATCAAGGCAGCTATTGAGAAAAGGGTAGTATCTCAGGTAAGTAAGAATGGGTTCTTCGCTGATATTTCTAACAGTATCAGTAAGATTAAGCCCATGAAAGCCAAGAAGTTAGGAAAGACACATGCGAAGGCTGCATAACGAAATAAACTAGCTCCTAAAGCCGTTACTATCTAATATTGATTAAAAGATAGTAACGGCTTTTTATTTATTCAAGTGGTGATTTTATTTTTTGAGGAGTATAAATGCTTATAAACCCAGTAGTTGCAAACCTACATAACTTAAAAACGGACAGATTTCATCCCATATTGTTTCGGGAAGCTCCCCAACCGAGTTATTCACCAGGAGATAAACTAGTTCGTTCAAAATCAGTAGGCCATCACACAATAGGCTTTGATCACCGAAACGAGGCTATTTCAGAATGTGAGCGCATTGCTGAAAGTCAGATTGGTTCAAGATTATGTGTTCGTAAAGATTTTGTCTGGGATGGTGAAGAAACTCCAGCAATGGTTGTTTTCTTTGGCCAACAAGACGGAGAGACAATTCCTGTTTTATAGAGCCTAATAAATGCTATGTAGGGGAGAGGGGAATGGAGCTTGAATGGGTTGGTGTTTCATTGGTTTGTTTCTTTGTTGCTTGTTTATTAATTCCAAGTGCTAGACATAAAGATGAAAAAATTATAGCGTTTGTAATTGGTGGCCCGTTGATGTGGGGATGGTTTTTAGTTTTCTTTTGTTTAGGGGTTGTTGAGGGAGTCAGAAGCAAGAGTGATATCGAGGAATAGCCAAATTTGCGATTGCATGGCACCCTACACTGTTTTTAAATAGTCCCGTGTAGGGTGCCATGGTAAGGAATGGAAACGTCTTAAAATTGATTTTAGAGGGCGATATGAAATTACAAGTAATGAAAACTAAAGAACCAAACATAAAATGTTATTTATTGCGTTTTGTTTGTGGTCCTGCTGGAATTTTAGATGGGGTTATAGAAACCGTAACGTTTGGTAAATATAGTTTTTGTTTTAAACTAGAAATAGCAAAACTATTGGCAAGGGCAAGAATTTATGGATAACCACACAGAAGAAGTATTTAAAGAACTGATTATTGAATATAAAAATAAATTCAATACCACAACCATGTACGGTATCAGTATCGAAGAATTAAATAAAGAGCAATTGATGGCTTGTGTATGCTGGATGGGTGAAGAAATGAATAGAATCAGGTCATCTTTTGACAAAGAAAGAAAAATGCTTAAATTATTCTGGAATCATTAAAATGAAACAAAGAAGAATTAAAGATTTAACGCCATGTAAAGAATGTGGAATGCTAACTACTCCAACAGAATATCATCCGTATGCGGCATGTCTTATGTTCAAGGCGTGTCATGATTCCAATACGGTTAGAGATAATCTTGATTTTATTTTGAATAAGAAAATAAAATATAAATACGAGCCAAGCGATTGGTTTGGTAAAATGGGATATAATTTTGGCTATGATAAAATAGAAATGGCGTTCAGGGCTGCAAGGGAAATAAGGGAGTAATTATGAAACAGAGAACAAAATACTTGACATTGTGCGCTGTGCTATGGTTTAGTTCCTTATTCTTTTTTCTGTACCTTGCTTCTAAATGTGAAGCTCAAGAATATACCGAACCAGATGAATATTATTTTAATGTGCCTAAGTTGATTGATTGTCAAACAATTAGGATTGACGAATCATTTATTGGTAAGAAAGTCAGGGAACAAACCGTATGTTTCTGGAAAATTAAGATTAGAGATCAAGAAATGATTATGTGGAAGGAAATTGGTAAAGATAAATTTGGATTTGTGGGGGTAAAATGATGGAAATTATAATTGGTGAATAAGGGGACAATAATGAATAATCTCAAACCAGTTACATTCTACCAGACTCAATGGCAATTATATCTAATCCCTTATAAGATGAAGAGAGAATGTCAACAAGCTCCGTTAGATTTATTCTGCAAATATTCTCATACATGGTATCAAGTAAAATATGATTTGCTTGGGTTGGATTTGAGAGTTGGTGAATGGGATGAAGCAAAAATTAACCTTGAAAAGTATCTTGCCGATTGTGAAGAGAAGGAATTGGAATTTAAAAGAAATGAATTAAGGATTGTGGAGCGGGAAGCAAAGGCGAGTATAAATAAATAATTTAATTAAAATGAGAGAAAATAAATTGAACTTAGCTAAAGAAAAGCCACAACCAATAGTGGAGGAGGCTGGACTTGGGTTATTGGAGATTTAAATATCGTAATTTGATGGCTGAATTTTGGTTGTGGATAGGAAGATGCTCAAAATGTCATACTGTAAATGGAGTCAAAGAATGTCGGATCTGTCAAGGTTTCGGGATTATGTGGTTCAAAAGGTGAATAAATGAAACAATTACAAATTATTGATCCAGAGAGAACACTAACTTGTCTTTCTAATCTTTTATCGGAAATACAAATAGCTGGAGGAGCAGTCCAGTACTTTAGTTGGGAGAGATTGAAAGAAATGTCAGTGGCTGAATTGATTATTACCCTTGGGCAAAATAATATAAAGTTTAGGTATGAAAGGGGCGAATAGGTGGAAGAAGAAACAAAAAATTTAGTGTTTGCCTTTTTAAATCAATCGCCGATAATTAATAATAATGAACAAATTGATTTAAATGACTTAGTAAGTATGGCAAAATTTCACAAAGATAAGGTCAAATTACTTTTCGATAATAGAAAATCTTCCCTTTTTCAAGTAGCCCATAGGTGTTTCAGATGCAATAAAGAAGTCCATATATTTAAAGATAATATAAGTATTCTTAAATTTATAAACGCAATTAGGGGAAATAAGAAACCTCAAGAGGCGTTTAAACAAACGATTGGTTCAGGTATATGTCAATCGTGCTGGGATATTATTGAAAAAAATAAAGAGGAAAAAGAAAAAGCGGAGAAAGAGAGGATAGAAGAAGATAAAGAGAGGATAAAAGAAGAGACTTATGAGTTTATTTTTAATTATTTAAATCCAAGAATAAAATTAGACAACGGCGTAAAACACTTCGAAAGACTTTCTTTGTTGCGAGAGATGAAGAGAAAAATTGATTGGGAATGGGTTGTTGACGAAGCTAAAGATCTTGCTTATAAATATTATGTAAAAACTCCATATTGGCAGATTATCAGTACAGAAGTTAAGAAAAGGGCTGATTTTAAGTGCCAATTATGTAACCATAAAGGTTTTGACTTAAACGCTCACCATAGTAATTATAAAATTTTAGGGTACGAGTTAGATAACCTAAAAGAACTGATTTGTTTATGTACTAAATGTCACAAGAAACATCATGGGATTGGGGAATCTGAATGAGCGAATTTATTGAAGTTCCAATTCTAATCAATTTTGATCAAGGCGAACTGCCAATTGGAAGTGTAAAAATTCTGAAATCTAAGCTACCAAATACCCCCAACTGGTGTTTGTCTTTAGGTTATAGGATTGACGGGGACAATTATGATTTAAAATGTCTTTCTATTGTTAACGATAATTCGTATAACAAATATTTAGAAGAACAAGTTAAAATTAAGCCAACACGAACTCCCAAAGGAATTCCACAACGCACACCTAAAGGAACTCCAAAACACAAACCAGTTGAATCAATCCCTACAATTCCAAAACAAATTCAAAGAACATTAAAACAAAAACCTCCAGCACCTAAACCATTGCCAAAAGTACCAGCCCATATACTGGAATTGATTGAATACTGGAATTCAAAAAAAATTGTTCACCATAAATTTCCAAATACGAATACCTACAAAGAAGCAGTAAAAATGTTGAAGAAATTATTGAGTGCTTCTTTCTTTGATAAAAATGGAAAATTTGGTGAATATGCAGATAGAGTTTTTACTGTAGAAGAAATAAAAACAAGTATTGACAATTTCGCTTTAGCTGCTCTTAATTATAATTATATGCCACTCAATGGGTATAAGAAGGCGCTGCAAAAAACGGGATTGCCTAGTTTTCTACATAACTCTTATGGTTCAGAAGAACGATCATACTTTTTAGAGTATTTGGATAAGAAGCCAGATTTAGCTAAAGTGTCTGGGTATTTGATGGATGATGAAGATCCAGAAGTTACCATTCAGTTGAAGAAAGAATATTTGCGCATAACCAAAAAAGAAAAGATAAACGGTATTGAGGATATTCAAAAAATTAAATTCGATACTGTTGAAGAGAATAAATTCAGGATTGCTACGAAGAAGTTAAACGCTTTTTATAAAGAAAATAAAAAGAAATTTTCTTCGTGGTGCGCTGGTGAGTTGTATAGCGGTACAATGGCGTCAAAGGGGAAAAGAGCACAATATTTCCTTGAATTTATCTTTAAGAGTAAAAATGAAGAAGTTTCGAAAATTTGCCCAGGAAATTTGTGCAGTGATTATAGCTTGGATAATTTTGCGAAATGGTGTAACGATCAGGGATTATTTGAGGGATAATTATCTTGACTTATTGGGTGTAGTTTAGTAAGTTGTGGGTGTTGAATACGGGGGTTAAATTAATTATACAATTTACTATGGAGAACAAAATGAAACTTGAAATTAATAGAAATGTAAAACAATTCAGGTCAGAAGATTACAATTACGATTTTAATATGGTTACGGGAAAATTTGATAGATGGGGAAAAGATAAAAATGATTTTTAGATTTTATTATGGTAACAATACGATGATTATTCCTAGCGATATGGGAGAGTCTTATGTTTACGCTTATTTAGATCCTAGAAAAGATCCTCCAGAAATTTTTTATGTTGGGAAAGGTAAGGGTTACAGGTATAAAAACATCTTCATGAATCAAATTTAAAACAAAATAAAAATTTTATAAAAGACAATAAAATCAGATCTATCCTTAATGACGGCCTTACTCCCAAGATAGTTAAGTTAAAAACAAATTTAAGTGAATATAGAGCATATGAGATAGAGGCTAAACTAATTAATGAAATTGGGACGCTAAAAGATAAAAAAGGACCATTAACAAATTTACAGAAGAATGGTCCCAACCGGATATACGATGATTCCGATAGAAACAAATCAATATATCAAAAAAATAGGAGAAGCAAATAAATTGAGGTGTAAAGATCCTACTTCTGGGTATAATTCGGAAGAAGGTAAGAAAAGGCGCAAGGATAGGTTGAAGGGTAGTGGGAATCCTCGTTATGGCGATCATAGAAAATTTGATGAATTGCACGGACAGGAGAAATCTAAAAGGCTAAAAGAGATTTGTAGGAATAATACCCAAGGTTTCAAAAACCCAAATGCGAAAGAATGGGTATTTGTTTCGCCAAGCGGAGATATAATAAAGGTTAAGGGAGAAGTGAAAAGGTTTTGTAAAGAAAATGGTTTATCTTATACCTCTCTAAAAAGATATGTAAATAAAGTGTTTGACCCTAAAATTATTCATGAAAGATATAAAAATAAAACCTTAAATACAAAGGGATGGTGCTTATATGAAGCCGACTATTATTATAGAAAAAAATAAAAAGTTTTTTAGAAGTTCGGATGTTAATTATGATTTTAATATGGAAAATGGAAATACAAAAGTATGGGGAGAGAAAAAAAGCATCGATCCCGAATATTCTCCGTATGGGCCTTTTATTCTCGATTTAGAGGCATCTAGCATTTGTAGTTTTGGCTGCCAGCACTGTTATAAGTCCAATACATCTAACGGAAAACACATGTTATTTGATACTTTCAAGAGTATTATTGATAAATTTCCTAAATATAACAACATTCACCTACTTACGCAAACGGCATTTGGAATTGGCGATGTAGATGTCTCAGACGAATTATGGAAGATGATGGAATACTGTAGAGAAAATACAATTATCCCTAATGTCACAATAAACGGCGATAGATTGACGGACGATATTGTAGATAAACTTTCTTCTCTGTGTGGAGCAGTTGCGGTTTCTCGCTATGCGGATAAAAATATTTGTTACAATGCCGTTAAACGATTGACTGATAAAGGTATGACCCAAATAAATGTGCATATGCTCATCAGCGAAGAAACTTATAGACAAACGCTAGAAACACTCAGAGATATAAAGAGTGATCCAAGACTTGAGAAATTAAATGCGATTGTTTTTCTTTCTCTAAAACAGAAAGGTCGTGGGACTAATTACCACAAACTGAGTACTGAAAAATTTAGCCATATTGTCAAGTACTGTTTATTCAATGACATAAGATATGGCTGTGATTCTTGTGGTGCAAATAAATTGATGGATATGTTTAGAGATTGGGGTATTTTGAAACATTTTGAACAGTCTATTGAGCCTTGCGAAAGTGCATCTTTTAGCTCTTATATCGATGTAAATGGTGTATTTCATCCTTGTTCTTTTTCAAATAAAGAAACGGATGGGATTGACATGGCAGGTGTAAATAATTTCTTGGAGGATTTATGGTTTAAGAAATCAACTTGTATTGAGCGAAATAAAATTCAAGGCAATAATAGGTCTTGCCCATATTTTGATGTGTAATTAAAGGAGATTTAAATGAAGTCAAGAAACTTTTTCGTAAGTAATTCAAGTTCTTCAAGCTTTATCATCGGAGTAAACAAAATTCCTGAAACTCCAGAAGAAGCGGCAGATGTTTGGTTTGGCGATAAACAAGATTCTGTAAGTATTTCGGTTTTGCGTGGAATATTTGAGGGACTAAAAGAATTCCCATTAGATTTAGAAAAATTAAAAGAATCAGCAGAAAATAAACCATGGGAAGAAATCAGCGGATACGATGAAGATAATGTTTTATCAGAATTGGCTAGTAATTTTTATTATTCAGAAGAATATGGTTCTGGGAATGGTTTCTTTTACTCTTCAAGGCCAACTCCTATGAAACAGTGGGCCGATAATGAAATAACGAAAAGAAAAATTAAACAAGACGATTATAGTGCGAAATATAAGGTAGAAAAAGAATGGTTCGACCTTCCAGAAGTAAGAGTTAGGTTCGTTAAAATAGTAGATGAATTTATTTCTGAATTTAAAGAATATAAACTTTTCATGGTAGGTGAGTTCGGAGACGATACAGAATTAGGGCGTGAAATTGAACATGATTTCAATTGGGAAAAATATTTTACTTATAGACAATTCAGTCACCATTAATTAAAGGATATTAATATGAAATCGAGAAACTTTTTCGTCAGTAACAGTTCAAGTTCTTCATTTATCGTAGCAGTAAACGGAGACAATCCAAAGGTTAAATTGGAAATTGAGGTTGATTTGCGGACATATTCAAGGGATACAATTAAAACGGTTGAAGAATTAGCACGTTATTTTGTGGAAGGATATTGTTATAGTGCCGAAGAGATGTTAGAAGATGATAGATATAATCAGGCCAAGGCTGCTATTCAAGGAGGAAAGGTAATTCTAATGGGTTCGTTCAGCAGTAAAGAAGGTGGGGTAGAAAGCTTTCTATGCAAGAATGGATTAAACAATATCGGTTCAAGTGATATGGTTGTTATCGAAAGTGAGGGAGGTTATTAATTATGAAATCCAGGAACTATTTTGTAAGCAACTCAAGTTCAAGTTCTTTTGTCTGTGAAATTTGTAGTGCAACTGAATCAGGTTGGGATGCAAGTCCAGAGGATTTAGGATTCGCTGAATGTGTCAACGGCCATGTGATTTGCGATGAGCATTTATTGAATGAAGACCAATCGGAAAACGGGTGGGGAGATTCTTGCTACTCTGAATCTTCATGCCCGATTTGCCAATTTAAAGAAATTTCTTATCCGGGAATAGCAAAATATCTTCTAGAAACTTATGGTATTGATAGAGATATTGTGTTCGAAAAAATTAAAGAAGTAAATAAACGTAGAAAGAAATTATACGACCACGAATATGTTGAGTACGTTTTTAAAGAAAAAGGGCTGAATGACGAAACGATGCTTAATGATTTAAAAAATAATTTCGGTACTTATTCAAATTTTATTAACCGCAAACAAATCAACTAAAGCAAAACTAAAGGAAGCAAAATGAAAACACAACTAATTAAGTACATTCGTAAAAACGGGAATCCAGTAGGGTGTTTTATCGCCATTAAGAGCCAAGATGACGGAGTCCGTATCGGGTGGTCAAAGTATTCTAAGCTTGAAGAAAAGTCATTTAGCAAGGAAGAAGCCAAGAAGCTAGCTCTTAGTCGGTCAAAGACTAGCTTCCTCTTCACCATGCACGAAGAGTGGAATACACATTGGAAGGATTGGTCTATGACGATTGTTCCTAATTTCCCTCCTTCAATGCGTAGCGAATTGCTGGAATTTAATGAGCGTGTTTTTAAATTTTTCAAGGTGGACGAAATTCAGAACTATATGTTTACGAAAACCCATGATAAAGAAAAAGTACAAGTTGGGCGATTGGCTACTGGTGGATGGGTTACGTTTGATTTAAGTACAAAGGGAGTTGGCGGGTATATTAAATAAATGAACGAATATCCTCCAGAAAAATATTCTGAAATTGACATTATCGACTTTTGTCTGAATTATTTTAGTAGACATAGCGGTTGTAATATGGTAGAAAGTAATTACTCTTTTAAAGAGATAGAATCTGTATTTGATAAATGGGTTCAATAAACCATACAGATGCTTAAAATTTGATGCGCATAGGCGCTTAATTTAAACGATAAAAAGCACGGCGACAAATGTAGGTTAAATTGAGGGAGTAGGTGATTAAATGTTTATGTACTTATCTAAGAAAGAAGCGGCAGTAATAACATCTTTAGTTGATCGTGTTCTTTATATTGAAAAAGAACTAAAGCAAATGAAATGTCAGCACGGAGAAGTTGAGTTCTCCTCTTGCTTTTCGCATTATTCGGATTGGACACCTAAGTATATCTGGTGTTTATCATGTAAGAATTGTGATAAAACCTTAAACACCTATGAAACAGAAAAAGAATTTAATTCAGCAAAGGCAACGTATCTTAGAAAACAAGCTGACGAATTGGAGAATAAAATATGAGCTTGTCATGTTATTGCGCAGAGTGGGAAGGAGATGGGTGGTTTTACATCCTAGCCGAGAAAGTGCTTACCGAAGGATATGGTAATGTTCCGCCAGAAATGGAATACTTCTTTCCTTTAAATACTAAAAAATCAAGAAAGTGTTGTTCATGCGGAGCGAAAATTAAAGTAAATGATCTATCTTTGCGGTTTAATAGGTGGCGCGGGCCTACGGAATTTGAAGAAGATAAGTTCGGATACACAGAGGTTAAAATATCTCCGTGGTTTATGTGTGAAAAATGTGGAGAAATTTACTTAAATCTGGAAGCACTTGGATTTTGCATCAATATAGAAGAGAATATGAGTGGGCTATTGGAAGATTACCGAGAAATGCAAAAAGATTGATTAAGGAGTCGTTTATGTGGGCAATTATTTTTTTGATTACTTGTGTAGTGGAATTAATTATTTGTGCTTATGCTTTAATTAGGAATCAGTGGGTGTTCAATCAGAGAAGAAAAATTATTAATAGTAGTACATTTGAAAATGGGGAATTTCATCCATTTAGCGATCTTCCAACATGTGAAGAAATGCTAGATGGCCATGGATTCTGTAAATGGGATATTAATTATTATCTTTCTAAGAAATGAGTACTTAAATGCAAAATTATAACGACAAATTTAAAGAAATGGGGTGGTATGGTGGAGTAAAACCTGGCTTTTCTAACGCAGATATTTATTGGTGGAAGAAATATAATACAGAGACAAGATGTAAATGTAACGATGATAAACCAGGAATTCAGATCCTCGTTTATGGGTGGGATATTAAATACAGCAGTGAGGAACACAAAGAATTTGAAATAGAATTATGTGCAGAGCCGAAAGATGGAGAATGGGTTACTTTTAAAGTATATGGAATTAAAGACGAGAGTATTTTTGATGTGCTGGAAGTTCAAATTCAGAAATTAATTAGTGCATGGGAAGCGATCAATAATTGAGGTAAATTATGCAAAACAAATCACTAATATTATTCGGACTAGGTTTTTACATTTTATTTGCTTTCGCCTTCATGCAATCCGAAAAAAAAGCCGATTCACTCCAAGAGCAAGTCAATACCCTAACAAACGAATTAGACGAAAAGTTTAACCTGGATTTTTATTGGATTAGCCCAGAAAATACTAAAAAATTATCCGATGAAGAAGAACACATCCTTGCTTTAAATATTTATTTTGAATCCGGGGTTGAAGATTATTCTGGCAAAATTGCTGTTGCTCAAGTGACATTGAATAGAGTAAATTCAAATAAATATGGCGATACCGTAAAAGAAGTGGTATACTCTCCTAGTCAATTCTCCTGGACCCTTAAAGAACGAGAAAACCCAGAAGGTGTTTTATGGGAAGAGAGTAAACGTGCCGCTAGAGACTTTAACAAGGGATTAAGAATAAAAGAATTAGATACTTGTACTTCGTATCATGCTGATTATGTTAGCCCGAAGTGGGCGAAGTCTTGTGACCCTGTAGTCAAAATTGGGAAACATATTTTTTATAAGGGGTGAGGGTGTGATGGCTGGAATCGGAGAGAAGTGCGAATTTTGTGGCGATGAAATTGATGAAACAGCCTTTTGCGATAACTGTACTATGGAATTACACAACCAATGTACAGATTTCCACATGGATTATGGGCCGTTATGCCCGTACTGTTATGAATCTCTGATTGATTAAGATATTAAGGATAAATTATGAACGCGAAAGACTGTGAAAATATAGGATTGATCTTAGCCGCGTCTCACGCCACCGAGTACGTTAGAGAAGAATTTTTTAAACTTGACCCTCGGATACGGGAAGAGCACTTTGCTTTTGCTCACGGAGAGGCCCAGCAAGAGGCCATTGAGGATAGGATGACTGAAATACTCTGTGATAAATTTGGTAAAAACTACGGGATATTGAAGGCATGTGACAAGGAAGAGTACCGTAAAGCACGTGAACAAGCCGCACGTGAAGTTTACAACGAGGACGATTATGAATAAAATCCCAATAATCCACAAGAAAGGTCCGCAAACCGCCGAAAAATATCTAGGCTTTGGGAAATATGCAAGAATAAATGCTCCCCTATGTGTGGGGGCAAAAGCTTTATACGATGGGAAATCTTTCTATACCCACAGAGAATGGAGATTTGTTACTTGTAAGCATTGTTTAAGGAAACGGGATAAAGGATAAATTATGAGCTATTCAGTAGTAGGTAAATTCGCAAAACAGAAAAGTATTGAGAAAGAAAAATTTTCTAACGGAAATGACACACAAGACGAAAATCAATACTGGTGTGGAACTTGTCAAACGTAACGTGCTCTGGTGGCACGTTACGTTTTATGAAACACACGACACTCGTTATGGCGGTTGTGGAAACGAAGTTTGTTGATTTATAAGGGATTGGATCATGTTTGAAGACAATACAGCTAGGATTTTATAGGTACAATGTCAGCTTTGGTTCTTTCTAGATTAGTTGGGTTATATTTTATTGTATTCAATATGTATACAGGGAATAATGTATCGATAATTTTGTGGGCGCTGGTTGTTATTTTCTTATACGCGTCAATAAATAATTGTTACCAGATATTTAAATCTTCATAAGGCATAGCCAAAATGAATATAGAATCGAAAGAAATTGAAGAAGTCTGTAAATCATGTGGAAATAAATTCTGCCATTGCAGAGATTGTTATATACAGCACGAAGCGTTTGTATGTGATGCTCCCTGTTGCTTTGAAGATACATTAGAGAGCGTTACGAATTGCAATGCAAGTTGGATGAAGAGACAAATCAGAAAATTAGGGGAGTGTAATGATTAGATACAAAACATATACAGAAGAAGTAAAAAGGCCAGAATTAATTACTTGTGATATTTGTAAGAAAGAATATGACTATGATAATTGGATTGAGTTGCAAGAATTCCACTTTGTAAATTTTGTAGGTGGATATGGTAGTGTATTCGGTGATGGGAATACAATACGGTTAGATATTTGCCAACATTGCTTACTTGAAATGATTAATAAATATATCTGATTAAACTGGGTAACCCAATGGAACTAGAAATAAAACATATAGATACCGAAGTTACAGTGAATGAATTGGGATGGGGTCCGATGCTCAGAATTTCCCTGTCGGACCGAATTCAAGAAGATGGGACGTTAAAGAAACAATTAGTAGTTGGCACATCATCTTGTCTGAGTGGGGATTTTGATTCATGCGAAGCTCAAGCAAGGGCATATGTAAACGCGTTTGAATTAGCTCGGAAAGTTCTGTTATCTGAGAGCAGACCATGACAGATTTAGAATTATTCAAACAGTTTTATTTTCAGATTGGTATCAATTTAAAACAATATCAAGATTCTCCCGACAATACCATAATTTATAGAATCGGCGCAGATGATTACGACGATAATGGTGTAAATCATTCTAGTAAATTTGTCGGGTATTTTAATTTCTATTCGAGTATTGAGTTCACACCAGATGGTAAATTTGTTAAACAAGGATTTTGGGAATAAATAATTTATAGGATAAATATGAAAGTTTTAATAACAACAATTTTAATAATTCTTTTTACAACAAATATATGTTTAGCAGATAATGAATACCGTGACATTAATACGAAAGTAGAGAAAAAGAATTTAGGCCAACCAATACATGCCTTAATAGGGGGCAGGTATCACATTTTGGATTTTTGAATATTCTGATCTGCCTTGGTATCAAACAGCATTAATTTCCGTATTGACTTCTTTATCTGTAGGAGTACTTAAAGAATTAACGGATAAGAATTTTGACGCAGAAGATTTAATTGGTTATTGTGTTGGGTCTATGTTGGTATGTGTTTTTAAATTTTAATTAAGGAGAATTATGTTAAGCACAAATGATTTCAAAGGAACAAAAGCAACGCTTCAAACACAATACGGCATTGTTAGTATTGAGATTCCAAAGGGCAATTTGAATATCCAAGAATTATGGGAAGAAATTATTAGCCCATTATTGCTTGGTGCTGGATATGGGGAGAGTATTATAAATGGATTGTTTGACATTGAAGGCAAATAAATGAAAGTAGAATGGATTTATTGTCAGCATTGTGGATATGAAGATTTTGATGTTTTCGTGGCATATAGCAGGTCAGTTGCGAACGGAGATGTTTATCTTTGCCCTGCATGTAATAAAGAAACAATGAGCGTTGAGACGGGAGAGGAGTGATGACGCAATTGAAAGTAAGAAAAGACCTAATATACAGTGCTTGTTCAAGTTATATTCATGCTTTTATGAAGAAGAGAGGAGATGAATTTAAGAAAACAGTTAAATATTATATGCTAAAACAACCGGGATTCTTTTCAAGAGTATTTTTAAAGAAGCAGAAAATGACTTTTAAAGAAGCTGCTATTTATGCCAAGATCTATGGAACCGAGCCTGATTTCTGGTTGACTAAACCGTGGAAATACTGGTATGAAACATCGATTCAAGATGCTAGAAATCTTATTAAGGCGTGTGAGATTGATTGTGAAAATTATGTTATGTTGAGTACTGATGACGCAGCGTTTGTGAATAAATGGTGCAATAAGGGGAACAAATGTTAATTATTACTGGCGTTAAAACAAATAATGGTTATTATATTTCAAGTGACCCTAATGGGGATTCAACGTATTACAATAATGCATTAAATTCTTATTTCATTAATGGGGAACGTCCAGAAACGACGTTCCATAAAAATTGGGTATTCGTAAAAGAAGAGCCAATTACATTATATAAACTGGTTAAACAACCAAGAATAAATCACAGGTATGAACTCAAAAGTGATTTAGAATTCATAGATATTTCTAGTCTCCCTAAAATCCTCCCAAAGAGTGAGGTAATGGAGCAGAATAACGATTACTGTGAATGGAAATCTGAATTTAAACACCTTCAAGGATTCTATGAAGAATTGTCAGATGAACAACCCGATGCAGAAGAACAAATCGAATTTACTTATAAAACTATTTTAGAGATTCCAGATATTAAAAACTTAGAAAATTACAATAATTTTAGAATTGAAAACATTCAGCACCAATTACTAGACAAAATTGTATTCCCGTCTATTGCTCTTCCTAATCAACCCTGTAATTTATCAAGCAAAGAAAGCTATGAAATCGTAAGAGAATATGTCAAACAAAACATTAATGGTAAATATGCAAGGGTCACTTCTGATTATGATTTTTGTTTTACTGTAAAGAAGGTCGTTCCTCTTAATGATATCATACATAATAAAATAGAGATTAAGAAAGATAACGGGACTTCTTATAAAAATAGGAAATATAAGGAGAAGTTCATTAAGGACAGAGAAATAGAAGTATTTGATATGACTAGCGATAAGGATAGATACGGAAAGTATACTGTTCTTCCAGGGTTTGAAGGTAAAGACCATCAAGATTTAAAGAATAATATAGACAAATATCTTTCTGAATTGATTACAATGATTAATGAACCGCTAAAAGAATGCCCTCATTGTAAGGGTTTTGGTGTAATTATTGAGGAAATAGTAGGAGAATAAGAAGGTAAAGAAATGACAATTTATAGAAATATCAAGGATGGTAAACTTTATACTGTGTCAATGGGATATTGCGGTAAGTATACTGGGGATTTGTGGTTTATGGAATCATACAATACTGGTAAAATATGCACTCAAATAACAGAACAATATTTTAATAAATATTTAGTACCATTCGCGGAGAGGTAAAAATAATATGAATTACCACAAATGCTTAATATGTAAATATATTCAATTGGATGATCAACGACCACTATCAATGCTAGCTGGAAATCATTTAAATATTTCTTTTAATTGTCATAACTCTGGTTTGATAGATGCCTATGGGCAATTGCCGCTTGTCAATTCCATGATTTTTGATTTAATCACCGACGAATGTTGGGTCGATGGCGGGGAACTAGTTCCACCTAGCGGCTGTATTAATTATTGTAAAAATCAATTGGTTAATCAAGAAGTCGAGAACTATATTGATTTGGGGCTAAAGAAATAAAATGAATTACCATAAATTTGAAGAAAAACTTCTAGAACTATTGATTTTTACTGAATACGAAAAAGAGAATCCGATCAATGTCAATACTTGCACTGCTGAATCTATAAATATTATCCCTCATAAAGCAAAAGAGTATTATCTACATAATGTCAATTTTCATGCTAGAATTAATTACCTAGTATCTAATATTGTTAAATTGGCAAAGGGGTTGGAGAAAGATTGCGGTGGCTGTGAGCGTTTATCCCAAGATACAGAAAATGACCATAAGAATTATTGCATGTCGGATGATAATGCGTATTCAATTGGGAGTGTTTCTGATACTCTAGTCAAGCCCAATTGGTGCCCTAAGATTATGGACAAATGAATATGTCAATAATTCATAAAAATTGTAGAATAGCCTATGGAACAACAAGGGTAGTATTTCTAATAGGAAAATATGCGTTTAAAATCCCAAGTATTATGTATGAATTCCGCTTGTTCTTATTGGGGCTTTTAGCTAATATGCAAGAAGTTCAATTCAGTAAAATTAACCAACCAGAACTTTGCCCAGTTTTATTTTATATTCCATTTGGATTTCTAGTGGTAATGCCTAGATGCGAACCTTTAACAAGAGAAGAATTCTTTGAAATGGATGCCGAGAATTGGTTACTACGAGAAGATTACACAATTCCGGCAGAACCTAAATTGGATTCGTTTGGTAAGTACAAAGGTAAAATAGTCGCTGTGGATTATGGAAATTAAAACAGGAGGTTATAAATGAAAATCAAGGTAGAATGTGTTTTAGAATTTCGGAATAAGGGATGTGATACAAGATACTGCGTCATTTGCCCACATAATAAGAATAGGAAATAAAGACTTTTAATATTTTTAACTAAAGATAGATAAAATAATTAAAGTTTATGCAAAGAATGCCGATAAGGTACTAGGAGGTTAATTATTTGAAAGATTACATGAATGATAACAATTTAAGCCCAACGGCGAAGAGAATCCTTTACAACTTAATTCTATCTGGCAAAAAATCCAGTAAAAATAATGTTGAGATAGGGAAAATAATTGATAAAAATCCAGTAACGGTAAGCAAAGCAATTAGTTCATTAGAGAATAATGGGTATGTAACGCTAAATTATTATAGGAAAACTAGGAGTATTGTGATTTGTGATTAGGTTGGTTAATAATAATTCTTGGGAGAGAAAGGCGGTTAAAATGTATAAACAGAACGAGGAAAGTTTATAATATATGGCAATTTCAATTAGTGGACGTAAGATCGACCAAGAATCAGAAAAAAATATAGCAATCAATCTCATAATCGATGATGATTTTTGTAAAGCAATTCTACCCATTGCCAAACCAGAATATTTTGATACCCCTCATATCCGCAAAATATTCCTTTGGATTCAAGAGTATTATAATAATTATAAGTCAAGCCCTGGTAAATATATTCAGGATATTTTTAATACTAAAAAAGGTAAATTGCAAGCAGAAGATGCAGAGATTATACAAGACCTACTTGAAAATCTATCGAATAAGTTCATTGAAGAAGGAGAAAAAAGGAATAGTAAATATTTCATTGAACAAGCTATACCATATCTTAAGAAACAATCGTATATCAAATTAGCTGATAATATCTCAAGTTATGCTAAACTTGACCAAATAGAAGAAGTAGAAAAACAAATTAGGAATCATAGAAAAGTAACGGAATTGACTTCTGGTTGCGTAAATCCTCATGATGCTGATTTTATCAAGGAGACGTTTAAGGCAAAAGTAGAAGATATATTATTTACCATTCCTGGTCCATTAGGTACTTTAATTAAGCCGGAAAAAGGGAGGTTGATTGCGATCATGGCACCACCAAAGTGCGGCAAGACCTGGATGCTGCACTTTTTGGGCTTGGTTGCTCGAATGAACAGGCTACGCGTTTTTGAGACGAACCTAGAAATGTCCGCCACTAAGATTAATTACCGTGATCTTAAAATGATTACTGGACAAGGCGATGAATCAAAAGAATATGAAATTAGTTGCTTTGATTGTAAAAAAAATCAGTTAGGGATATGTTCTAAAAGTATTAGAGCCAGTAAAATTCCACTCGTTAATTCTGTTGGAGAGATTCCAGAATTTTCAAATGCCCCGAAGGATTATGTTGTTTGTACTGCTTGTCGTGGAACTTCAGATTACCAAACGGCCAATTGGTTTTTTTCGCAATTTAAAGAAGAATTGACCGTCGATAAAGCAATTAATATGAGCCGAGGTTTTGGGCTAATGTACGGAAATGACAGGTATCGATTAAAATGTTATCCAAAGTTCGGGGTCGGTGTTGCTGAAATTGAGGCAGATTTAGATAATTTAGCATATAGTAGTGGTTTTTATCCTGACGTTTTGATCGTAGATTACGCGGATGTGTTGCGTTCTGTAAATACTGGAAATGACGTGAGATTTCAGCTTGATGAGATTTGGAAGAGCCTTTCCAGAATCGCCACAGAAAGGAATATTTTAGTTTTAACTGCGTCACAGACGAACCGAACGGGAGCAGGTATGAAAAATATTAGCGGTCTGCAAATAGCCGAAGCCTTCACCAAACTAGCCCACCTCGATTCTTTGATCGTTTTGCAGAGCACTCCTACTGAGAAAAAGAACGGATTATTAAGAGCTTCTGTCGCATACAATAGAGAGGGAGACTGTGACCCGAATAATCAAATTTTAATTACTCAAAATCTTGCACTGGCGCAACCGTTCCTCGATAGTGAGTTTATGGGACATTCATATGAGGAGGATTAATTTATGCCGAGAAAACCAAGAGATTTAAGTGAGTATATTGGGCAAACTTGATTGGATGTTTAATTTTGACTAATACGATTAACCTAGGACAAGCCTTCATGATCTATCTTAAACAATAAGACTTCCTGCTTCCAAGATCGTTGCCTAAAGGTCTTACACAATCTCCACAGGCTTAACTCCCCCTAGACCCTAGGGTAGAAATGCGAAATTTAGAATATTGTTGGCGGCTAAAATGTCACGATCATGAATGGTTCCACAAGAACAGGTCCATTCTCGATCTTTTAAGGTGAGTGAATTGTTTAATACTCCACATACATTGCAAAGTTTAGAACTCGGTTCGAACCGTCCAATAGTCTTAACTTCTTTACCGGACCATTCTGCCTTGTATTCACAGAATGTTTTAAATGTTCTCCATCCTGCATCTTGGATGTGTTTTGCTAACCTGCGATTCTTGAGAAGTCCATTGACATTTAAATTTTCAAGACAAACTGCTTGGTTTTCGTCAATCAGTCTTTTAGATAATTTATGCAAGAAATCTTTTCGTGAATTAGTAACTCTTTCATGTAAAATGGTAACTTTAATTCTTGTTTTGTCTCGATTAGAAGAACCTTTCTTTTTGCGTGATAGTTTCCTTTGTGCTCGCTTTAATTGTTTTTCTAATTTCTTAAAATGTCGTGGATTATCAATCTTTTCTCCATTTGATAAGGTTGCGAAAGTTTTGATCCCTAAGTCAACGCCAATAGAGAACTCTTTAACTGCTTTAATCTTTGATGGTAATTCTTTTCTATCATCAACTAAAACTGAGGCATAGTATTTACCAGAAGGAACTTTACTAATTGTGACGGTTTTAATTTTACCTTCAAACGATCTGTCAATTTTTATTTTAATGTTTTTAATTTTGGGGATATTTAATTTATTTGTTTCAAAATTAATTGAACATGCCTGTGGACATTGGAAAGATTGGTTGTTTCTTTTAGATTTAAATTTAGGGAACCCTTTCTTTTCTCTAAAGAAGCGAGTAAATGCGTTATCAAGATTTCTTAGAGACATTTGAAGCGATTGGGAATTGACTTCTTTTAACCATATATTTTCAGATTTTAAAGAGGTTGTTTCTTTTGTTAAATCAAAGAAAGACAAGGTCTTTTTTGATACTTCATATTCTTTAACTTTGCGATTGAGGCCCCAATTATAAATAAATCTAGCGCAACCAAAATGCTTATTAAACATTTCCTCTTGACTTTTGTTGGGATATATTCTATATTTGAATGACTTGATCATGTTAATCCTTTTGCAGAGAATGAATCGTTTCTATAAATACCTTATCGGAATAATAGTATAAAAACTTTAATATTATTTGTAAACCTAGCCTTCCTAGACAGCGAATGGCTAGGTAACAATAACGATGAGGAATAATAAGGATTAAGTATGGAAACTAAATTAATAAACGGTAAAGTTATGAAGATGTTTGAAGTAAGCACAGAAGCTGTTTCTAATGAAGATCATTTTAAGCACGACTTTGAACAAATTATTCAGCATTATGCAATGATACTTGATGTTGAAGAAATGAAAGAATTTTCCGAAAACGTTATTAATTCTTATTTTTGAGACACTAATATGCACCAATACGACACAGAATATACATTTGAACCAGTTTGCCCGCATTGTGGTAAAACTGAACGGGATTCCTGGGAAATTGATTTCGGAGACGGAGCAGACGGAGACGCGACAATAACATGTTCTTCTTGTGAGAAAGATTATTCTTGTACTAGAAACGTAAATGTTAGTTATAGTACTAAATGGACTTGTTTTCGATGTTTCTTTTTGGATTTGGGATAGGTGGTTTAATTGGGAATAACTGGCGAAAATTCATTAAAGATTAAAATGAAATTAATAAAACTTCAAATGGCAGCGTATGTTTCTGATTATATTATTCAAGATTATGATAATATGATTGCAATTAATGAATTAATATTGGGTTTGTATCCAGACGGTACAGATATAAATAAAAGAATAACCGTAGAAAAATTTTATAGGAATAACCAAGTAAGGGTTTCTAAATTAAAATAAATTCACGGAGGCCACAAAATGGGCGTATCAATTCACCTCAAATGTGACTTGTGTAAAGAAGAGGATAACACTTACCTCTTAGGGGAAAACCAAGAACACTACGGCTGGACAGTTAATAACAATTACTGTATTTGTCCAGAATGTAACTCTAAAGTATTTGACGATCACGCACAAGGCCAAGCAGAGAAAGCTATCCATATAGAAAATATTCAGAAGTTGAAGGAGGAATAATGTATACAATAGAAATTACATATCAAACAGGTGATTATTTCGGCTCTCATGAAGAAACCGACATTGTAGGATATTCTTGGGACTCGCTGGATGATGCGAAAGAAAGTTTAAAAAGAATCAAAGAGCACTATTCGTACTATCAAGCAAAAAATAGTAGATATAGAGAAAAAGTCGATAAGCCAAACTATTATAAAGATGATTATTCGGTAGTAATCGTTGGAAATTCTAAAGATAAAGTAGAATCAATTTCTGCATTTTGGTGCGGATACTTTGAAACATTATATGAAGCAAAAATAATTGAAGAGGAAGACAACGATATGAGTTTTTCTTTTAGGTGAATAAAGTGAAATTAGAAGAAATCGGATTTTACACTCTTTCAGATGACAGGGCCATGAATTCAAGTGCTACTTCTCCTTTGTGGAGATGCGAACTAATTCTCACGGATGAATGCAATTTTAAATGTCCTTATTGTCGTGGTTTGCGTTCTGATATAGCGGGAGAATTGCCGTTTGATTCCGCTATGGAGACACTGAAATATTGGGTAAAAGATGGATTGAAGAATGTTCGTTTTTCTGGTGGGGAACCTACTCTATATCCAGGATTGGATTTGTTAATAAAATTTTGTAAAGAAAATAACGTAGAGAATATAGCTATTTCCACAAATGGATCAGCAGATATTGATTATTATAAATACTTAATCAAGTGTGGGGTAAATGATTTTTCTATTTCTCTAGATAGCGGCTGTTGCTCTATCGGGGATAAAATGACAGGCGGGATAACAGGTGCTTGGAATAAAGTAGTTGACAATATCCGAGAATTATCGAAAATTACCTATGTTACTGTAGGCGTTGTTTTTACAGATGACAATGTTTATGATGCTCATAATACTGTAAGATTAGCTGATTCGTTAGGAGTATCAGACATTAGAGTTATTCCTGCTGCCCAATATGATAAAGCACTAAAAATGCTGACAGAAGTTTCTCCTAATTTAATTAATAAATATCCTATTTTGAAGTACAGAGCCAACAAAGTACAAAATGGAGAACATGTTAGAGGATTAGGAGGCAGTAAAAATCTTTGTCGGTTGGTTCTTGATGATATGGCTGTAGCGGGTGGTTATCACTTCCCATGTATTATTTATATGCGCGAAGGTGGAGATCCAATTGGTGTCGTGGGTAAGAATATGAGAAAAGAAAGAGAAGAATGGATGTATAATAATCCGCCACATAAAGATAAAATTTGTTCTAAAATGTGTTTAGACGTTTGCGTGGCATTTAATAAAATTGCCGCTATGAGCAAATAATGACGGAAGGGACACTTGTTCTTAACCAAGACGGAAGAAGGCAACAACTTCG
This sequence comes from Melioribacteraceae bacterium, assembly GCA_041674625.1. GTDB lineage: Bacteria > Bacteroidota > Ignavibacteria > Ignavibacteriales > Melioribacteraceae > BRH-c32. Next base: position 110,622 of record JBAYVI010000001.1, on the reverse strand, counting down.
GGCTATTCGTAATGGGGAGTGGACATATGATGAAGTCATTAAATACGTATCAGATAAGGAAAAACACCTTGAAGAAGTTTATCTGAAATGTGATTTGCCATATTCGCCGGAGCAAAATATGCCGAAAATCAAAGAAATTCTTTTGACTTGTTTAGAAATGTGGTATGAAGATGCAAGAACATTAATAACCGACGAAAATAATTCTACTCAATTAATCCTTTCTGATCTGCAAAATATTATTGATAAGTACAAGGAGTAAAATGGATACGTTTGATATTTTGTCATTATGGGTTGGAAGGTCTATTATTTGCTCATTAATTTCGTTTGTATTAATTATTTGTGTTTATCTTTTATACAGTTATGTTTTGCAAACCACTCGTTTCTTCTCATTGATGTTGAGAGTGAACAAATTTCATAATTTAAAAGAACAGAAAATATTAAAACTAATTTGGTATGTATTTTTTAAAAACGGGCTTGACCTTGCTTTGATGGAAGACAGTTCAAATTGGAGCGGAAAATATTTTTACTTCTCTCCAAAGAAAATGTATGTAAAAGGTAAGATAAGTGAGTAAGATAAATAATCGTTGACAAAATAAGCACGATTTAGTACAATAACACAATGAAAAAATTCAAACGTTACATAGATATGGCTATTGAAATAGCGTCCAAGAATAATCAAAAATTCAGACTAGGCGCTATCGCAATTGATAAGCACGGTACTGTATTATCTACCGGCCAGAACAGTTCTAAGACGCATACAGCTATGTCCAAATTGGCTAACAAACATGGGCATAAAGACCAAATTAAGCTTCATGCCGAACTCTCTGCGATTTTGAAATCTAGAGGTAAAATACATTCTCTTATTGTTGTCAGGTTATTGAGGAACGGTAAGATAGCCAATGCGAAACCGTGCCCTATTTGCTCCGCTGCAATTAGTTTTTCAGGAATAAAGAACGTTGTGTTCAGTAATGAATTTAATAGTTATACATTAGAAAAAAGGAATAACTAACATGCACCCAGAAATAGTAGATAAAATCGTGAAAACAGTATTGGCGAAATTGTGTGAATTTGATCAAGGAGAATTATTTCATTTTATTGTATCATACGAAAGAGCCGATGAAGAACGTAAACAAGATATCCGTAAAAGAATTAGTTCTAATTAAGGCAATAGAATGAGAATGAAAATCACGACCCAGAAAGACATGGTAAATATTGATAATTTTGAAATATGTTATGGCAATATTAGGAATATGTATACGACAGGCAACGGTAACGGCAACGGGTTGCAATTATCAGAACGCCTTGAACATAAACGCGGAGAAATAATTGATATTTGTGCTGAGATAGCAAATAAGATTTATGAATTGCAAGATATTATGGGAGGAAAGTAATGGATCTGAAATTAGAATGGGTAAATAATTTCGTAACCGGCAATGAAGAAGACGGCTATACAGCATGGGACGAAACACAAGCATATGAATTAGGAACATTTGAAACTAAAAACCAAGCAGTTATTATGGTTTTAAAACATGCAGATGAATTATATCATATAGGATAAGGGAGAAAAGTAATGGAAGAAGTAACAATTATTTATTCCAAGGCCGATTATATAAATTGTCCGAATTGTAATGCAAAGCAAGATGGGTGGCGCGGAGATCCTAGAGGAGATACAGAAAAATGTGATGAATGTGGAAATGAATATAAGATTTCTCAACATGCAGATATTGAACTCGGATAAAACAGGAGAAAAGGAATGGAAGAGATTAAGGAAAAGTATTTCGTAACTTCTAATGGCGATGCTCCTGAATCAATTTACTTTAATAAAGATGAAGTGTTTCAAGAAGATAATGATTATATTGATTCGTTTGATGAAGACGGGGTAAAGGTGAGTTCATATAAGCTAGTTGGTGATAGTTATACGGAAGATTTTTAGGATAGAGAAATAAAATGAACATTAAAGAAATAACTGATATTGTTTTTGATATTAATAATGAAATTTATGATGCGATTGGAGAAACATATCCTGATTATTACTTATTTGAGTTAAGCGTTAAAACAAATGGATATTCTGCAATTATTGAATATCTTGGGTTCTGTATCTGGTCAGAAGACGATGATGAAAGGAAAGAAATCCAAGAAGATATTTATGAACCACTGGAAGTATATCTTAAACGTAAAATCAAAGAAATTTCTTCCGTAGCTAATCTTATTAATTTAAATTAGGAATCTAAATGTATCAAATCCCCGCTGTTTATTCTCTAAGGTACGTCAAGGCGTTATACGGAAATGGATATGAAGATAAATATCGTTTTAAAGAATGGCAATTAATGGCACAAGGGTACATGTGTTTAGATTTTAATGTAGGTTAAAGAATGATAAATCTTAAAATTGATGCTGGTCACGAATCGCAATGTACAGGAAAAGTATATAAAGCTAGTGTTCAGAAATTTCCGACCACTAAAGGTTTCGGAATGTCTATTAGATTAAATGAGTTGAAAAGAAAATCATGTAGTTGTGATAAATGCCAGTGTCTTGAAGATGAGATTTCTGAATCTATGTGTGATGAAGGGATTATTGGGCTTGAAGATGTAAAAGACGGTAAATTATATACGGTTGGATATACAAATATCACAACCGATTGGGAATCAGGGATTGTGGATGGTTGGGATTTAGAGTTAATTGAGATTGAGGAAAGGTAATGTACGAAAATTTTGGTGATTTAAAAGAAGCGCTTATTATTCTTGATGAATTAATAGCTAGTTTACACACAAGATGCATGGTGATTGAAGATGATCCATCAGAAAGGACGATTCGGGCAAAAGCAACGCGAGATGCTTATGAATTTTGTAGGAACCTATTGCTGAATTTAAATAAAATAAATGCCAGCAAGAATGAATAACTTTAATTTTATAAAGTTTTTTGACGAAAATGATATTAAATATAAGACTTCTGGCAAGAACATAGGTGGAAATGGTTGGATTGGAATTGAAACTTGTCCTAGATGCGGAAAGGATAACTATCACGCTGCTGCTAATGAAAAAACCGGCAAATTGAACTGTTGGGGCTGCGGGGGGTTTAATTTAAATGAATTTATCAAATTAACTTTAAAATGCGATTATCGTAAATTAAACAAAGTCCTTAAACAGTACGAGCTTGAACCGCAAGAAATTTTAAATAATATTGAAGAGCAAGAAAATCAAGAAGAAAAACAAAATACGGTTTTAAAATTTCCAAGTACATTCACATCTATCTTACCTAAAGAGGCAAAGGATTATTTAGAGAAAAGAAGATTTTCGTTTTTGGAAATTCAAAAGAAGTATGATGTTATGTGGAGCGGAACGACAGGCAGAAATAAATTCAGAATAATCTGGCCTGTCTATGAAAATAATAAACTCGTAAATTACATAGGGAATTCTATTATTAATGGCAAAAATATAATTCCTTATCAGTTTTGCCTCGATGATGAAGCGGTTACTAGGCGAAGAGACTTAATATTTAACTTAGATAATTGTAATTCCGATAAGGTTATTTTAGTAGAAGGATTGATGAATTCTTGTCGGTTAGGAGACGGAACAGCGGCGTTACTTTCTGTAAACTTCTCAAAATCGCAAATAATTAAGCTCCGAGATAAGGGATTTAAGAAATTTTATTTAGGCTTTGATAATGATGATCCGGGAAGAAGAGCCTCTAAACGCCTTGAATCTCAACTTGTTTTTGCTGATGAAATAAATTACATTGAGTATGGAAAAGAAAATTCGGATATTGCCGATTTGTGCGATGAAGATGTGAAATTGATCAGGCGAATGATTTTCTGATTGACATAAGTACTGATAAGTGTTAAGGTGTTAGAAATAATAACATCGGTCAAAGGGGATAATATGAACGAAAAATGCCGTGGGCGATCTTTTACTGCAAAAGATAACAATAAAAGTATTATGTCTGTAATTGGGGCCACCAGTGTATAGAAACAGAACAAGTTAATGGAATATGTCCTGAATGTGGTAGGGAGATTGATGCTATGGTCTATGGTATTAGAGATATTCGCATTTGCAGAGTGATAGATTTTTCTGACTTGAGCAATGTGCTACTTCCATAAATATAATTTTAAAGGTAAATATGAAAATAAATAAACACATAGGCAAAACTGATAAATGCCCCGAATGTGGATTTGATTTCCGGGGTGAAGATATTTACGAATGCTTTCTAAAGAAAGGAAAATCGGAGCAAGAAGCATTTGAAATCGCGTCAGCATGTTACGGGTATTCATGGAAAAATAAAAAATGTTTTAGGAAAGAAATCGCTATTGAGACTATAGGTGGCGGATATGACGGCGCAACATTTTATCATTGCCCAGAGTGTAAGGTGTACTGGAAAAGATTTGAGTGGAGTAATGAATTATCATTACTGAATAAATTCTAGATTAAATAAAGGAAATTATGATAATGGCTGATTGGTTTGAAGAGGAAGAAAAATTAGTAAAAGAAGCAGAACAAAATAAACAATCTACGCTAAATAATATTTTAAGCGAATTTGAGATTGATTCAAATAAAAACGAAGAAGAAATTCCAGAGGATAAAGATATTTATTTATCTCAAGGCGGGTTTGTTAACGCGCCTATTATTCGGGGTTGGTTTGAAATTCTTCCGTTAATAAACACAATCAAAGATAATAATTTAGATTATTTTATTATGGGCGGATATGTTAGATGGATGTGTTCAAAGCACCATAATCCCACTCCTGCTGGAGATTGTGACATTTATTCACAGACAGAGGATTCGTTTAATACTTTCGTTAAAGTTCTCAAAGAAACGCATAAACTGACGGTAAAACATGAAAACGATGTTTCTATGACATTTGCTAAAGTCGAATCGTCTGACCATCCACTATTCGCATGTCCAATTATCCAGTTAATTAAGCCAGTTAAGAAAGGGGCCATTGTAGCGACTGGCAGTATGGAGGAGATTCTTTCTAATTTTGATTTCACGGTGATTCGTTGTGGAGTTATTTCTTACGATCCTCCAACAGCAATGGTCGATGCAGATTTTGATAACGATGAAAAGAAAAAACTTCTCAGAATTAAGAATATTCATTGCCCCATTTCTAGCACATTGCGCTGTATGAAGTACGCTAAGAAAGGATATTGGATTCCGCCCATGCATGTTATTCCTCTTTTCCTGAATTGGGAACAAAGAGACCAAGGGTATAGGGATAAATTGGTAGATTATTTAAGTAAAGCGAATGCCGGGAAAGGATTAACCCAAACGCAAGTAGACGAATTAGAATCTTTATTGATGGTTGATTAGGAGAAACAAAATGAGCTTCAATTACAAGAAACAGTTACTAGACGGACTAAGTTCATTGAGTAATTTTACTTATTCGGTATCTTTGCGGTTAGATTACAATCCAGAGCAAGAACAGAAGTGGGTACAAATTAATCAAGACGTAGAAGAGCTAATTGAGAAAATTGAAAATAAGTATTTTAGTGAGAAATAAAATGAAGAACATTATTGAAGAAAAAATATTTCTTTTCCGAGACTATGATTTTGATACTTTAACTCTTTTGTCATTTAAAAACATTATTGAATCTCTTATTGAAAAATATGGAGAAAAAGCAATAATGGAAAACGATTCTTATGAAAATGTTAATTATGTAATTCTCCATAATAGAGAAGAGACAGACATTGAATATCAATCAAGGATAAACAAGGAAAATAAAAAGAAAGAGGCTGCGTTGGAAAAGAAGCGTGCTCAGTATTTAAAATTACAGAAAGAACTAGGACTTGACAATGCTTGTTAAAATTGGCAAATATTATACTTACTGGGGAGTTTTCCAGCTATCAGACCTTCTCCAGCACTTGGGATTTTCTGAAGACGCTTGCTATAAGATTGGGAAATACCTTTCTAATACAAAACTGAACAACTTCTGTGAATGGGTATATTCTAAACGAAAACGTAAAGTAAAAATTCACATAGATGAATACGATGTGTGGTCGCTAGACAGTACTCTTTCGTTAATTATTCTGCCCTGCTTGATTAAAATCCGTGAAGATAAACATGGAGCACCATATGTTGATGATGCAGATGTGCCGGATGAATTAAAAAGCACTTATGTTACTCAGAAAGAGAACATTTGGGACACCGATGAAAATTGGTTTAAGCGATGGGATTATGTACTTGAACAAATGATCTGGAGTTTTGAAAGGATTTGTGATGCAGATGATGAAGATCAATTTCATACGGGGAATATAGATATTCAATGGAAAGAATGTAAAGATAATCCTAATTTGAGTGAAATGATTTCTGGCCCAGATGACACTCATGTTTTTAACCGTGAAGGATACCTTGAACATCAAACTAAAATCCAAAATGGGCTAAGACTTTTTGGAAAATATTTCCGTTCACTTTGGACATAAATTAAAAGGAATAAAATGTTAAAACTGAATAGTTATAAAGTTGAGTTCGGGAAATTTCCGAATAGCGAAAATTACCTACCAATTGACCAATTAGAATTTTATGACCGGGCGAATGTAGTAGAGTTAATTTACCAAAACGACGATGATTTTATTAAATTAGCTATTCTTAAAAATTTTCTTGATGAAATGAATGCACCAGCGGAATTACATTTACCATATATGCCTCATTCAAGGATGGACAGGCCGAACGGTTCTTATGCGGTAAGCCTAAAAGCCATTTGCTCTATCATAAATTCTTTAAATTTCTATAAAGTTATCGTAAGAGAACCACATTCGTCCGCTACTACAAATTTAATCAATAATATTGAAGTAGAAGAGTGGTGCATTGGAAGAGCTAAATCTATTTTTATTAGAGGTGGTTTTGATTCTATTTGCTTCCCGGATTATGGAGCAAAAGAAAGATACAATTGGAACGGTGAAGAGAAAATTTCGTATGGTAAAAAAGATAGAGATTTTCTAACAGGGGATATAAAAGGATTAAAATTACTAGGTGAATGCGGAAAGAATGTTTTAATAATTGACGATATTTGTAGCAAAGGAGGCACATTTGTTAGGATTGCAAAATTATTAAAAGAAAAAGGAGTTAATAGAATTGGACTGCTCGTTTCTTACGTTGAAAATACAATCTTCCAAGGAGAAATTTTTGATTTTGTAGATATTGTTTATACCAATAAAGATTTTGAATTAGAAATTAAACATCCTAGGATTGAACAAACTAATTAAAAGGAAAACAAAATGATCGTGTTCCCAGAAAGGCTTAAAGATTTAGATGTATTAGTTTCGGGTGATTTTAGACTATGTATGAAAAGACCAATTCCCGTAAAAGCGGCACAGGTCAATAAAGAATTTAGGGTAAAAACGCTCGAAGGGGATTATAAACTTGGAAAATCTGGCGATTATCTTATGTGTGGTGTAGATGATGAACTTTACATTTGCGACCGTGAAATTTTTGAAAAAAACTTATGATTTTATTTAATTAAAGGAAAGGAAATGAAAACAATTTATCCAGCAACTCTTCTATGTGATTTTTATAAGGTTTCTCACCGAGAGCAGTATCCGATTGGGACAGAAAAGGTTTATTCTACTTGGACTCCCAGAAGCAACAAGTATCATCCCACCACAGATAAAGTTGTAGTTTTTGGCATTCAGGCATTTGTTAAGAAGTATCTTATTAATTACTTTAATACACATTTCTTTTCTCGGAGCAAGGAGGAAGTTCTTAATGAATACACCCGCGTTCTAAAATTTGCTCTTGGGATTAAGGAACCACATACTCAGCATATTGAAGACCTACACGACCTTGGCTATTTGCCTCTTTTGATTAAGTCATTGCCGGAGGGAACAAAGGTTTCAATTCGGGTTCCAATGTTAACTATTGAAAATACTAATCCTAGATTCTTTTGGCTGACTAATTTTGTAGAAACTATTCTTTCTACTGAGTTATGGATGGCTAGTACTTCAGCGACTACCGCTTCTGAATATCGAACCATTTTGGATTCTTATGCTGAAGAAACTGGAGACCCTGAATTCGTACAATTCCAAGCTCATGATTTTTCTATGAGGGGAATGAGCTGTCTTGAGTCCGCCGCTTCTAGTGGCGCAGGACATTTACTTTCGTTCGTTGGTACTGATACGATTCCAGCAATTTTTCATCTCGAAGAATACTATAATGCGGATATTGAAAAAGAACTTGTCGGCTGTAGTGTAAATGCCACTGAGCATTCTGTGATGTGTGCTGGTGGTGATGGCGAAAATGAATTTAATACTTATAAACGCCTATTAACTGAGGTTTATCCAAGTGGTATCGTGAGTATTGTTTCTGATACTTGGAACCTGTGGTCTTGTGTTGAAAATATTATCAAGCCACTTAAAAGTGAAATTATGGCGCGGGATGGAAAGGCCGTGATTAGACCTGATTCCGGCGACCCAGTTAAGATCATTTGCGGTGATAAATTTTCTAGCAATCCGATGATTCAGAAAGGGCTGATTGAATGTCTCTGGGATATTTTTGGTGGCGTAGTAAATGAAAAGGGTTATAAAGTACTAGATCCTCATATTGGGGCAATTTATGGTGATTCTATTACTCTTGACCGCTGTACTCGTATTTGTCATGGGTTGAAGGAGAAAGGCTTTTCTTCAACGAATATTGTATTTGGTGTGGGTAGTTATACATACCAATACAATACTAAGGACTCTTTCGGTTTTGCTCTGAAATCAACTATGTGCCAGATTAATGGAGAAGAAAAACAGATTTATAAAAATCCAGCTACCGATGATGGAACTAAAAAATCTAATACTGGTTGTGTTGCTGTGATTAAGGAAGACGGCGAATTTAAGTGTATTGATGGTCTTTCTTTTGATCATGAGATAAAATGTGAAATGCTATCAGTGTTTGAGAATGGAGTTCTTTTAGTTGATGATTCACTTGCTGATATTCGGAAACGTATTAGAGAATAAAATGACAAAGATAGATAAAGAAATAATCGACGCCGCATCAAACCTAATTCATGAATATGCTATCTCACTAAGGGATTGTAATACTATTGATAACAAGTGGGATGATGAAGAATTAGAAAAGGAATTTTTAAATCATTTAGAATTATCTTATCAACTTAAGCTAATTTATTTAGGAGAAAGCAATGAGTAAGTCAACTTTTCCAAAGAAGAAGCAAAATCATTCTCGTCATATTAAGGTTCCAATTAATGCAACCCTAGTACCTATGTTTATCGGTGTGTTGAATGTGGGTATACGGAAGAGTTCAATAATTTAATGGATTAAAGGTTATTGAAGTATTTAAAGAAAATCATTTCAATATTTGTTGAGAGTTAATCATGTCAGATAAAATAGAAGCCATATGGAGCATTTCTCTTGATTGCGATTGCCAATCTTGCGGAGAGTGTGTTGATTTGCTTGATGGTGACGATTTCTTGAGCGGCAGAGATTTTGCTGCTCAAGAATCATGTACTGGCGAGACAAGGGATGTAGGAGTTTGGTGCCCTAAATGTGGGCATGAATTTGTGGTTGATTTTGAGTATTGAGAGATTAAATAATTTTAGTGCAATTACTCTAATGAGGGTTGAAGATGGCAAATTTTAATAGAGAAACTAGATATACTGTGCTTGGCAATAAGGATATTAGTAAGTATTTAACGAATCAAGAATTAGGTGTTCTTGATTCGTTGTGTAAAAAGATTGAAGTCAAAAGATTCCAAGACGGCAAGAATGATTTGAAATGTGTGGTAGTGGAAGACAGTTGGCCTATGTATGAAGAAGTATGGAGTATGATTGAGAATTGGGATGAAGTATTGAATAATTAACATCTTCAACCATTATGCGAGACACCCCGTATTTGATGTTGTATAAGCACTAGATTACGCGATTACTTGTAATAGCGTATGGTACAATGGTAGAGAGTGAAAACGGCTGTATGGTCGTACTGTATTGTTTAAATTAAAAGGTTACTAATGATTAACAATTTAAAATATACCCCCCTCCATATTCACAACGAATTATCACCGCTCGATGGCATGTTTTCATCTGAGCAGTGGGCCGAGAGATCAAAGGAAATTGGCTTCACTCACCTAGCTTTGACCAACCATCATAACATGGATGGGGCTATCAAACATCAAGCCGCTTGCGATAAATTTGGAATCATCCCCATTCAAGGGGTAGAATTCTATATCGTTCCCAATCCAGAAATAAAAGAAAAAGGAGAATTCCGCTCACACTGTACTGTATGGGTAAAATCGCAGGAAGGATTTGAGAATTGTTTAAGGTTATTAACTTCTTCAAATCTGGATTATTTCTATTATATGGGTAGGATAGGTTTTGATATGTTGCTGGATAATTGTGCGGGCCTTTGTATTAGCACGGCATGTTCAGCGTCTTGGCTACACCAACAAGATTCCATTCCATTTTTAGAAAAATTATATAAAAAAATAGGTGACGATTTATACTTAGAGTTGATGCCATTTTCAGATGAGAAACAGATACTTACAAATAATTTATGTTTGGATCTTTCAGAAAAATATGGAATTAAAACTATCGTATCTAGCGATGCTCATTACATAAATAAAGAAGATTCTGACATTCACGATACTCTTCTGGCTATGCAGACGAAAAAGTTAAAGAGCGATTTAACACGCTGGAAATTTTCTGGTTCTGATTTCTTTTTATCTACTCCAGAAGAGTTATATGAACAATTTGTCAATCAGGGGGTTTTGTATCCAGAAGAAATTAAACAAGCATTTAATAACACATTAGAAATTGCAGAAAAATGTGGAAGTTTTAGGATAGATAAGAAAGAAATTATTCTTCCAACACCTCCACAATTTAAGGGAATGGATGAAGAAACGGTATTAAGAGATCTATGCGAAGAAGGGTTTAAAAATAAACTAGACGTAGTAACTGAAGAGTATAGAGAAAGATTTGAGTATGAATTATCTGTTATTAAAGATTTTGGAGTAATAAAATACTTTTTAATAATTTATGATTTGGTCAATTTTTGTAATGATTCCGGTATCTTAACTGGCCCAGGCCGTGGCAGTGCAGCGGGTTGCTTGATAAGTTATCTGTTGGGGATAACTAAAGTAGACCCAATCGTATTCGGACTTTTGTTCGAACGGTTTTTAAACCCCGGAAGACGAGGAGCCATGCCCGATTGCGATCTGGATTTCGAACACCACAAAAGAGATCAAGTAGTAAATTATTTAAAAAATGTTTACGGGGAAGGCCATGTTTGTGGAATTTCTACATACTTGAAGATAGAGGCGAAAGGTGCGATTAGAGATGTTTGCAGGACATTTGAAATTCCATTAAAAGAAGCAGATGTATTTTCTAAATCTGTAACCGATAATATTGAAATTGCTTTTCAATCAGCAGAAGGGGTAGAGTTTAAAGCTAAGTACCCAGAGGCATCTATTCACATTGCTAGGTTGGCCGGTTTATGCAAAAGTTATGGCCGTCACGCAGCAGCTTCTCTAATTAGCCCCGTAGACCTACGTCTTGGTACTAGGACGGCTCTAGCAGAACGTAATGGACAGTTAGTAGCATGTCTTGATGGTAACGATTGTGAGGCACAAGGGCTTGTCAAGCTAGATATTTTGGGGCTTAACGCAATGAGTATTCTTGCTATGACAATCGATTTAATTAAGCAAAATCATGGCAAAGATATCATCCTTGAGAAAATTCCGCTTGATGATAAAAAAGTATATGAAGAAATTTCTAATGCCAATACGGTAGGTGGATTTCAGATTAACACATTCTCTCTTAAGCAGCTTTTGAAGAGGATGAAACCAAAAGATATCTTTCAATTATCTGATGTCGTGGCCGGAGTAAGGCCGGGAGCGCAAGATTCAGGGGCAACAGATACATATATCGCTAGAAAGAATGGGGAAAAGTGGGAGCCAAAACATCCAATTTATGAAGAAATATGTCAAAAGACATTCGGGGTTATATTTTATCAAGAACAAGTAATTCAAACGATTCATAAAATAGCTGGCTTTTCTCTAGCGGAAGCAGATGAAGTAAGAAGGATTGTAGCCAAGAAGAAAGATGTAACACTACTAGAGAAATTTAAGGATAAATTTATTTCTGGATGTTTAGAACAAAAAACATTTAGCGAAGAAGAGGCGGAAAGATTCTGGGATGATTTAGGACACCATGCGGACTATTCGTTTAACCTATCACATTCTATCTGTTACAGCATTATTGCTTATTGGACTATTTGGCTAAAGTTATACTATAGTGATTGTTTTATTTGTGCATCATTGACATATGGTGGTGACGCTGAAAAACATGATTTAATTACCGAAGCACAACGCCTTGGTTTAAAAATCCAGACCCCAAAACTAGAGACCAGTCATGTTTATAACTGGGTAGCTAGAAAGGGAAGGTTGGAAATACCTTTCTCAGAATGTAAAGGACTCGGCCCGAAAATCTTAGAAACAATTAAACAATACCAAGATTCTCAAGTACCTGGATTTTTTAAGAAAGAAAAACCCGTCTTAAAAGATAAACTTTTGAAAATTCTCCAGGAAATTGGAGCTTTTGGTTCAGAACAAGACGAATTGCCAGAAACAATAGACAGTTATTTCCTTGATTTGGGAATAACTCTAAACTATAAATACAAATACAAGAACCTGTATGCGCTAATAGGTGATAAAGAAGTAATAGATATAAACAATTACTTATCTGCTGATCTCATTGGACATCACTACGGAAGAGAATTAAAAGAAGACGAAAAAATAATTAACCATCCAGAATTAATAGCTTGCATTTCTTGCTCACAAAGAGTAAAGTGTAAAAGCAATGAGCATCCAATACAACAGAGCGCGGGACAGTATAACGTAGCAATCATAACCGAGGCTCCTAATTATGATGAAGTTAAAAGTAATAAATACTTAGAATCCAGAGATGGCGATATCCTATGGAATGAGCTAAATAAGTACGGTTTTGAAAAAGAATTCTTTCACAGAACGTCATTTGTTAAGTGTCCATGTAAGAAGCCTGATATAAAAGTGATCAAAGAATGTGGTTCAAGATATCTTAAGAAAGAACTTGAAAATATCAGATTCGTGCTTAGTATTGGGAACACAGGGCTAGGATATTTTGGTGAGGAGAACAAGGGTATAATCCGTAAAAATGGTACTTGTGAATGGAATGAAGAAAATAGTTGTTGGGTTGTATACGTGATCCCTCCTGGCTGGGTATCGTGGAAATCGGAAGACTTTAAGAAACCATTCAAGGATGGGATTAAAAAATTCGTGGATGTTTTAGAAAGAACGGGAGGATTCATTTAAATGGAACATACATGGCATAAATGTGATTGTGGAGAAGGACCGTGTGTATATTGTGGTGGAGGTCTTGGAGTATGTGATGTTTGCGGAGGGGTCGAAGGCTCTTTGTCTTCTGAATGTTGCGGATATAAACTAGATGAATTTGTTCTTGAGGCAATTTATAATGGTGGATTAGATTTTAAGGACGGGAAATGGATAGTTTTAAAACAAGAATGTCCAAACTGTAGGGAGTTTAAAATCAAGTCTCTTATGTGTAAATGTCTTGAACTGCCGAGAAAGGGTAATAATTGCAAATATTTTAAATACTGGAAATAACCATGCAAAACCCACCAGACCTTTTTAAAACATATCCCATATCCTTTAAAGATAGGGAAGAGTTTAATAAAGCACTTTGTCTTCACCATATGGCAGACGATATTGGTTATTCCGATATGATATTAACTTACTCAAACGAATACCACAGAGATAGGTTCATAGGGTATTTAAGTTTAATGGGGTTTATGAGTACTTGTGTGGTATAGGAGGGAATTATGATGAGATTTGAAGACGCTGAAACAAAAGTCTATTTTGAGCAAGGATTTATTGAAGAATCTGACTTTTGTTCACCGTGTAATATGTGTAAAAATAATAGTAATAGAGATGACGAACACCCTTGCCTATATTGCGACCAGATACGAAAAGATGACCATTGCGTGGATTAAAATGAAAGTATATTGTTCATGTTGTGCAAGACAAATATGCCGTACCATTTTCGATACTAAAATACAAGCACCACTACCAGCTAGGTATTTAGGATGTGGTAAATATGCCTGTGCTGATTGTTCAAGAGACTTAGACGAGAACGGATTATTCCCAGAAGAAAGAGGATATTATGAGGTATGCAAATGATTAATAAATATTGGTACATGACATACATTATAGAATGCCCAGTTTGTGGAAGCACAGATAGATATCGAGAAAGGAAATATACCGAAAGACCTTTAGATATAGAAGAAAGATTTGATTACAAACAACAATATGACCATTGTGAAGATTAAATGGAAACTGATTACGGCTATTGCCATTATTGTGAACATGAATTATCCTATAGTAAAGAACATGATGCAAAATATTGTCGAATTTGTGATATATGGGTTGAGATTGAATGTGGCGATCCAGATTGTAATTTTTGCATAGGCAGGCCAGAGAAACCATCTGATTATTATGATAAGTAAGTAAATGATTATTCCACATATCCTACAAGAAATGATAGATGAATTCAGTGAGAATTATTTAGATGTTGTTTTAATCCCAAGTAAGGATCATAATACCGCAATGGATGGTGGAATGATAAGAGTTGCCCAAAACCGCAATCCTGAATGGTACAGGAATTTATGCAGTAATCATCCTAAAAAGAAACAAAGAACAAGGAAGAAGCCACAAACGTCAATTAAGAAAGAGGATATAATTTCTATTATAAGGAATCTTATAAAGACAGGGGATAGTAAGTCAAAATATGTTTACTTTATATTAGATGAAATAAATACTAGATTTGAATTGAATACGTTAAATGAGTTCGTTGAATTTAAAGATCAATTTTAAGGAGAAGCAAATGGATTGTTTTAAAGTTAGTAAGCGTAGTTGGCATTGGAAGATTTATAATTTCTTTAACTACAAAGTTCCCAGAAACTTTTGTGATTATTTCTGGGAAATCGCCCTCCCAATTATTGGAACCGGTTTCATCGTAAATTTCATCATAAACCTCTTCGTTGATTTTTATCTTCACTTATCTGTTTTTATTTTTGTACTCGCTATTATGGGTTTGTGCCATGCTGCCATTTCTTTAAAGAGAAAGGTATTTGACAAGAATAACCCCAAAGAAAATAAAGACGGATTCTTTAAAACTAAGTTCAAATCATTTAAGGGTAAATATTGTCCCGGAATTGAGATTGTTGATTAATCGGCAAAAATATCATTACTTTACAAAATAAGTATATAGAATCACTCAATAAACATCGGCAACAGGATCGGCAAAATGCAAGTATACGATATTATTAAATTACTAGAACAGACATCTTCTACTAATGCTAAATTAGAAATACTTAGAGAACATAAAGATAATGAAGAACTACGTGTATTCTTTTACTTAGCTCTTTCGCCAGAGGAAATATTTTATATTAAGAAAATCCCTAAGTATTTTAATGAAGATAATTTATCTTTGTCATGGGGAATGAATTCTCTTTATAGTTTGTCTAGTAGGGAATATACTGGAGATATGGGTATTAATTATCTATGCCGAATTTTATCTTGCATAATTCCAGAAAACGCTAATCTTATCGAGCGAATCATCCGAAAAGATCCAGATTGTGGGGTTGATTACAAGACAGTTAATAAAATCTGGCCGAACTTAATTAAAGTATTCCCAGTCGCATTGTGCGAAAGGAATAATGAAAAGACTAGAAAAAATATCTCATTTCCGGCATTTATCCAAACCAAAATGGATGGGTTAAGAGTTTGTGTCATTGTAGAAAATGGGAATGTTTCTTTTAGATCAAGGAACGGGAAATTAATTGACTTAAAAGGGTGTCTAGAAAAAGAATTTATTAGCATGGCGGGTGTTGGTAATTTCATGTTTGATGGAGAAGCTATTTGTTATAGAGATGGAGAGCTTTTACCGAGGAAAGAGAGTAATGGCCTTATTAACAAATCGATAAAAGGGACGATTGCTTTAGAGGAAGCTGAACTTATCCACATTGTATTGTGGGATATGATTCCACTAGATGATTTTTGGAATGAGAAATGTACCGCTCCATACAACTATAGACTATCTGAGCTGGAAGATAGGATAGGATTGATTAATTCTATTTGGGATCATCCATTAAAATTCTGCAAAATAGAATTGATTAATACCCAAGTAATTAATTCTTGGAATGAAGCAGAAGTAATTTTTCAAGAATATTTATCAGAGGGACTAGAAGGTTGTATTGTTAAAGAAAAGAGTTCTATTTGGGATAACAAGCGATTAAAGAATCACATTAAACTCAAAGCTGAGAAATCTGCTGACCTGCTGTGTGTAGGGGTTGAGCCACATTCCAAAAACCCGGATATGATAGGAAGTTTAATTCTACAAACATCGTGTGGTAAATTGGAATGTGGTTGTGGATCAGGGTTGACAGATAAGGATAGGTTAAAGCCTAAAGAATACTTCATTGACAAAGTGGTTGAGGTGAAGTATAATGAAATAATTGAGAAAGAGAATAGTAATATTAAAAGTTTGTTTTTGCCTATTTATAAAACAGTTAGACTTGATAAATCAACCGCAAACTCATTGGAGGAGTTGGTATGAAAATTTCAGAAACGAAAGTAGATACTAAACAGTTTGAGCCAATTACACTTAACATTACGTTTGAAACAAGAGAAGAATTGGAATATTTTTATGGAATGACAAACGCATCAATTGCTACCATTAAAGAATGGTCAATATGTAAATGTCAAGTTAATAAGTGGGATGATAATCGGCTAGAAGTGTTCCAAATGCAGATGTTTTGGTGGGCGAATAATAAGTTGGAAGGGCTAAAATAATGGAACTAAAACCGGAAGTGGATTCAAAAATCGACCTTTATAATCTTCACATTGAATCACAGAATATTTCCCATACAATTACACTATATGATCATGAGTGGCATGAATATAATAAGGCATCCAATAAGCTAGAAGCACAGATAAAGAATATCGAAGACTCCCTCAAAGTTTTACGACTCCAGTTGTTTGTGAAAGCAAAACAAGAGCAAGAAAAGGTTACTGACAAAGCTGCTGATGCAACAGCTTACAATAATCCAGAATATATTGAAATGTTTGAACAATTAGTCCATAAACGATTAGAATATGCAGATGCTAAAACGAATGCTGACTTGTTCCAAAATTTTCACTATTCTCTTTTGGACAAGTCAAAACAGATCGACTTATTGTTCAAAATGTGGAGCGCACAATATTTTTCCACTGACCGTGCTGGAGGTTCAAACGAGCAACCGATTAAACAAGAAACAACAAGTCCAACAAAACAACCAAACAGAACACTTAAAAGGAGAGAAAAGTGAAAATTAATTCTAAAGAAGCGCAAGAAGGATTTAAGCCAATTGAATTAAGCATCGTATTTGAAACAGTACAAGAATTAGAAATGTTTTATGGTGCCGTAGGGTGTTCTTGGGTAGCTATGGAAGATGCTGCGGAAAGTCATGATGGAGTAGATACCAAGAAGTGGGACAGCAGTAAAGATATTACAGAAGATTTGTTCCATTGGGCAGATTCAAAACTAGACGAAATTTATAATACTTGTCCTTTTTAATATGCAAGAACTAATCAATAAATTCCTAATTTCAAACCCTTGGATATGGGTATTGGCGGGTATAATTTTGGGGATCGTTATTCTTCATATTATACCAAAAATCTATAAGGAGGTAATTGGAACATTCTATAATGTTAAATATTTTAATTATTATCAGCAAAAACTAAGTTATTATTTAGCATTACAAGATTTTAAAGAAAGTTCAATAAAGAACTTAAAAACAACAAAAGAAAAGGAGCAACAAAATGGAAAGTAATCTTAAGGCACTACTGGAACAGATCAACGAAATGATGCAGGAGTTTAACGAGCAAGCGCAGAAGCGTGTAGAGAAAGGAAACGCTGCTGCTGGTATGCGTAGCCGGAAGGCAAGTTCAGCAATTGCGAAGCTAATGAAGGATTGGCGTGCTGAATCTGTAAAGAAGGATTAAAATCATGGGACTATCATTCGAAGAGAAATTCAGTATTGGTGGGATTATTCTCATTATCGCAATTATCGTTATTGGTTTTATTGGATGGTGCCAAAATATCTCTAAACTCATTGATTGTGATTTTGAGTCACCGTATAAAACAGAGGTAATTAGAACGGTTAGTCTAGTCCCTATGATTGGTGCAATTACAGGGTATATGACGATTGGAGAGGAAAACAAATAATGTGCGCGACAAATGTTTGTTTTTGAAAACATCCGGTAATCTGAATGAAGTGGAAATTACATAAAATTTTTTATCATAATTAAAAGGGAGAATTAAGAACAATGGCAATTGATCGGAAACAGATGCAAGGACAACTCAAGAAGCGAATTGAGGAACAGAACAAGGCGAAGGATCGTGGCGTAAACGATTATGAATCTTATTTCAACGTACCTGAAGGGGTTTTCTCATATATGGTTAAGCCAACTGAAGCAGGGCTAGAATTAGGGTTTGATATTATCCCATTTATGGCTGGCTCAAATTACCCTACTAAGGATTATAATATCAATGAAGGAGACTTGACTTATATTCTTGATGTTTGGATTCACCGTAATGTAGGTGCTTCTAACAAGCCCGTAGTGTGCCCGTTGAAGAACTATGACCTCCCTTGTCCGATTTGTGAGAAGCGTGTTGAACTGATGTACAAGCAAGGGCAAATGGAGAAGAAGGAATTCCAAGATTTCAAGAAAGATCACGCTGAACTTTGGCCTTCTCGCCGGGTTCTTTATAATGTAATCATCCGCAATGATGAAAAGGAAGAAAAGAAGGGTATTCAGATTCTTGAAAATTCTCACTTCTTCTTTGAGAAGAAGATGCAGGAAGTAGCAAAGCGCCCCCGTGGTGGTGGTCTTATTCCGTACCCTGATCCAGATGAAGGTAAGACTGTATGGATGAATCTAAAGAAGGTTGGGGACAATTGGGAAGTAACCCCTCCTGTTTTTGAGGATCGGAAGTACATTATTACTGATGAAGAAATTGAAGCAGCTCACGCTCTTGACAATCTTCTCGTTCTTCATGATTATGATAAGATCGTACAGATCATGAGCATTGCCAAGGGTAAGACGGAAAATACTGGTGGTAGTGCCGATGACGATAAGCCTGTTGTTAATCGCAGAGAACTTAAACCTCCTGTCCAAGAAGCGAAGCAGGAATCTTCAATGGGTGATGATATTCCACTCTATGCTGATAACGGCGTAAATACAGAAACCGGAGAAATGAAGTGCCCTATTGAAGCAGAATTTGGAATTGATTTTGACAATTATGAGGAATGCGATAAGTGCGCAATCAATATGGAGTGTAAGATTGCTAACGAGCCTCCTGTACAGGAACCAGAACCTGAACCAACTCCTGTTCGGCGTAAGCGTACTTTGAAGAGTTAATTTAAATTTGAAATTGGTGGCGGAAAAGGTAGACGCTCTACATAGTTTATGCGAGGCTTGGTAGAATAGTGTGGCCATAGAAGACCACTTAAAGTGAATAAAGCTAATGCAGGTTTGAATCCTGCCCAATTTCAATTAAAGGGAGTAAAAGATGAAACTTTTAGATGCACTTATGGATGCTACATCTATGCCTATTAGGTTAGCGGTTGATGTAGTAAAGATGCCAGCAAAGATTATGAACGGAGAAGATGGCCTTCTGGAGAATACGATGGAAGGTATTGAGGATATTGAAGACGATCTTAAAAATAAATAAGGGGAAATAATGGAATTTATTAAAACTGGTCTTAAAGAAATGGTAGATGCGTTTACTGAATTTGAAAACGCTAAAGAAGACATGAAAATTCGTGTAGATGCTGCTTATGACACTATGCTAGAAAAGAGTCAAATGGTAAAAGCACACGACATTGATAAAAAGGTGTTTACCAAAATTGCTAAAAGTATCGTTGCTAATAAAATTGGGGATTTGAATGAAGAGAATGAACTAACAAGTATGATCCTTGAACAAGCACTGGGTGTTGTTAGCCCTGACTTGGGTGGTGGGAATGAGTGATTTGCATTGCAGTAATTGTGGGAAAAGCATGACGTACAATGGAGCCAAATCAGTTGTCGGAGTTTCAATTCAGAATGTCTGGACCGAAGATGCCTTATTCAACGAATTTCTTGCAGAACAATTTGGCAAATACGCATATAGTCAAACAATCCAATTTTGTTATGAATGTTGGATTGATTCCATGATGGATAAGGAGTAACAATGAATAGACCAAGAAACGAAAATGAAACGTATGAAGAATACCAAATGAACCTTGCGATGGATGAATTTAAACTCAGTAATTATTTGAAGGGGAAAGTAGTTTGGACTTCTTCGACTAAAGGAACTTATATAGATAAGACAAAGGCTTTTGCCAAATTAGCGAAGGGAACACGGAGGGTTAATCAATAATATGAAAGGGGGGATATGGGGTGTTTTATATGCGGCATGTTTTGCTCTAGGGTGGTTGTGTAGTCCAATGGTTCGTGAATTTCTAAATAAGGTATTTTAATATGCCTCCTAAAAAGAAAGATAAGTTAAGTGCTTTGGCGGGTGAGATTAAGGATAATATTGATGCTCCTGTGGAGGTGGATGTAGAAAGTATTTTTGATAACGGAACAATTTCTACTGGGTCTACATTACTTGATCTTGAAATTTCAGGCTCTCGTATTAGGGGCGGAGGAATTCCAAGCGGGGTAATTGTGGAAATATTTGGACCGTCTGGTGCTGGGAAAACGAGTATCCTTGCGGAGATTTGTGCTAATGCTAAAGCAAAGGGTGGTGATTTTAAAATCGCAGATCCAGAAGCGAGACTAGATGCCGAGTACGCTAAAATTTATGGTCTTAAGATTGATAAGACCCGTTATTTCCGCCCAGATACGGTTCCAGAGATGTTTAGTGCAGTATGGGACTGGGAACCGAAACCAGAAAAGCAAGGCGCAATCTCAGTGTTCGCTGGTGATTCCCTTGCCGCTCTTTCTACCTCTATGGAATTAGAAGATGATACTGGCGACAAGATGGGGATGCGAAGGGCAAAGGAATTTTCGGAATGGATGAGGAAGACTTGCAGGAAGATTGCAGGTAGTAACACCATTGTTGTATTGACTAACCAAGAAAGAGAAAGTCCAACTGGTGTTACTACTCCTGGTGGGAAAGCAATCCCATACTATGCTTCTCTTAGAATTCGCGTCTCCCCACAAATGTCTAATAAGTACATTAAGTCCACCAAGAAAGTAGGCTCTCAAACTATCGAGAAGAAGAAGGGTATCAGGTCTAAAGCGCAGATTAAAAAGAGCAGTATTGGAGACCCCCATGGAGAGTGTCCTTATAGTATTGTATTCGGTTATGGACTCGATGACATGCGCGAGAACCTACAATACTTAAAAGAAGTTAACGGAGAATCTAAGTACGTTGTGGGGGACCAAGAATTCTCTTCTGTTGAAAAGGCTATTATATATGCAGAGCAGAATGATTCTCAAAACGAAATTAAAGAGAAGGTGATTGATCGTTGGGAAGAAATTCAAGCATCATTTGTCACGGAAGAAAGGGTTATGAAGCGGAGGTGAAATGGCAAAGGAAGAAGTAATTGGGAATATATATGGCAGATGGGAGGTAATAGGCAATTCTGATTCTCGAAATGGGGCAAGGTACGTTTTGTGCCGTTGTTCTTGTAAAAAGAAGACTATTAAAGAAATTCATCTGGGGAGTTTAAAGGCGGGTAGGTCAAGTTCATGCGGATGCTATAATCTAGAACTTCTTATTGAACGAAACGGGACACATGGATTAGCAAAGTATCCGCTGTATTCACTATGGGGATATATAAAAAATAGATGTTATAACAAAAATTATAAAAGATATAAGGATTGGGGTGGTCGTGGCATTATTATGTGCGATGAGTGGTTACATAATCCAAGGTTATTTATGGATTGGTGTATGAATAACGGATGGGAAGATGGATTGGAGATCGATAGAAAAGATAATGATGGTAATTACGAACCTAGTAATTGTCGTTTTGTCACTAGTGAAGTAAATAATCTAAACCAAAGAACTTTGACCGTCAGGAACAAAACAGGATTTAGAGGTATTTATTGGAGAGAGGAGGGAACTGCATATTGTGCAACAGTTAGATATAAAGGAAAATTAATTTTAAATAAATCTGGGTTCAAGATTGCGAAAGAAGCTGCAATCTATAGGGATAAATTTATTGTACAAAACAGATTAAAACATCCACTTAACTTTCCAGAACTGGCAATTAACGGAACATTATAATAGGAGATAGGCAATGAGCGGAGAAATTAACGTAGAGATTGACGAAAAGAAACTAAAGGAACTTGTGCTAGATTACCTATCTGATATTATGCCGAACATAAATATTGAGGAAAGTGATGTTAGCATTTTGACTAAATCAAAACAAAATTACCGTTCCGAATGGGAATCCGCCGCGTTTAAGGCTACAATTACTAAACGAATTTAATATGACCAAACACAAAATCCTGATAATTGACACCTCTAGTTTGTTCTACAGGCTTGTTTTCAGTATGCCAGAACTCAACTCAGAAGACGCACAAACGCATATCCTCTTTGGATTTGTCAAAGATATCCTAGCACTTGCTAAGAAATTCAACACAAATAAATTTGTTTTTTGTTTTGATACTAAAGAAAGTAAACGCAAGCAGATGTTCCCTGATTATAAAAAGAAGAGGAATAGCAAAAAACAGGAACGAACAGTAGAAGAAATTGAATTATTTAAGGAAGCATTCCGACAATTCAACCTCTTACAACATGAAATTCTCCCCGCTTTGGGGTTTAAGAATTGTTTCGTTGATCCAGGATTCGAGAGTGATGATATTATTACGGATATTGTACAGGCGTATAGTGATGATTGTGAATTTATCTTAATTAGTAAAGACGAAGATTTTCTGCAACTCCTCGATCATTGTTCTATGTATAATATCAAAACTCAAGAATTTTATACTAAACAAGATTTGCTAAATGAATATGGCATTGTCCCAGAACAATGGGCAGATGCAAAAGCAATAAGTGGTTGCCGAACTGACGAGGTTCCAGGAGTCGCTGGGGTAGCGGAGAAGACAGCCTGTAAATATCTACTCGGGCAATTGAAAAGTACCTCTAAAAAGTACCAAGCTATCGTTTCTGAAGAAGGCAAGAAAATTTATGAAAGAAATCTACCTTTAGTAAAATTGCCACTTGAAGGAACTAAAGAATTTGAGATTGATTTCACAGAAAAATTTAAATTAAGCTCGTTTATTTGTTTATGTGAAGAATTGGAATTTCGGTCATTGTTAAATGGCGAGGGGATTTCTACGTGGGGAACCGTCTTCGTGAAAGGAAATAATAAATGATAAATATCTTCTGTAAAGACGATGAAGGGTTCTATGAAATATCAATCAAATCATTCGATTACATATTATTTAAAAGAAACTTAAAAAAGAAAGAATTTCAGTTGTTCTTAATCCCAGAGGGGAAATGGTACAGAACCACAGAGGCTGAATACGAAAATCTTTGCAACGAATCAGAAATTGAAGATACTAAACCTAGTGACCTTGAGTTCGAAATGGACATGGATTTAGAAGACGACGAACCCGTTGATGAATGTGAGGTTGAGAAATGAATATCAAATAAGCTATTGAATTGAGAGAACAGGCTGAAATTAATATTTTAAAGTTTATCTCTTCGGAAATCAACAATCTAAAAAGTGCTACAGGGATTAGTGTTGACGATATAGATCTTAATTTTGTTAGCGTATTTGGAATGGGGGAGAGAAGAGAAAGGATATTGTCAAATGTTTTCATTGAGATGAAGTTATAATGTCCGATAAAGAATTAATACAACTCAAGCATTCTGATTTACCTATTCTCAAAAAGAAGATGTATGAAGAGCAGAATGGAATTTGCCCTATCCTTAAAGTAAAGTTCCCACTAGAAAGTTTCGTAATTGACCATATGCACGGTTCTAAGGGGAAAGAAATAGGAGAAAATGGAAGTTCCTGTTGCCGGGGTGCCATTTCAGCCCAAAGTAACTCTTGGGAGGGGAAGGTAACTAATTCTTTTATTCGTTATGGGTTACATAAATTTGGAGTAGATATTTGGGATGTATTAAGAAACCTAGCTGATTATTTAGAAAATGCTAGGACTAATTTTATTCATCCTACCGAACGCCCAAAAGTTCCTAAGTTCACAAAAGTTTCATATAATAATTTAGTTAAAGAAATAAAGAAAAAGAACCGGAAAGAAAAAATCCCAGATTACCCGAAAAGCGGTAAGCTAACGAAGAAATTTGGCGAGTTGTTTAGGAAGTATAAAATAGAAGTTAAATATTATAAATAGAAATAATATGCAAAACACACTAGATAAAGTTACAGTCAAAAATTTTCAAACGCATTGTAACTCAGAATTACCATTGCATTCTGGGGTTTCGATCATCAGCGGCAATTCCGACAGCGGAAAATCATCCTTGCTCAGGGCTGTTAATCTAGTTTTGTCCAATCGTCCCACGGGATTTGGATTTAAGCCCTGGTCCGCAAAAAAGAAGGATGTTACTGAATGCAAATTGGAATTCTCTGACGGCACTGTTGAGCGTAGGAAGTCTGAAACAATAGATGAATATATTCTAACCATCGGAGATGAAGTAAAAGAATTCAAATCACTTAATCGCACCGTACCCGACGAAATCAAAGATTTTTTAAACCTTGCTGATTACAATTTCCAAGACCAAGAAGAAGGGAGGCACTTCTTCATCAGCGAGTCACCCGCCCATCGTGCTCAGATGCTAAACGAAATTTCGGGCCTCGGGATTATCGACCAATCTCTATCCAATGTCAATTCATTAATTAGAGAGAATAATTCAAAACAAAAACAAGTAGAAGATACTATCAAATCTTTATCCTCTGAGATTGATAAAATTAAATTCATTGATGAAGCAGATAAATTACTTGTTCAGATAGAAGAGTTGTTCATTAATTGTGAACTCCTAGAATTAATGAACAACAATCTAAATACCTATATCCAAGAAATACAGGAAATTGAATCCAAGATACTTGAATACAATAAAGTCCTAAAACACAAGAAAGAATTGCAAGAACTACAAGAATTAATCAAAAAACATAATGAATTAGAAACAAAACAGAAATCCCTAAATGAATACGTTGCGAATATCAATAATGTTCAAGAAGTAATACAAAGTAATACCGAATTTTTGAAATGCAAAGAACTATATACCGAAATAATTTCTCTTATTAAGAAACATAATGAATTAGAAACTAATCACAACACCCTTAAAAAGTTTGTTATAGAACTCACAGACGTTGATTCAGTGATAAGTAATACATCCGTATGGTTGGAATGTAAAACGTCTGTACGGTCCTTATACGAGCTAATTACGGCACATGGGATAAAAGAGTGCGAAAATAAAGAGCTAAATGAGTATATTGATGGTGTTGAAGAAAACAATAAATTAATTAAATGCTTAAATACTAAAGTACAAGAAGCTAAAGAGAAAAGAAAGCAATTTATGATTGATATGGGCGAGTGTCCGTTATGCGGGAATAAGGTACAGTAATTATGGGAAGAAAATTAGAAATCAAGCCGGGAAATAAATTCGGAAGATGGACAGTTATTAAAGAAGTCGAGAAAAAGAAATGGAGACGATACTTTCTTTGCGAATGTTCGTGTGAAAAGAAAACAAGGAGGGACGTTATTCTAAGTGGGTTAAAAAATGAGACATCTAAATCTTGTGGCTGTTTAAAAATAGAAATATTGAGTAGGATGGAAGATGTTATTGGGCGTGTATATGGTAGAGTGACCATTATTTCAGAATATCCAAAGGGGAAGAATGACTGTAGAAGAATTATTGGTAAATGCTCTTGCAATGGCAATATCAAGGACTACAATTTATACCAATTAAAAAGCGGGCACACAACATCATGTGGGTGTTATCAAATAGAGAAGTTAAAAAATAGGCGAGAGAATGCCGTTGGCAAAATATATGGGAGAATAACTGTTGTTTCTGATTTAGATACTAATGGACGGAGAAGAATTGTTTTAGGAAGATGTTCTTGCAATGGCAATATCAAGGGATATAGATTAAGCAGCCTAAAAAGAGGAATAACTAATTCTTGTGGGTGTTACGCTAAAGAAAGGATTAAGGAATCCCATACTTATCGCAAGAAAGATTACGAAGAAAAGTATCCATTTTTCTGCCGAATAGAAGAAATTATGGACGATCCGAATGGGTATGGGATTTTAGTCCAGTGTAAGTATTGTAGCGAATGGTTTAAACCGACTACAGACCAATTATGGAATAGAATAAAAGCGGTTGAGGATGATCTTGCTGCCATTGAAAATAATTTTTATTGTTCTGATAAATGTAAAACTTTATGCCCTTTGTATAGAGCAAGGAAAACGCGAATAAGGGGTGAAATAGATGACAATACCCCTTCTAAACATGAATTAAGTATCTGGTCTGATGAAGTTTTCTTCCGTCAATTCCAAGAATACGGGTACAATTTCTGTACTAAATGTCAGTCAATAGAGAATTTAGCCGCGCATCATATCGACCCGAAGAAAACTGAGCCATTCTTTGCCCTTGATCCTGAAAATGGCATTATCTTTTGCAGAGACTGTCTTTTAGTGACGGGCATAACGGAATATGTGGCTCTGGGAAGTTGGCTTATAAGGTATGCGATAAAGGAAATAATTAAATGAAAATATTGATGATCTCTGATATCCATCTGCGCGATTCTGGAAGTAGATTTAGAATCGATAATTATAGAGAAACCCAATTCAAGAAATTAGAATGGTGTTTAAAATTAGGTGTAGAAAAAAAATGTGACTTAATGTTACAAGCAGGAGATTTGTTTGATTCTGTCAGGGCAAGCAACTGGCTTATCAGTGACACCATTAATTTATTCAAAAAATCAAAATTAAATATTTTAGCTGTAAGTGGGAACCATGATCAAAGACATTTAGATAGGAGTTTAGTTAATACACCTATAAAGGTGGTAGAATCAGCAGACGTAATTAAACTGTTAGAGGCAATCCCTTCTTCTTATGAAAATGTGGATATTTATGGGTGCCATTGGGGAGATACAATCCCTGAGATTATAGATAAAAATAAATTTAATATCTTGGTAATTCATAAAATGGTTATTCGGGACGAAGACGAAAAAATTTGGTGCGGACAGACTGGACATATTACAGCTCGTGTATTATTGTCTAAGAACAAGTTTGACGTAATTCTAAGTGCGGACAATCATAAATACTTCGTTCACGAGTATAATGGCAAAACGTTATTGAATATGGGGTCTCTAACTAGATTGAATATATCCCAAATAGATTACATCCCTAAAATTGCTGTATTTGATACAGATACTAAAACCTATGAGTTATTTGAAATACCTTGTGAACACTCTTCAATTTCGTTCAACCTCGAAGAAGTCCTAAAAAATAAAGATAAAAAAGAAACTTCAGAACAAATTAAAGAGTACATAGATATTTTAAGTGCTGATTCAGGAGCAAAGGAATTTAGCTTTGTTGATAATCTTAATAATTTTATACTTAAAAATGAAATAAGACAATCTGTTCAAGATATTATTAAATCTACATTGGAGGTAAAATAATAAATGCAGTTTGATAAAGAAGCGAATATAATTGTCACAAATGACTTGTATTATGATCTGTTTAATGGTACAATAGGTCCAGAAGATTTGTTACTAGAACAAAAAGATATTGATAAAGTTGAGAATGCAATTGAAATTCTTGAAACATTCATGGATGGGGCGATTACAAACAAACTGATAAAGGTGTATGAATGAGTCCAATATACTCCTATAAGTGTAAACATTGTAAATTTGAGATACTAGATAAATTAATGTTTAAAGATATAAAAGAAATAGAATGTACTAATTGCGGATCGACTGCCGTTAGAATTCCGACTTTCGCGAATTTTGTAATACACGGCTATTCAGAAGCCAACGATTATATGGGGAATAAACCAAAGGCCAATAAGAAATGAATCAATTAAATTGTTGCTCCTGTTCTTGTACTAATTACAATTGTGGTTTAGAAACCCTAGCAGAACCTTATTCGTACTGTGCTAGTTGCGGGTGTCTCCTAGAGCCAATAGACGAATTTGGTAATTTTGGACATATCGACGATGAGGAGTTGCCAAATGGATAAGCCGTATAGAGCGTTAGTAAAATTAATTATGGTTATAGAATCTTGTGAAACTGTGGAGCACTATAACTCGGCAGTTAAAATGTGGACAAACCTGAATGTAACTGTATGTAATTATAATATGTATGATGAAATAGAATCTATTATATTAAAAAAGAAAAACAAATTACAGGAGAAAGAGAATGCCAACAGTTAATGAAATCTACGATGATTTAAACGAATTAGAAAGCGAGATAATTCAGGCCGAAAAGGAACTGAACACTGCACAGGCTCAAATGGATTTGTTAACCAAGCAGGGTGTTAATCTTGGGGTTAAGAATACCAATGACGCCAAGAAAATGATCCAAGATAACGAGAAAATGTTACGAGATTATAAAGAACAGATTGAAACTAAGTACACAAAATTGAAAAATGAGTATTCTTGGGGAGACGATTAATGCATTATTTAAAATGGCTGTTGTCAAATGGAATATTTGCCATTTGTATCTTCCTTGGATTCGTCAATGAGATTGAAGGGTTTAAAAATATAGCATTGTTTATGGGATGGTCAACTGCAATTACTGCATGGGCATTCTCAATTGATAAAGTACTAATAGAGCATTTTAAAAGGGGCGCCAAGTTAGTACCTCAGTTATTAGATCAATCGTTTGATTTTGTGGTATTGTGTGCTTTTACATACTATGGACATTTTGTGCTTTCTATCTTTTACCTTCTTCATATAGCACTATTAATGAGATTGAGAGATAAAGAATTAATAGCCAGATTATTGGGACAAAATAATGAATAAAATTAAAGAATCTACAAAATTTTTCTTCCTTTCATTATGGGGCGGAACAAAGATTATATTAATTGTAGCTGGATTGTCTTTTTGGTTGGGGTTCGGATTTTACTTAGGATTCAAGACAGCCTACAAATATGATATTGACCTATATCATAGCCCGATGGTTTTCTCCGTTATTACTTTTGACGGTGATAAGAGTGAATAAACAAGAACTCCTAAATTTTAGAGATAAAGTTAATTCAATTAAAGCCGAAAAGAAAGTACTTAGTTCTCAATTAGATACTAAGGTAAAAGAATTAGAAGCGATTAAGATTTTTTCAACCGATTCTCTCGAAGCAAGAGCTGTAATTCAGTCGGTTGCCGAGAAAACACAACAACATATGATTGGCTATTTTGAAAATTTAATTACGCCGCTTATTCAAAATATTTGGCAAGACGACAGGAGATTTTGCCTTCGCTTCGTTCAGAAAAGAGGCGGCACCGAATGTGAGGCATTTATCCTGAAAGATGGGAATGAAGCTAGTATATTTGGTTCAAGCGGCGGAGGATTGGCGAATATCATAAGTATCGGTTGCCGCCTAGCATTCCTTGTATTAGAAAGAAAAACACGAAAACTGATGATTTTAGATGAGCCGTTTAGTGCATTAAATTCTTCAGAATATCAGCAAAGGATTTCCGACACATTAAAAGAGATTAGTACAAGAATGGGTATTCAGTTTTTAATTGTGACTGATCAAATTGATATTGAAGGGGATCGGTTATTTAGGGTTGAAAATGGACAAGTAAAGGTGATTAATTAATACGTTTAATAAATTAAATTGCAGTACAAGCAAAATAATGTTAAAGTATTGCATACATTATGCCGATAAGGTATATTAAGGAGGTAATATGGATTACCAAGAATTTGAGAACGTTAGGAAGAAAATAGGATGGAATAAGAGGGAATTGGCAAATAGATTAGGAATCGGAGAAAGGACCATTCATGGTTATATTAGAAACGAGGTTATCATTCCCAAACCAATAGCAAAATTAATTACAGCTTACATGGATGGATATAGACCGAAGGAGGAATAGTGCCAGCTAAAATTATATTTGCTGATTAACAAATAAAACGAGGAGGGAAGTCTGGCACGGTGACTTGAAAAGAGGGCGTTCTCAATCTTGTGGTTGCTATAATAAAGAAAGAGTAATAGAAACAAATTTCAACTCCGGCATTGATTATACTGGGCATATATTTGGTAGGCTGACTGTATTGTCCGAAGTTGAAAGATGGAAGAGCGAAGATAGGAAAATGCTGGATCAATGCTCTTGCCCTAATAAAACAATTAGAGAATATACTTTAGCGAGCCTAAGGGGAGGGAAGACAACATCTTGTGGTTGCTATAAAACAGAGACTACGATAGAAAGGCAGACGATGCAAGTTAAAGACTACCAAGAAAGACATCCTATATTCTGTCAAGTTGAAGATATAATGGACGACCCCAACGGATTGGGTATTTTGGTACGTTGTAAATATTCCGAATGTCATGGGTGGATGAAGCCAACAAGAGATCAATTATCTGGGAGGATAGCCGCAATTGAAAAACTTAATAAAAAATCCCCAGGCACAGAACTAAACTTTTATTGCTCCAATGGATGTAAATATAGTTGCGACACTTATAGGGCACAAACAACCCCTAAATTGTTAAGAAATGTTAGGAGGCGGGCTAGATGTAATCAACATATTAATAGAAAAGCATTACTAGACCTTCAAATAGATGAATTCGGTTATAATTATTGTGAAAAGTGCGGGAAGCGATTCGATTCAAAAGATTTAGCATTACACCACAATATTATGGTGAGCTTAGATCCTGGAATGGCAGACGACATGAGTCATCAATTACTTTGCTGTGTAGAACACCACGAACATAAAGGATGTTAATGAATGGATAATTTTATAGGATATAGAGAAGTGATAAACACAAAGAAAAATCTCATAATCATAAATTCATACCCCAGAAGTGGAAAAGATACGTTTGCTAATTTTTTAATTAAGCACTTAGATAATTATAATATTTGTGGCGCTTTAGTTTCAAGCGTAGAGGTCGTTAAGGAATGCGCTACTCTTATGGGATGGGACGGAAATAAGACAGAATATAATAGGGACATGTTATCCTCGCTGAAGGATTGGAGTTCTGAGTGGCTAGATCATCCCTTTAAGATGATGTGCGATAATGCCGATTCATTAAAACCAGAAGAAGCAATTATCTATATGATTAGAGAGCCAAATGAAATTTCTAGATTTAAAGAACGCTACCCAGAAACAATAACAATCTTTATAGAGAGGGATCAACACGAAACAGCAAATAACCATGCAGACCAAAATGTAAACGATTTTAATTATGATTTACGAGTTGAAAATAATAGAACTTTAGAACAATTAGAAGAAAGTGCTAAACAATTAGTACATAATTTATTTAACAAAGGAGAATAAAATGAGTAAATCATGGGTAAGAGTAACTGGACCAAATCTTGATACTACAGCAAAAGAAAAACAAGCGGAGAATAAAAATGTGTTTGAGTCCGACAAATTTAAGAATGCTTGTTCGAAAGCGGAAGTACCTGTTACGAAACGTCAAGCGTCGAAGTTTAAGAATAAGAAAGGAGCGGCTTTTAAGAGTACACAATATGGAAAGTAATTTTGTAAAATGGCATTTGCTATTAATAAAATCTTGGAGTGGATTCCAGCTTGCCATGAGGAGTTTATTGAAATGAGTAAAGGAGAACAAATTATAAATGAGTTTGGCGTATGGTACGACTACGAGGAAATAATTCATAATTACCAAGAAATTGGGTTTAAAGAAAGTGGTATGTATTTTAATGATGAACTTCTTTTCACATGGGAAGAATTAGACGATATTAAAAGTAAATTAGGAAATAACAATGGATGACTTTAAGGTAATTATCACTAAGCATACTGATATTGAAGAGGCTCATTCTTGTATAGAATCTACAATGGGGGCTGAATTTGTAGCTAAATCAACATTGAAACAAATATATTCATGGGAACATTCAATTACGAGGAGCCAAATATTTTCAGTCCAATTAATTAATATTCCAACATTCGTAAGCGTCCATTTAGTCAGGCATGTTACTACTACACCATTCGTAAGGTCTAAGAGAATTGATCGTGGTGGAGATGGGACAGAGGATCGGTTCACTCCAGTAAATCATAGACTTATTGCGAATGCTGAATCAATCCTTCATATCGCCAGGAAGAGATTATGCTATAAAGCAAGCAAAGAGACTCGGGATGTTGTATTAGCTTTACGTGAAGAAATGAAATCGATTGATCCTGACCTTGCATATTATATGGTTCCAAATTGCATATATAGGGGATTTATCTGCCCAGAACCCAAACCTTGCGGCAATTACAAAGTGAGGAGATTTAAAGGAATTGAGGACGAAGAAATTGCAAAAATTAAAAGATAAAGATTATTTAAGGAGATTAAATGAAGAGGGAAATAATTGGGATATACTTAATAAAAAATAAAATAAACAACAAGTTATATGTTGGCCAAAGTACAAATGTTAAAAGAAGATGGAAAAGACATATAACAACCGTAAAGAATAAAAATTATCCAATCTATAACTCGATCAACAAATACGGAATAGAAAACTTTGACTTTTCTATTTTAGAAGAATGTGAAATTGTGGAGCTGGATGAAAGAGAAATATCTTGGATTCAAGAATTAAAAACAATGGTCCCAAACGGATATAATCTTACTTCCGGTGGTGGGCAAGGGCATTTCCGAAGTGAGGAGACAAAGGAGAAAATAAGAGAAGCATTAAGTGGAGAAAACAATCCCATGTATGGCAAAATTTTCTCTGAACAACATCGTGAAAGGCTTTCTTTATCCTCTAAGAATAAAATAGTATCTGAAGAAACAAAAAGAAAACAGTCTATTTCTCTAAGTGGTGAAAACAATCCCATGTATGGCAAAACATTATCAGAAGAGACTAAAAAGAAAATAAGCGAAGCATTAAGCGGAGGCAATAACGGTTTTTACGGGAGAACACATTCAGAAGAGACTAAAAAGAAATCTGGAAGAAGCAAAATGAAAGGAAGAAAGATCGGATGCGATAATGGGAAAACTTATTTGAGTATTTATGAAGCAAATATTGATACAAATACTACTTCTCATGGGATTTGTGATGTTTTACATGAGAGAAAGAAGACAACAAAAGGCCTTGTCTTTTGGTATGAATAATGAAGATTATCTAATGATTTATCTTGACTTTGATAGTACTTTAAACAATCTAGCACATGAATGGGTAAAGTACATCAACACCCGATACCAAGCAAATATCACGGTACAACATATTAAGCATTGGGATTGGATAGAAGAAACATTTGGTAAAGAAGCCAACGATTTCTGGAAGAACCCAGATATTTATTCAAATATCAAACCATTAGAAGGAGCAATTGACTTTGTAACTGAACTAAGAGAACAATACAATGTATCCATCATAACGCATTCCTGGCCCGGAACAGAAGAAGCGAAAGATGATAATATTAAAAGGTTCTTTGGTGATATCAATGTCATCCATGAATCAGAAAAGCACAAAGTCACTAGAGACGGAATATTAATTGATGATAATCCACATACTATTGTAAAGCATTGTGAATCTAATTACCAATATGGGATTGTATTCACGAATAACAATCTAAATTCTTGGTCAAGTATTGAAATAATTAAAGACGATATCAACAATGTATCAAAATACATTAGATTTAAAAGAAACTATACTGAAATTTTAGACTTTTTAAAGAGATAGGAGAAAGCATGACATGTATCGCAGGCCTGGTTGATAAAGGCAAAGTATATATTGGTGGAGATTCAGCAGGAGTAACTGGATTTGATGTGTGCATTAGAACAGATGAGAAAGTATTTAAGAAAAATAATATGATTTTTGGGTTTACGTCTTCTTTCAGAATGGGGCAGTTAATCCGTTATAAACTAAAAATTCCAGACCATGATCCAAGAATTGATGATTACGAATACCTTTGTTCAAACTTTATTGATGAGTTAATTAAATGTTTTAAGGATAACGGTTACGCAACAATCAATAACAACGAAGTTCAAGGAGGGGTATTTCTATTAGGCTATAATAAAAATCTATATAAAATAGAATCTGATTTCCAGGTAGGTAAAATAATTGATAAATTTAATGCTTGTGGATGTGGTGAAAGTTTTGCATTAGGTGCTCTTTATGCAACGAAAGAAGATATAATTGATCCAGAAGTAAGAGTAATTCAGGCATTAAAATCAGCAGAATATTTTTCTGGTGGAGTAAGAGGGCCGTTTAATATTGTTTCAATTTAATCTGAATTAGTAAGAAATATTTAAAGATTTTAAACAAAATACCGATAAGGAGATAATAAAGGTGGTCTTTCTTCATTATAAAAAACTAGATAAAACACTCCCTGATTTAAAATACAACTACGAAACTGATTGTTGTTTTGATTTCGTATCAGCTATTGATGAAACTATTTACCCGAATAAACCACCAGTAATTGTCCCTACTGGTATGATTTTTGA
This sequence comes from Melioribacteraceae bacterium, assembly GCA_041674625.1. Classification (GTDB taxonomy): domain Bacteria; phylum Bacteroidota; class Ignavibacteria; order Ignavibacteriales; family Melioribacteraceae; genus BRH-c32. The sequence continues at coordinate 76,037 of JBAYVI010000001.1, read as the reverse complement.
TATTCCTGTAGGATATGAATTACAAATTAGATCGAGGTCTGGGTTAGCGGCAAAGCATGGTGTCTTTGTAACAAACAGTCCTGGGTGTGCGGACGCCGGTTTTATCGGAGAAATTAAAGTAATTTTATCGAATACCGGGATTTACCCATTTGAAATTTCTAAGGGTGATAGGATTGCACAAGGTAAAATTTCTATGAAACCTCATGTAGTGTTAGAAGAAGTTGATGAAATTAAGTCTACAGATAGAGGAGAGAATGGTATTGGGAGCACAGGAGTAAAGTAATCGTTTAGTCTAAAATAATCAGCAATCACCAAGGGAGTCGGCGCAAGCTACCTCCCTTTTATTAACTCTACAGTAGGAGAAGAGATGGAATTAACTGGAACGGCAGAAGTTGTGCTTAAAAAAAGATACTACCTACCAGACGAAAACACATGGAGTGATTTATGTAATCGGGTATCTAATTTCTTTGGAAAAACAGAAGAAGAAAAGAAATCATTTTTTGATGTAATGTTCAATGGCGATTTTCTCCCCAATTCACCAGCGTTGATGAATGCAGGCACATCGATTAATTCATTCTCTGCCTGTTTTGTTTTGCCTATTGAAGACTCTATTGATTCAATCTACAAGTTCTATGCTGATGCTGCTAAGATTTCTAAAAGTGGTGGGGGGGTAGGGGCTAACTACTCAAATCTCAGAGCGAAGAACGCAAGCGTAAATTCAACTAAAGGAGTGGCTTCTGGGCCATTGTCCTTTATGGAGGTGCAAGATACCAGCACTAATACCATCAAACAAGGCGGGAGGCGCAAGGGTGCGAATATGGGGATTTTGGATGCTTCCCATGCAGACATCCTTGATTTTATTCGTTACAAAGAACAAAAAGACAAGCTGACCAATTACAATTTATCCGTTCTGCTATCAGATGATTTCATGAATAAGATTGACGAAGACGGGAAGGAAAAAGAACTATGGGATTTGTTGTGCCAGAAAGCATGGAAAAGTGCGGAACCTGGAGTTTTATTTGGAGATACAGCAGAAAGAGCAAATACAGTCCCACACCTTGGCAGATTAAAGACAACAAATCCTTGCGGCGAACAGTGGCTTTTATTTTACGAATCGTGTTCTTTAGGTTCGATTAATGTCGGAAATTTTATAAAAAATGGGAAAGTAGATTTGGATAGGCTTGAAAAAGTTATAAAAATTGCAACTTTGTTCAAGAATAGAGTATTAGACATGACATTAATGCCCATCCCTGAATGCCAAGAAGCGTTAGAAAGAACCAGAAAAATCGGCATCGGGCTTATGGGATTGCATGACCTTCTTATCCAAATGGGTTTATGTTATGATTCAGAAGACGGGAGAGAATTCGCTGGGGGCGTTATGAGATTCATTGCAGAAAAAAGCAATGAAATGAGCGTTGAATTAGGTGAAAAAGAAGGTGTTTACAAAGGATGGGTTGAAGGATGTCCCAAGCGGAGAAACGCCAACCTTACTACAATTGCGCCTACTGGTTGCCAATCTCCATCTACATTAGTGATAACAGACAAAGGGATTCTTAAATTAGGCGAAATTGTAAATGAAAAAGGAGAAAAATGGCAACCAATAGAATATGAAGTACCCCAAGAAAATATAAAAACTAAAGCAACAAAGGGGTATGTCAATGGAGAGCAACCGACAAAAAAAATATTAACAAAAACGGGCATGGAACTTGAAAGCACATTTAATCATCAATATAGGATATATGACTTTGAGGAAAAGACATACTATTGGGAAAGAGCAGATAATTTAAAGGCCGGAGACTTTTTAGCCTCAAAAATAGGGGGGTATGCCAAAACAGCCAACGAGCAACTTACGAGTGATGGGATTAAATTCAACACTAGCGCGAATAAAGAGATATCTTTCCCCAATGAGATAACTCCTGAATTCGCCACCCTTCTAGGGTTGATCTATGCCGATGGAAGTGTCCATGGTAAGGGGATAAGGATACACATTGATAGAAAAGAATCAAAACTAATTTCAGAAATCAAACTGCTGATAAAGAATACGATAAACATTGATGCTACAGATGATGATTCTGGAACTTGCATGAGTATATGCATTAATTCTATCCCATTTGTTAAGTTTTTAGAGATGAATGAAATTCTGAAACCCAAGGCCCATTTAGTATCAATACCTTTAAAAGTGAGAATGTCTTCTGTTAAAAGCATTGAATCGTTTATCCATGGATATTGGTTAGGAGACGGATCAAAAACTGGAAATACAGAATACATAGATACTTGTTCAAAGAATATGGCTCTCGATTTAGCAATATGCCTGAGGGCATTGGGAACTAATACATATATTAAACCTTATGATAAGGAATCTGATCCTTCCAGTTTTGGCGACAGAATAATGTATAGGGTGTATAAAAAGGGGTTTGGGTCGGTGGGCTTTGGAAAAGATAAATATAGATACATCAAGGGGAATGACAGACTTAAAAAGGAATTTTGTGATACAATAGGGATGGATTTGTTTTTTGACGAAATAATGTCCATAGAAGATTCCGCATCTATGACATTAGATATAGAAGTTCCACAAAATAACACATATGTCGCAAATTCATTCATTAGCCACAACACTCTATCAATGATATGCGACTGTTCCAGTGGGGTCGAACCTTACTACTCAGTTATCACAATGAAACATGTATTAGATGGCAAAAAACTTGTATTAGTAAATAAATGGTTTGAGAAAAAACTATTGGAATCTTATACCACAGAAGAAGCATCTGCAATCATTAATAAAGTGAAAGAAGCCGGAACAATCAATATCCCAGAAGTACCGGATAGCTTAAAAAACATCTTCAAAGGGGCTAATGATATTTCCCCAGAAGACCATATTTTAATGCAAGCAGAAATGCAAAAATATGTGGACTCGTCTATCTCAAAGACGATTAATATGCCGTCTACAGCAACAGTGGAAGATGTAGACCGTGTTTATCGCATGGCATGGGAATTAGGTTGTAAGGGTGTTACTGTTTATCGTGACGGATCAAGAGACGAACAGGTTCTCTACAATTCAGCGGCAAAAACAAAAATGAATGAAGAAAGACCAGATGGGGTAAAATTTAACCTTTCTCCGAAAAGACCAAAAGAATTAGAAGCAGATATCCATCATTGTACAATTAAGGGAGTCCCATGGGTTGTCGCTGTAGGATTGTTTAACAACATGCCATATGAATTATTTGCTGGGGAATTGAACGATCTATACATTCCCAAAACTTGCAAGTCTGGGGTGATCGCAAAGGAAAAGAATGGTTTATATTCCTTAACTATTCAAATCAGGAATTCTAAGGTTAAATTTGACGATATAGCCCACACATTAATGGATTCGGATCAACGGGCTTTGACTAGAATGGTTTCGTTAGCATTGCGCCATGGAGTTCATTACGAATTTATTGTTAAGCAATTAAAAAAGTCAAGCGGGGATATTACAGATTTTGCAGCAGTTGTGAATAGAGTGTTGAAAACTTATATTAAACAATATCTATATGAACATGAAAAACCTTGCCATGAGTGCGGTGGTAAAATAATCAAGGTAGAAGGGTGCGAAAAGTGTTCTTCTTGTGGCATTTCTAAATGTGGGTAACAAAATGCAAGAACAAACGGAAGAAGTAATAGAAAAACCTAGAAAACATATATTAAAAGGAATTAAACAAATACACGAATACTTGGTTGAAAAATATTCAATTCATTTCAACCAGATGAACCAAAGAAAAAGGCTAATAACAATATACGGGTTTCCTGTTGTATATGCTGGAGTGATCATCCTCTCTTCGCAGGAAGACATTGATGATTGGATTCAAGCACTGGTGAATAAGGAAATTCTTGCTGATATTATCGATTTTACAAGGCCAACAATTAAAAACAGACCAAGAAATTTAGAGTCCATAAGGAGGGATTCTGAAAAGAAAGCAAATAAAATAAGAAAGAAGATTACAAAAGTTCAATTATATAGAAAATTAAAAAAGGAGAAGACAAGAGTAGCAGATAGAGACAGGGAAATTAAGAAAATAATCTTCTCTGTAGATAGGATCTATGATTTTCAAGACCCAGAGGCAAGAGAATTATTTATAAAGACAATCAGAAAGTGTAAGAAATTAAAAATAAAATCTAATGATGTTTCTTTTATAATTAGATGTATAATGAGAGCGAGTTTTAAAGAATGCGGGAAGAAAATAACACACAATGGATTCGTAAAATTATTGAAAGATATAGAGAAGACGGAGGAGTAAAGAAGATATTTTTATCTCCGCAAATGTATCTTGAAATATTAGAAGAAAATAAGGGAATAATTAAAAATAGGGAGGCATATATTTGGGGGAAGCAAGTTCCTATTAAATACGATGAAAACAAATTACCACTATGGGGAGACATCCCGATTGAGATAGATGAACATGTTAATGGAGTAGCAATAGTCGAAGAATAAAAATACCCCTATTAATTTAAGTAATTAATAGGGGTATTTTTATAAATTAATGTGTTTCTATGGTGCTATATGAATTTCTCTTTCCGTACCATTCTTAGCCATATCACTTGCCATCAGTCTAACAGCCTTATACCAAATCCAGGCCCTAGGCTTGAACATCCCATCTTCAATGCAAATATCATACAAAACATCATCTGCTTGTTCTCTGCATTTTTCTGGTAAAATACCTATACGCATTAATTGATATAGTGCATCATGAATGAGGCTTGCCCTCATAGAACTTTTACTATCCCAAGTTGGACCGCTAGGCCCATCCCAAGCATATCCAGCTTCTATAATAAGCATTGCCCCACTTATTTTAAGAAAGTCTGCTTCGTAATTAAGATGTTCCGTCAACCATGGAAAGTTTATAGTATAAGTATTGTGTAGTTGGTACTTAAAGCCACTTTTATATTGTATCATAATACAGGTAATCCTATAGTGGTAGAAGGATCAGTTACCTGTATATCTTTTCTAGCATCTATATCTACATTTGATGACTGGCAAACATAATTAACTGTGCAGCTTGTGCAAAATAGGAACATAACTAAGTAAATTAAACAAATATTTTTATTCATATCAACCCTCCATATTATACTCTACACAGCTATACTTCTATTTCTCCAACCATTCGCGTAAATCTTTAATTTTGGATTCCTTTCAATTAACATAGCATAATGTTTTTGTTCGAGTAAATCATATTCTGCATCAAATACTTTCTCATCAAAATTATTCAATGTCTTTATTGTCTTTGCTCTTACGTCACCATCTGGACTAATTCCTACTAATTTTTGTGCTGTTTTAATAGCCACTGGCATCCCTGAGTTAACCCCAAATATAAAAATCTCATTTGATATTTTTTGAGAGTTAATTAAATCAAGATTTGCTTTATCCCAAAACGTCTTTTTATAAAACAAATTAACCAAGAAGGTTAATGGTTCATTTATATATAAATTTTTAGAAGCAATTTTAATATTTTTATATTTTTCTAAATACTCTAAAACAATCTTCCACCCTTCCCATTTAGGATGAGCTTTCTGATATATTCCCATATAAGTATACCCAGATTCTGTCTTGTTTTTATGTAGTGCATTTCCTGGATTATTGAACTCTAATTCCATCAGTATTTTTATCGAATCTTTAAAATCAGCCATTATTTTACTCTGGGGCAACAAACTTCAATGGCACTCCATAAATCGTCACATTCTTTTATTAAAGAATCACGTTCGTCTTTAATCCTTGAGGAACATGAGTTGCATTTCTTTTCATCTTCTATTTTAAAATTATTCAATAAATTTAAAGAATCGTTTTTTATCATTTTTATTTCAGCCCTTAAATCCTTCCAAATAACACCGCCCAATACACAAATTACAGATAACAAAAATACAATTACAGTTCCAAATATCTTCATTAAAACGATTACGGTTGATACAATTTCCGGTGTTATTACCATTTTTATTCCTCCATTGTTAACGCCTCCAAATAACATTTGTCTAGGGCTTTTAATATTTTACCTTTATTTAAATCATATTCCTCTTTATTTAATTCTAATTTATTGATTTCTAATCTTTTTATTATATCTTTTCCTAAAATATATTCACAATTTCCGCAACCAACACATAATTTAGTATTTCTTTTTATTATTGGCATTAAGTACTTTAGTCTCATAAGATTAATTTGCAGAACGTCTATTGGAACGCCTTGTCCTCGGGTCTCTGCTCTGCGGCTTGCCTTTCGGCTTTGGTGATCCAGGCATGACTTCCTCCTTTTGTTATGAGTTTACCATCCAACCTGAATATCATATCCAGCAAGGTCGATTAATTTCTGCTCATCAGACTTTAGCAAGTCCTCATAAATCGCACATATCGCATCTTTGTGCGCCCACCGCTGATTTGTAATGGCCTGTTTCATAGACAACACCGAAAGCCCTATAGCGGCCATTTGCGCCGCTGTTACAGCCTGATTCACATCATCAATGGTGCGATATACCATTTGCGTTTCACCTTGACCCAACGCAACAAGAGCAGTGGCACCGGCGCAGACACTCTCCAAGTTTGATCTGTCGGTATTATCCCGGAACTGGATTACTTTATCACCAGCCGGAAATGTCACCGCGACATCCGTGAATATCTTAGAGGAGTAAAGCATGTCTACTTCTTTGCATCTTGATAAACAAGCAGTAGAGCATAGTTCCGCCGCCGTGGGGGTTGGAGGGATAATTTCTACAAACCCCACCCCATACGTCAGCGTAACCCACGCCAAGTCGCGGTCAAGTGCATCCTGAATTTCCAGTCCATCTGAGGTTCTCCGATATATTTTCACGTGTTCCCCCTATTATGCAAATGCAGTTATTTGCAAATTTATTGTGCCGGTCGGCGTACCAGATTTGGTCCAGGCAATAGTCACTTCTCCTGGGCTACTAGACGCCACAACACCAGCTTGGGCATTAGTAACTCCGCTGTCGGTAGATACTATTACGGCATAATTTGTTCCTGACCACCAATTTGTTCCGTCGTGGTAATCGCAATAATTAGTCCCAACCTTGCCAATACCCCTAGAGCTTAGTGTGGCCCCAGCTTTGATTCCTGTGATTAGTATACTTTTCGGAGTAAAAGTAAAACCGGTATAACTAACATTTCCCGATGCCGCCGCTAAGTCTCGCGTGAAGTGAATGCTTTCGGCCCACGTCACCCTATGAATTATCCCGTGAATAACGCCGGATAAATCCTTTGAGTAAGAAATTATATCGCCAGCGGTGCAAGTGTAATCCGACCCGGTGTTAAGTTTATTCATTGTCGCATGATAAGTCAATGGCCATGCTCCATCGGCCACGACAACCATCTGTTGGCCGGTGTTCATTGTCACGGCACTTGTAGGCGTTGTCCCGGTGATCCGTGGGGAGTTGCCGGTGGCAGCCGTGAGGTCAATAGTGGCAGCGGAGGCTATGTCTGCCCCAGCAGCTAAATTAACGAGGCCTGTAAATGTTTGCCCCCACGTATTAGTCGTAGGATTTATTGACCCAACAAGTATATCATCAGTCCCATCAAAATAGTATATTTCATGCAGCGTTCCCGAAACTGTCTTAATCCAAATCATACCTGTTACAGCATAAGATGGCCTAGAAGCACCACTATGATTTGTATTTTGCGACGACTCTTCACTTGCTAAATCAAGTGCTAATTGGGTCCCAGTCTCTGTATCTGGATTGATTACCCCATGTGTGAATTGACTCATTCAAAACCTCCTTTAATTAACGTACCCAAAACCCTTAGCAACAAAATCAAATGTTTTTTCTATCCCAACTGCCGAAGAATTATAAAAAGTTATATCAAATCCAGAAGCAGACTGATTTGATATAACATAATAATCACCTGTTCCCATATTTTGCCCAGAAACAGCGATGGCTGGTTTTTCTTTAAATGCCGGAGAGAATAATACAGAAAGTCCAGTGTTCAGACAAACAACATCATCATCTCCATATACCCTGTCTGGCATATCTATTCTGACCGATAATGATGACACGTCTGGCGTTATTGATGAAGACGTAGAAATTAAATTCAACCTAAATTCATACGCCCTAGCTAAATAGTCTCCTACTATAAATGGTTGCCACCCACTCCACGTAGGAGTGGCGGATGGGTCATCATTAGTAGTCCTCAATTCTAAATAAGCAGCCCACATTGAAGGATCTGTCCCAGACAAACTCTCGACAGAAGAAAGAGCTAGCCAACCAGACATAAAATTTGCTATATTATTTCCACTTACTAACATTGTTGCTGATAATCTACTAGAATAAACGTCTCCTAAGTCTTGTGAGTTATAAAACTCGTACATTCCTGAAGTATTAATCCCATTTACTCCAAAATACAAATTTCTAACCGAAGATAGTGTTGTCCAATCAGATAATGTATCTACAGATGATAATCTTAAGTTTGATCCTACAACTTCACAATTAGTTTTTGTACCTAAAAATGAAGAGTGTTCTGTAAGTGTACTAACCACATTTAAATTTTCCAATCCTGGAACAGTTGTAGAAATAACCGTAGCGTTAATACTTTCTATAGCTGGAGTAGAAAAATCGACAGCCTTAATTAAATAACTCCCAGTCATTGCAGGGACAGAAATACTTGTGTTTGGTTTTCCTATTTTTTCAACCAAAGAAACTGAACTACCCCAAGTAGCGCCAGCCACAGCGGTTGAAAATTTTATAATATAATGCGACAAATCAGAGTCTGTCACCGCATCCCAAGACAAATAAGCAGTTTGCCCTAAAATATTTACATTAAAATTTTCAACATCTGATGGATTTGTGGACAACCCCACAACCGTATGTGTTTGGCATGGACTCCAAAGTCCAGCCTTCCCGTCTATATGATATCTAGCTTGGATAGTATAAGTTTTCCCCTGGAATATTTCGTCTTCAAGAGAAATATCATTATTTATAGAAAATACAGAAATACAAGGGTTTTGAGTTCCCTTCAATCTATACTGGACTTCTATACTGTCTATAAGTCCAGGTGGAACTACTTGACTCTGAAATGTCGCCACTATCCTCGGAACGAAAGTATTCCCGATAATTATTAGTGTAGATTCATCTGACCTTAATGTGAATTGAGGAATATAAACAGATGCCCTGTCTACTGGGATAGTTATATTCGTAGAAAATGAAGGAATAGTCCCAGTATCTGAACTATGAACTTCTGGTGCATAAGACAAACACGTTAATTGAGCAGTATAATCTGATTGGGGAGATATATCTTTTACTATAAGATCAATTGATTCTGATTCCGTTTCTCCATACATCATAATGGCTCCTATATCAGGAGCATTTGCAATCGGGAGGGTCATATTAACAGTGAATGTATCACTTGTTCCGACTGAAGTGACTAATGGTATTTCTAATGAATCACCATCATGTTGTCTTATTCTGAATTGGTATGTTTTCCCAGATTCCATTGATAATTCTTCATCAACCGTGACGGTAGTTACATTCGTCCCATCATCAGTATAGCTTTTTACTCTCCCGTAACCCAGACCGACAGAAATAACATCATTTGTAAATTTTATTCTGTCTCCCCTAGTACATGTAAGATATTCGAAATCAGAATTAAATGTATGTCTTTCTGGTCTAAGCCTAGCAGTGGCTATATGATATCTACCGTGTTTCCAAGCTAATGCGGAAGTATTTATTCCAGGCAGAGACATTTCTTCAAATAAAGTAGCATTAGCCTCAGAATATCCATCATCATAAACTATTCTTTCGTCTTCTCTCCAATCAGCGTCTTTGTTCCAAAATTTGACTCTAAAAGCGTGCGGTCTGTCTAAAAATGCTTTATTATAAGAATACCCCCAAGAGTTCCTAGGGGTAAAATGTTGTGCAATATTTGATTGTATCCTATCCATTACTACAGCATATTTCCCGTCCACATAGCCAGGAGCGGCTCTTCCGGCGGCAGCAACCATTTGCAAAACGGCATCAACACTTGTCCTATAATCGAAATAGTGATTGAAAGAAAATCCATTGCTTTCGCAAACACCATGCCATTCCGCCAATATGTCCAGATCAACTTCGGAATCCACCAATGGTCTCTTATTTGCTGGACCTTGCAATACATATCTATATAAAGATGCAGGGTTTGATGTTGGGCGAGTTATCCATGTATCTGTGGTCACATCATAATCAGGGCAAATCAACTGTGCTATGCAATTATAATTATCAATAGCTCCATTTAATTGATCAGTAGCCCTTATCCTTAAAGCGGTCCTAGCCATATTTTGTTCTAGAATCGGACTACCAGTTTGAAATGATCTTAGAGCTGTCCATTGAACATCATCCAAAATCCTATCGGAACTTGTGTCGGCAGAAACCCTTCTCATCCTTACATCATATTGTCCAGCCGAAACTGGGATAGACAGAGTTCTCCTTATAATTGATGTTGTTGCTCCAGAGATATTAAAGAAATCGGAAACTAAAACACCAGCTCCTACAGAAAAAGCTAATCCAGAAATATGAGATGGGACAAAATACCCCGCAGTTACAAATGATGTCTTTCTTATATCTGTAAATGCGGAAATAGCCGACTCGCCAACATCCCAGCTTGCAAGTCCTTCGGCCCAGCTTGGTATTGTTGGCGACAAAGCTGGCCAATACGAACCAGGATACCCTACCTGACCACTTATAATGGATAACGTCCCAGATATTTTATCCATTATAAGGATATCTTTCCTTTCTTGTAATGGATCTGTATAATAAGACCCAGATATATTACGGCTTACGAACGACACACCACTAACGCTACCATGCCATACTCCTGAATCTTTGACTGCATATTGAAATTCTAGCTGAGATGTAACAGTTGCTCTTGAACCATCATCATTAAAACTCACTAAACCCCTAGGATAGGTTACGTCAACTGATATTCTCGTTGTATCCGGCTGCGTTGTCCTTACGCTCCAACTTTCTGATTGTACCAATGTAACTGCTAAATCCTGCTGAAAAACATCGCCTGGATACAATGATGTGTTCGTGCTGTCGCTACCATCTCTTGTTTCTATCTCCACATCGGAAAATGAGGCTATTGGTGTCTCACCAAGTTTATGATCTGAATATACTAGCCTCCCATATCCGTTACAAAATAGGCATCTTAGAAACTGATCATCTCCTAAATTTTCTGTATATGGCAATGCACCATATGGGGGTGTAATTCTATGTCTCCCTAATAACATAGGGATTACACCATATGGAGATATTGTATTTCTTGCACCAGACAAAGCATAAGAAGGAGAATCTTTATATGTTTGTTGAGAACCTGAAAGAGATGAAGGAATTGGGGGAGGTGCGATGGCGTTGACTATCAACATGCCTACCGTCATCACGACCCCGGCAGCGACGTAGGCCCCGGCAGCACCACCTATATATCCAGCAGTGACCCAATGTTGTTGGGTTATAGTCGCCAAGGCAATAACAACAATAGTTAAAATCGTTCTCAATGGGCTTTTACTCCCACCGCCACCAGTAGGAACAGTCCTCATTGTAACCAAAGAACCTTTTGCCGGGATAATATGTTTATACTGATCTGCTGGGGCGGGAACTCCGTCAATAGAAACCAATACACTAACATAATATGGGATATTGACTACTTCCAGCATTTGGGCAATAGTCAACCCTTCGCAAAAAACGTAATCAGTTTTTTGCATAGTAAGCGGATTTTTACACGCAATTACGGATACTTTATTTTGAGTAACGATAGAATCCAATTATTCTGTCTCTCCAAGTTAATGATTTTAATTTCTCTACCGTTGTTCCTACGTTTTCCATACAGTGCAAAAATTTACCATTCCCAATACAAACACCAACGTGCATTGGCTGGTTCTTTAGTCTCAAATTAACTAAATCATATGGCTCGGGGTTATCAACCTCCTCCCACATCAATTTTTCTTTTCCTATTAAACGCCCAAGTTCTTTCTCATCTTCAGTGTTTTTATATCTATCTGTATATAAAGGAAGCTCTATCCCTAGTCTGTTTTTATAAATGATATATGCAGGCCCCCAACAATCCCAACCTTCTATAGACCGACCTTTCTCTAAAAATGGCACATCACAATATTCGCTAACATCTATTTCAATCATTAGAAAATACCAGGAAAGTTTGATGGAAGTATTGTCCCACCTGGAAAAGGCTCATTAAGAAAATTACTCAATGATAGGGTTCCGCTTATTACTAAAGAATCAGCAGTTACGTCTCTCAAAACAAAGTTATTGAATTGAGCTTCGTATGTATTTGGAGAAGATGCCAACACAACCTGAATTGAAACAGTAGGAGGAGATTCAAGTGACCTTATACTTCTTAAAATATCTCTATCTATATTATCTATAGATATTTTTGCCTGTGATATAGACTCATCACTATCATCAGGCAATGTTATCTCCATTGGAAGATAAATAAAATTATTTCCATTTGATATAGTACCCCTTACCGTTGTGCTATCTACAGTAAATGTATCATTATTATCAGTAGAAACTCTAATCGGCGTTGTTAAATCATCGTGATTAACAGTTAATAATAAAACATAAACCTCACCAGTCTCTGGGCGATATACAGCGTCCCTAAACGTAGCAGATGTAGAACGACTCATGGTATCTGCTCTAATTCAAGAGGAACAATATAATACGCTCCTTGTTTAGACCATTGAGGCGCTTTTTTTATCCTCCATGAATAATTTGTCCCTGATCTTGGATGATCCCAAGTATAAGATAATGAGCCAGATAATAAGGTAGTTTCGTAGAATGTTTTAAAATCTGACAATTGGGCAGATGTCATGATAAATTGCATTTGGTGATCTCTAGTCCCGGCAGAAATCCTACGCCTAACTTTAGCTGGGCCAACGTCCATAGATGTTCTAATGGACGTATCTATTGTGCTCTCAGAATACCCTGCTTCTAAAGGTAATTGTGGTAATGTTGCAGGCCAAGTAGCCATATTTTATCTCCCAGCCAATATCGGATTAGCGCCAAATGTAGAGCGCATAGCTTTATTAGTCTTACCCCTTCCAGACATTATCAAGTTGCCAACTACTTCATCAATCATTACTGTTATATCTTTTCCCCCGGAAGAATTCTGTGTTTCAGAAGTGGTTGCTGTTGCAGAGGTATTATTATTTATAATTACATTTGTAACAGCTCCACCACCTTCAGAGACTACACCTAACGCCCCACTGGAGGTTCTCTTTAGTGGCATAATCGCTTCTGGACCAGCTTCGCCCATTAAGCCTACTCCATTGGCGAATGGGAAAATGGTAGGCTTAGAGACCACTGAATTAGTAAATGCTCCTCCATTAGCGAATTTTTGGAATCCACTTTGGTTGAAGATATTGCCATTTGCTGATCCCATAGAAAATGGTTGTGAAGTGCCGACCATCGAATCATAGGAACTTACTTGGGAAAATGCTTCTGGCGTGCCACCTCCGCCCCCCCCGAAATAACTAGCTATCGCGGCTCCTGCCAATCCTAACAACGAACTAGAACCTTCTGCTAATGGGGTAGTAATGCTTTGTTGAACTTGATATCTAATTAGATCATTCACCATACTATCAACCATATCGGTAAAGCTAATTTTACCAGTTTTTACAAATTCGACTAATGCGTCTTCCATACCCTTAAAGGCTCGTTGAACAGAATCTGACGCAGTTTTAAAAGCAGAAGTTGTGTTTGTTGCATATTTATCGAATCCATCTCTTGCTCCATTAAAAAAAGTATCTTGTTGAGCAGCTATACCATCATATGCTTTTGTCCAATCTTCTTCCGTCATTTCAGAGAGTTTCTTTTGCTCTTCAGTATATGTGTTCCATAACGCTTTTTCTTTATCTAATTTATCTTTTAATGTCTCTCCCTTTAATTCTCTCTTTTGATTAGGAAAGATTTGCTCCATTAATTTATCTGTTCTGATATTTGAATCTTTTACTTCTTTTTGGCCTAACTTTGCTTTTGTTTTGCCCATCGTTTCATCAAATTTTGCCATTTTTTCATATAATTTATCAAGCTCTTCCGAAGTTATTGAAACAGAATTACCAGCAGCAAACATTGCTTCCGTAAATTTATCTTCCCAATTTAATAATTGTTCGGTCTCTCCTGGTGATGCTTCTAGCGATTCTAATTTATTCTGAAGCTTACCGAAATAATCGTCTGCTGTTTTGGAAGATTTTTCTAATCTATCTTTTTCTTCTTTGTAAAGACTTCTTTTTAAATCTTCATACCTTTCTAATGATTGTATTCTATCTCGGTCTGCTTTTTCTTGGGCAGAAACTGCGTCTTTATTGGCTTTAGTTCTTGCTTCTAATTCATCTTTAGTCCTTGCCTCCATTAAAAGAGAACGTTTCCATGCATCAGCCGTAGTTTTTTGCCCCGTAGATTCTAAATCCCTAATTGTTTTTGCTAAATCCCCAAGCGACAACCTATATTTCATTGAGGATTCATTATTTTTCTCATATAGCGCATTTTGGTCTGATAATTGCAACTTTAATTTTTTGAGTGATTCTATACCATTGTCTAATTCTTCTTTATCCACTTCGCCCCTAGCTGTTGCCAATTGAGCAGTTTGTGTGCCAGAAGTCAAACTTACGTCTCTACTTATGAGAGGTACTTGTGGTTTATCCATACCTCCAATTCCTCTAACGTCTATGCCTTTCAATTTATTTAGTTCAGTGTATAATGTGCTTGCCTTCTTTGTCGCTTCATCCAAGAAGGCAAGCAGTCCATTATTTTTACTAGACGATCCAGTTTTATTTATTTCTTGGTTTAATCCATAAGTTGAATTCGTAAGCTCTTTTGTTTTATCATTAAGGGAATCTTGTGATTTTGCCAAATCATATACGGTTTTAGCGGTTAATGCCATTGTCACCACAACCAAACCAGCAGTCAACGGATTCGCCAACATAGTTATAGTCAAGGCACTTATCGCAAAGTTCAACACTCCGAATGCCGCTGCAATAAGACCAACTATTGCAGCTATTGGGGTAATTATAGCAACCATTGTGACAAAATTCTCCACGAACTTTGAAATAAACCCGATAACAAAACTTAGTGTTTTCGCAAAGTTCGTCAATGTCCCGTCTACATTCATCAACATAGCATTCCATGCCTTGGCGGATTCGATTAGAGATTCGTAGGTCGGTCTAAAAGCATCCCTTAAAACTCTATTGTGGATCGTTTCCATCGTACTACCAACAACGGCCCAAGTATTGCCTAAGTCTTTTGCAGCAGGGCCGAAACCCTTCAATAGAATGCCAACATTTTCCAGAACGGTTCCTTGTTGTTTCCACAGTTTTATATGTTCTTTAATTTGCGGATCAATCCCTTTCAATGTCTGAACAAGAATATTTTGGTCTCTTACTTGCCCTTGAGACAGCGCCCTGATTTCTTGGCGCATTTGGATTTCTTGGTTCTGCCCCTTTGTTAATAATTTTAAGGCGTTAGCAATATTTACAAATCCGTCCATGGCGGCTTTATTTTGGGTATCAATCTTGATTCCGCCCTTAATAAACTGCTCGGCCATTGTGGTTAAATCTTTACCAGATGCAATAGTCCTAGCGTCCAATATTTCCATAGTTTGGACAAGTTTTTGCGCTTCGGCATTAGATTGTCGATAGACTTCAGATGCATTTGTCTTTGTGAGATTTTTACTAAAGGTAGTCAAGAAAGCAGACATTGATGCGACTTTTAATTCATAGTCTTCTACTGCTGCCAATCCAGCCATAAACTCAGCACGAATAGCCCTCATAGAGCCATAAAAAATAGTCAATGCGGCAGATGTCACTAGAATACGTTTTGTTAACGCCTCAACGTTTTTCGCAAAAAAGCTGGTTTCGTCTCCCTTTGCTGCGGCAGATTCTTCTTTTAATCTCTGTTGATTTAATGCTTTTTTTGAAGCCAGAATAGAAGCATTTAGTTTTTCATCTATTTGTAGCTGTGCAGCAGCAGCTTTTTGTGCCAACTGCGTCCTGGTATATTGAGCTTTGGCATCATAAGAAGTATAATCGTCTGACACCTTTCGCAACAATGCATCTTGCCTTACATTATTGCTCATTATTGCAGCGGCAGCTTTGTCTTGAGTCGCTATCATAGCAGCAGCAGACCTTTGAGTTAATCTATCTTTATCTGCGATGAATTTATCGTATGCCGATAGTTGTTTAGAGCCGGAATCAACTTGCGATTGAACAATTTTTTGATTAGAGGAAACATTCGCTTTCTCAATCCTCTGGGCGGAAGTCAGCGCCGCTTGCTCCTGTTTTTTTAAATCAGAAGCATACTGAGAATAGTCCAGCTTTAGAGAGACAAAAATCTCACCTAATTTAATCATGGAAACTCACCAAACTTAATCACTACTTAGAATTCCTCATAGCTCTTTGCCTCATCTCTATTCCATGAAAATGTTCAAACACTTTCAGGACTTTAATAAACGTTTTTATTCTATCTTGTACTTTGAATTCATCTAAAAGTTTCCACAACGCTGCTTGCTCAAGAGCTACAGAAATTGGTTCCCCCATCCCGCCACCAACCCAAATCCGTTGATCTTGCACTAGATTCCAAATCTTAGCTGCGTCTCGGTTACTTTCATATAATTCTGGCACACATTCGCTACACGGTGGAGGAGAGTTCCGATGCTGTTTCAATTTCCTGCAAGTACTACATCTAGGCTTTTTCTCAATCCTCTCCATGTAGCTGATTAGTTTTTTACTTCTACTTCCTCAATTTCATCAACCTTTGACTGCATCTTAGCTAAACAATTATTCGCCCATTTAGAGAAAACCGGAGAGCCATAGTACAACTTCTTCTTGTTCTCATCGGTACATGGAATTTCTAATCCAGTAGGTTGTTTAAGATTCCAATTATCAATCTGGTAACAAATAATGGCATCATTGAACTTAGTCATTAGATCATCGTTGAAGTCCATATCCTGTACTACATCCATGCGTTTGGTATTCGGATTAGGAATATAACGCTGCTTTGTTTTCAGGCCAACTTCTTTGCGGATTTCCTGCATCTTCTCATCACTAACCAATCTAAAATCTACGTACTCATCGTCGTTGAAGTTGTGCCTGACGCTTGGATTAATATTTTCGAGATCCCATGTCATTTATTCATTACCTCCATCATATTTTTTAAAACTACGCCACTCATCTCCCATAGATGTAGTGTCTTCTAAAACAAAAGCATCTGCTTTGATTTCAACAATGTTTGGTACTATGGTTAGTATTACAGTAGGAGTATCATTAATATCAGCCTTGAACTCTACCCTCTTGCATTTCATAATTTTACCATCTACTTCTACGATTCCAGTAGTACTAGAACCGTTTTTTAATGTAATTTTTACATTATGCAAGGCGGTCTCCTAAGTTGTGGTTACTCTTTAGGTACTTATTAACGATGTTTAGATATTTGGTTAGATAGTTTCTTAACTGAATACTTAAATACTTGGTAAAATTTTTAATTGATAGTCTTAAGCAACTTTTGTTTTCTACGTAGTGCCTTATTCATGGCTTTATGCAATTCTTTATGACATTCCTTACAAAGTGTGATTCCATTATCTATATCCCATAAAGCGTCACATGCTATGGCTTGTTCAAGAGTGGTAATATTATAATCATCTAAAATTTGCTTAAATTGATATATGTGGTGAGCATTAAACCTGGATTTTGTGTCTCCACATTCTTGGCAAGCGAACCCGTCTCTGGTGAATGTTTTAAGTCTCCAATATTGATATTTTTCACAATTTCTTATTGTCTGGTAGATCGGGTGTATTCCACCTTTCCAATTATTAGCTTTTTCTCCTGTCTTTCCCATCGCAATAGCTAATAGACTTAATTTTTCTTTAGTTTCTTTTGAATGACATTTCCCGTAAAATGGATTTTTCTCTCCGACCAACTCTTTCCCAATATCAGATAACTTTTGTTTAGTAATTTCTGATACTTTTCTAACCTTTGGGAAATGACCAACTAAATAATCGTTCCACTTTGAATGATTCCTATTCATCGATACTTTTCCACCACAACCACAGGCGCAATCAGGAGGATGGCCCAATTCCTTTATCCTATTCATTCTTTTGGTTTCGTTACTTTTAATTTTCGCTTTTGAAATATTTTTTACTGCTTGTTCTGTAGGGACGTAATGATTATTTACAAATTTATTCCACCGATTTTTCCAATGATCAAATTCAACTCTCTGCCCACAATTACAAGCACACAACGGAGGTTCTTGGTTAGCTAGATTCTTAGCATGACCCGATAAAAATCGATACCTATTATTTTTAACTCTCTCACCACAATTGCATTCACAAAACCTTAATTCTTCCATATTTTCTCCTAGCAGAAACCTAGAAATTGTAAAGAGTGGGAAACATAGCTAGGTCTATGCTTATCGGATGGCCGTCCTATCCCACAATTATTTAATTTATTATACGAGTACCATCTTGCCAGACACGGCGAGTGAAAATGTAGCAGTGACTAAGCCACCGACCTCAGAGCCAACATCAAAGCCAGTCACCCAGCAATATGATAATGGATTTGTGGTACTCGGCGTATAATAGCTGGTATCATCCACGTATAACTTAATGTCAGTCACGCTAGTATTGTTAGCGTTATAATTCCGAAGGGCGGTTTGGCCCGCAGTATCGGTGCCATCGTACAAACCGTTAAAAGAAATAGTGCCTCCGCTCTTCAAACCGGGCAAAAACTGACGATAGGTGTCTCCGAAAGCAGTTTGCTCCAAAAGCTCAACTTCCTGCCCATTAAGAGTCCAAGACCCTAAAAGACTAATTGTGCCACCATTCAATGTTACCTGTGTTTCACGTCCAGCATATGCTTGTGCCATATTTATACCTCCTGCTTATTTATAATTGCTTATTTATAATTTCTTATTTTCATCTTCTTTTTGTAGTTTCTTTAAGTGGCCGTAAAGCCGATATGTCGCCCAATTTATTTCTAAATTGCTTAAATGCCCAATATCAATAGACGTATCACAATATATCTTATATCCATTTTGCTTCAATTTATAACAAAAATTTACATCCTCTCCTATGACATCGCCGCCTTCAGTTCTTGAAAATTCAAACCAAGCTGGCGGGATTTTTAAAAATACTTCAGTCTTGTAAAGTAAACAACCTCCACCTGTCGCGTCTATTTCAATTAGGTGGTTATCTAATTCTCTTGCTGCTAAAATTTCTTCATCTGGAACCATTAAGTACTTCCCAGGTTCACCCCTTAGAGTGATGGGATCAAAGCCAGGATAGCGCCTATGTACGATAGCTGATACAACATCTTTATCGTGTTCCAGCATTTTACTAATCATATCTGGGTCATGGTATACCTGATCCGTATCTAGCATCAACAAATGAGTACAACCAGATTCTAATGCTTGCTTAACCAATTGATTTCTAATTACATCAATCTGCATTGATGGGAATGTTGGCCTAATATATACGAAATTTGGCTTCTTCATCATCACAAAGGAATCTAAAAATGCAGTGTGTACCTTGTCGTCTACCAATGGAAGCCCAATTCCCAAACGGATGTTCTCTTTATCCACCAAAATTCTCTCCTAAAAATTGGTTAATATACTCACTTGACTTATTTTGCTTCTTCAAATAATACAACGCTTTATTTCTATTCAATCTCTTTTCATAATCAGGCAATTTATCAAACACACTTCCATGATCTTGATGCAATGTTAAAAATGAATCAGTTGCTATGAATTGAATCCCTGCTTTATTTATTGTTTCTCTGAAATCGTCATCATCGTATGCAATACCTAATGAATATATTTCATCAAATCCCCCAATTTCTTCATACTGTCTCTTCGACAAGCAGGAACAGAAATGGAATAAAGCATTTCTATATTTTAAATGTTGATACCACATTTTTGGTTTAAAAGTAAATTCATCAAAATCAGATACACTTTTAGGATACTCATCAACATTAAGGCAAGAAAATACTATATAATGGTCATCGTATTTAGACAATATATCATCACATGCACTCAATATATTATCTTTATGGAATATCTCTGGATTTGTTATAATTAAATATTCGCCACTAGCGTTTTTCACTCCTAAATTAAATAAAGGAGCTGGATTATAACAATTCTCAAAGCTCGATTTTATCAGTTTTATATTAACTACCTTATCGGCATTTTGTGTATAAAACTTTAATACTTTTAATAGTTTTTCGTGTTCTTCTGCATTATTATAGTTTTTAATATCTTCAACGACAATTACTTCATAATCATTTCTATCTTTATAGTGATGTTGGAACGAAATAAGTGAATTATGGAGTTGACTAGATCTTTTATAATAAGGAAACACAATACTATATTTCTTCAAGTAATTCACACATTAGTTTTAGAAGGAATTTATCTTTATTAAGGTGGATATTTTCTTCTGTAATTTTATTCTCTACACTAGATGTTATTGGAGATCCAGCAAACCAATGTACGCCAACTGTATTTTCTGGTAATCGCTGTTTGTTATCGCCAAATATTAAATCTATCTGGTTCCATTGTAGTGGATATACCGTTTCAAATGTAATGTTTGCAATGTTACAATTGAATTTAATTGAATAATTAATCGCTTTATAATCATTATATTTAAAAAAATAATTATATAAATCCCTACCTAAATTTTGGTATTGTAGATTTTCAGCATTTTTTATATTATATATTGCCATTTTATATAGTTCTTCAAAGAATTTATTATTCCCAGAACTCATTAAAAACCCGATACTATGATAACTAGTGAAGCAAACAAATGTATCTTTTAATTTATTGTCAGTATTATTTAGATCGAATTCATTAATCGATTTTGTATAAAAAATATCAAAATCTGACCAAACCCCACCTGATGTTGATAATATTTTAAGCCTAATGAGATCTGATTTATGTACTTCTGATAAGTTTGAAAATTCACCAAACTCGGTTTTCCTTAAAGATAAATTTTTAATATTACTTAATCTATCAAAATAATCAATGTCATCATAATTATATTCTTTTTGTTCATTGCTATCCCACAATATTTTACTTTCTACCACAGATGGGTAATAAACTATTATCTCCCAATCTGGGTTATGTTTCACAAAAGATAAAGCGGTCAGGTACTTCATAAAAGATAATGGTTTATTTTTACCCCAATACAAATTGAGAACCTTAGGGATCGACATACTCCAGCTATTCATAAGCCTCTCTTCTATCTTTCTTAATTTTAACAGACCTATTATTCTGGGCCTCAAATTCAGATATATCTAAATGTTCAATATGAATATATCCACTTTTACAACAATCCATTACAAGTTTATCCGCTGTTGTGGTCATCGCCACAACCATATTAGTTCCATTGCTATCGTTATTTAATACTTTTTGCATCCATGCATCGCCAACACATATGTCTGCTTCTTCCGAAATCATTCTGGTGCACACCTTGCATTTTGGTAGCATTTGCATATATTTTTTTACATAATTATCCCATCCCTCTATATGGTCAATCTTAATTTCCTGGTCTTCATTGGTAATTATTTTTTCAAACCCAGGCCATCCAGATCCTCTATATTCGAAATGTTTTACATCTATTTCACTCAGGTTTGCTTTATCTAAAACACTTTTATAATATTTATTGTCTGATGTATGATTGCAGAATAAAGATATTGTTATAATTCGGATATTGTGTTTGCTGCAATATTTTTTAACTGAGTAAATATGACATGGCAAACCTACAAAAATATAACTTTCGTTTTTATTCAAACTAGATAAAATGGATAATGGATTAGTTTTATCATATATAGAATTACTCTTCGTAGACATTATCTTCTCTATATCATCAGTAATTATAGTTCTTGGGATTAAAGCTTCTTCTCCTTCTCCAAGAATTGTTAGTATTGACTTATCTATTATTTTCCCCTCTATGCAAAAACGTAAAAATTCTTTGCAAAATCCCCCAGTTGACGCTTTATGTCTTACATCTGGATTTGCTGAATATGCTAAATAACACTTCATAGTATTACGGGAAATGCCTTTATTATTGTTCCCTGATATTCTTTAGTAATTGGACGTATATCTTTCTGAACACTGTTCCACCAAGCCCAACCATCTTCTATACTCTCACACAATACTATTTTCTTTGTTATGCCCATATTCAATAATGTATCATGCCACTTCCACTCTTTAACTAAATCAGTCTCTCTCTTGGCTACCATTGCAAAGGGAATACCATAAGAATAAGCAACTATAGCTACGTGCATAGAGCTAGTCATTACTATATTTGCGTTACATATACTATTCAATATGTATTTAAACTGATTGTCAAAAGAACCATTAATGTCTGAGTCCATCAAAGACGATATATGAATATCTATTCCTTTCATCGGTTTTTTAACATTATCATAATGATGATTAATGAGTACATTCTTCTTCTTCTCATTTACTGGGAATTTAAAAAAATAAGAAGCTAAGTAGCCAGCATCACCTAGTGTAATATCATCTTTGATCCCGTAATAATCCCTGGTCATCGGACCTCTTAAAGCAGTTATAATACATTTGTTCTTTATGATGTCTTCCGATAATTTATGCCAAGGTAAAGGAATGCAATGAACTCCGCTACCCCACACATACCACTTCTTGGCTTTAGTTAAATATAAAGAATGGATTTCATTGTTTAGAAATCCACCTATCCCAGTCATTATATAATCAATTGGTTCTGTTATCTGGTTAACATTAGAATAATTATTAAGTCCAAACCCCATCTTTTGTATAACACTCTTACATAAGTATTCTCCGAAATTTTCTTTTCCTTCTGCCTTAAATAAAAAAATATTTCTTTTAGTCATTATAACCCTCATTTTTAATGATTTCTGTCATACTACAATCTCTACTGAAACCATTGTTATTTACGTAGTCCTTACTATACTTGTGGCCGTTAAACCAATGTACACCAATAACCGAGTCTGTTATATACGTTAAGTCCGTACTTAAATACAGCGCGTCCATATTAAAAATAGAATACGGGAAAAATGTTTCATATTTTAAATTAATCATATCTGGGAATTTACTCAAGGCGTCTTCAGGCTTAGGGAATGCTTTATTAAAAATTGAATTCCCGAACTCCTGATGGTCCGGGTTTTCTGTTATTTTATTTTTTATTTCATTGCATAAATATATGGCATACCTATAAAATTCGTGGCCTTTGGAACTGACCAATACACTTACATTATGATGTTTCTTTTTCCCATCGTACATGCATAAAGTAACCCCAAATGAATCAGTTCCAGCTATAGTGCTTAAATAATGAATAGGTTTTAACCAAATAACATCAAAATCTGACCAAACACCTCCCTCATTATATAGCCAATGATACCTCAATATATCTGATCTTAATATCGGATGTAAATCTCCACTGACGCCATAATCAGAAAGATTTACTTCATCTATATTAACTTGTTTATTATCCTTCACTATATGGAAATAATCTTCTCGTACATAGGAAGGTATATATTTATTGTTCCCACGATACCTTAATTTATCAAGATGTACTATTACTTTCCAATCTGGATTTAACCTACAAAAAGAAGTTACAGTAAAAGTCTGTAGTTTAGACATAGGTGTTCCGTCCCAATACATATGAACTATCTTAGGTATTCTTTTCATTGCTTCACTAATAACACATTAACCGTTATCATTATTTATGCCATACGGTTCTATTAATGTATCCAGTATGACTATATATCAATTTTAATATATGGGTAGATACATCTTGTTTATTGTATTCATCAATCGCATGTGGCTTGCCGCATTTTATAGCAACATCTACCGAATCCATTATTGACCCAGTATCTACACCAGACATGATTAAAACACCATTATCCATTCCCTCTGGCCTTTCATGAGTATTCCTAATAGTAACAGCAGGAAAACCGAGTAGAGAACTCTCTTCTGTTATTGTACCGCTATCTGAGACAACACATTTTGCATTGATTTGCAACTTTATGTAATCAAATAACCCAAACGGCTTACTAAAAATAATCTTTTCATCTGTACTAATATTTAAATCATCTAATGCTTTCTTTGTTCTAGGGTGAGTGGATACTATAACAGGGAGGTTATATGTTGCAGATACTGCCTTTATCGATTTAATTATAGTTTTTAAATTATCTATGTCGTCAATATTTTCTTCCCTATGAAAACTAAACACAAAATAACTTGAACTTTTTAATTTTAATCTATTTAGTACGTCTGACCTATACACATCAGACATGTAGTAATCTAAAACTTCTTTCATATGAGAACCAGACTTAAATATAGTTTCTGGTCTTATTCCTTCTAGTACAAGATTTTCTCTAGCTCTATCAGATAAAACAATATTAATATCAGATAACTGGTCTATTATCTTTCTATTTAATTCTTCTGGAACTCTTTGATCAAAACACCTATTGCCTGCTTCCATATGGAATACAGGCACTTTTCTCCTTTTGGCTGAAATTACAGAAAGACACGAATTGGTATCTCCGTATATTACAAAAGCATCTGGACTTTCTGCCTCTATTACCTTATCTGTTCTTTCGATAATGTTTGCTATCGTTTGTGCTGTATTTTCACCAGCAACTTCTAAAAAATAATCTGGTTTTCTTATTTTAAGTTCGTCGAAAAAAATCTGATTCAACTCATAGTCATAATTCTGACCAGTATGTACTAAAATATGATTTGTATTTTTATCTAATTTATCTATAACCCTAGACATTTTTATTAATTCGGGCCTAGTCCCAACAATTGTCATCACCTTAAGCATTCAACTCTTCCTTAATATAATCCAATGAAAACAACAATTCTTTAGTTTCTTCAATGCTCAATCTAGTAGTATTATGTGAAGTGTAATCTTGTATCTTATCAATATTCGTATTTCCTGAATCGAAATACTTATTATAATTTAAATCCCTATTATCCGGATTAATACAATAATAATCCCCATGATCAACGGCTCTTACCATCTCTTCCCTTGAAATAAGTGATTCAAATAATTTTTCTCCGTGTCGAGTTCCAATAATTTTTATATTATTATCTTTTGCAAACATTTCTTTTAATGCTTGGGCCAAAACACCCACGGTCGATGCTGGAGACTTTTGAACAAAAATATCACCTTGTCCACCATTTATCAAAGCATAAAATACCAAATCTATTGAATCGTCTAAGGACATAAGAAATCTTGTCATATCTGGGTCTGTTACCGTTAATTCCTCATTATTTTTTAATTGAGATACAAACAAGGGAATTACAGATCCACGGGAAGCCATTACATTACCATATCTAGTAGCACATAATACCGTTTCTCCAGCACGTTGTTTCATCGCCTTTGAGACCATTACCTTTTCAGAAATAGCTTTCGTCATGCCCATTGCATTAATTGGATAAACAGATTTATCAGTACTTAAAATAACAACCCGCTCTACATTATTCTTTATTGCAGAACTCATCACATTATCGGCACCAATAACATTGGTTTTTATCGCCTCCATTGGGAAAAATTCGCATGAAGGTACTTGCTTAAGTGCGGCGGCATTGAATACATAATTGACCCCTATCATCGCAGAATCAACACTACCGTAATCTCTGACATCACCAATATAGAATTTCAATCTCGCATCGTTCACCGAGATTCTCATATCTTCTTGTTTCTTTTCGTCGCGGCTAAATATCCGAACTTCTTTTACGTTGTTAGTCAGTAACCGTTTCGCGACAACGCTCCCAAATGATCCCGTTCCACCTGTTATTAATACCGTTTTGTTACTAAACATTAATACCTCTCATTGTATTAATCATGCTTTCCCAATTAGGAGTTATGTACCCAGACTTTAAATTAAATTTAGAACCATCTAAAGACCTATCGATTGTAAAATCTTTATAGTCATTAATTTTAATATCTTTTTTATAAATATCAGCTATTAATCTCAGTAAATCAAATTTTGAAATTTTTTCAGAAGCAATGTTATATAACCCACTAATCGACTCATCGTGAATAATGATATCTCTTAATATCTGGGACAATACTACAGTTGGGAAACCACTAAAAACCGCATTGCTATACCCATTGCATTCTTTTCCTTGACTTAAAAACCAGTTAAGTAATCCATGGTTCGTTTTTAACTCTGGGCCAATTATAGAGGTTCTTATCGTTAACGATCTATCTGAAATAACCTCTCCTAAATATTTAGTCTTGCCATAAAAATCTGTACAGTCAGAGACATCTTCTTCTTTATACATCCCATATTTACCAGAGAATACACAATCTGTACTGATATGTATTAACCTAGAATCAAAAGAATCGCATAATGATTTCAATTTATGGGGGAACAAAGAATTTATAGCTATAGATTTTAACGGACTATTCGCGTCATCAATTTGCTTTACTATCCCAACACAATTAATAACTACGTCTGGCTTTAAAGAAACGAACAATCCATTTAATGTATTTTCATTTTCTATATTTACGTTATGGAGAACTTTATCTTGGATTTGTTGGGTAAAAAATTTCTTATCTGATTTTCCCCTTACTGTTCCGAATACATCTAATTTTTTATTTTCGCTCATTACATTTAGCATAGAACTGCCAAGCATCCCACTAGCACCTAAGACCAAAATTTTCATTTAATTAACTCACCCGATAAATTATTAGTCTCATCAGTATTAGTTGATTTGATAGCGTCATAAAATCCTTCATTAGTTTCTGAAATATCATCTTTTTTTGTTAGAACATTTTACAAAAAAGAACCTAGAATCCATTAAAATAGAAACCAATTCTACATTTTTATAGTATTCATTTAGTTTTTCAATCCAAAAGTTAACACCTTGGACTATCTGGTGAATTTGCATACCGCACAAAAATTCATTGTGATTAGCAATTCCAAATAAACAATCGCCACTTAATTTAACAATTGATTTTAACACGCTGTCTAAATCTTCAATATAAATATGTTCAATAAAATCGTTGCATATTGCATAATCAAATTTAGGAGTGGTATTGAATTTAGAATATTTAATTATATCTGTACATTTATGTGGTAAGCTTGTTAGATATTTTTCACAGCAAATATCACTAACTTCTATACCGAAGGCGTGTATTCCATGATTAATCAATGAGGATAAATAATAACCAGAACCAGAACCGATATCCAATACCGTCCCATCTTTGTTATCGATAAAGTCCAAAATAACTTTTTCTTTTAAATCTGGCCTTGAATGCTTTATGTCTCCATAATCATCTTTTTCAGAATAAACTTTATTGTATACATCTTTATAGTTTAACATTAATTAGCACCATTCCATTTTTTATAAATATCTCCATCTACTTCAATTTGTCCAATGTGTTTATTAGTACAGCTTGTGTCTACATAAATTTTATATCCTGCTTGTTTTGCCTTATTGCAGAATACTACGTCTTCTCCTATTCCATATTTTGCAGTTGGGTCGGGATTTTCCATAAATTTGAAATATGGCCTTTGTATGTCGTTAAATACTTTCATATCAACTAATAAACAGGCAGCGCCAACACTATCTACTTCAACCAAAGAATTTTCTTCCCACTCTGTAATCGTTTCATATTTATTTATCATCCCACGAAACATACATGGTTCATAATCAGCATTGCGCATATATGAAAGACCTGAGACAATGGGCAATTTATGAGATAATAGTTTTGTAATTGTTTCTGGATGATGCCGATGGTCTACATCAAGGAATAATATATGTGAACAATTGTATACTATTGCTCCTTCAATTAACTGATTGCGCATATGATCGACACCTTGATAGCTACTAGCATGAATGAACATATGTCTACATGGCTTCAACATCGCTACATATGACTCGAAGAACTGTAATGGAACGCTGTTATGACTTAATGGGACTGCTATTGCAAGTTTAATATTTTTCATGAATTGCTTATCGGTAAAAATTGCAGAAACTTTAATTTTTTTGTAATTGCACTTGATAAATTACGGAAGAAATATAACCTTGGATGTCTTCTACCCACATAGGGGGGATTTTATGAGTTCTATACAAATCAAAGCAATAATATCCAGATACAGTTAAGTTAGCGAAATCAAATCTATCCGTTAAATATCCATCTATGGTATTAATTTCACTTGTGGACTGATTTTGAGAATAAATATTAAACTGTAAACTAATATTTAATACTGCATTTGCCGCTACAGCTTGTTCGTTCATAAAATGCGTAATGGTATCGACAGGGAAGAAGAATATAACAAATGGATATGTAGGATTTTGAGGAGCACGAACTTGATAAACCCTACCATTGATACTCGTTTTAAAATTACTCGCTACTTGTGAATAATTATATACCCCTGTTGCTAATTCGCTTATACTCATATTTTATTTTTCCCAAGTATTCTGATTAATTCATCTTCGCTTTCAGTGAATGCTGGTCTTATAAACGGTCTTTTAGCTCCGTCAATCGTCCAAGCCATCTCATGGAGAATACCTTTTCCGTTAGTTGTTCCTATTTTCCCAGCAATGATATTGGTATTCGCGCCGTAAAAAGGTGCGGTTACTTTTTCACTACCTTCTCCCCCACCGCTACTACCAGTTGATGCCGCCCAAGAAATTGAATTTTTCAATTCTTCCGTATCTGGGGCTGGTGCTGTATTAGGGATCGAAGCTTGGTGTAAAGAGCCATCGCCCTTTTTAGAAGGCCACCATCTACCAGTTCCAGGCTTCATGGAATCCTTTATTTTATCACTTAAAAATTCACAAGCGTCATTCATCGACTGTGATTGAGTTGCTTTTATAGAATCTATAACTTGTTTACTATTCCAGGTAACTCTTGCCATTATCCACCTATTCTATCTTAGCTAGAAAGAATTCCCAAAATCTATTTTTTAAAGCAACATTATCAACTAAAATAATTTCATAAATTTCAGAACCATTTCTAAACCTATCTTTTGAAGTTGGTACAATTCCTTCCTGGTATCTCACATGGAACCAATGCGTAGATTTCACCTTAGTAGAATCAGCAATAAATTTTTCCCATTTATCAACTGAAGTAAATGTACCCTTTAGGCTTGCCTTACCATACCATACAGAAGTAAAACCACCCATTCCATCACTAACATCAGTTTTCCTCTGCAACTCTAAAGTAGCTTTTGGTCCAGGCATTATGTATGAAACCTTTTATATCTCATTAATATCATTTTAGCTTCTTTTGGAATTGTTTCTTCTTTGTTAAACGAAGCCCATAAATTATGCGCTCTGTACTCTTCCACTCCATAGCTATCATCATCCATTTTATTATAGAAAAATTTTACTAGAATTTTTACAGCTAATTTTAAATCATTCGGCATATTGTCAGATGTAAATCCAGCAGTATAATCTATATAAATATTTCTAGTTCCTTTAGGCCACCCTCCATATTTTAATATTTGCCCTCTTTCAAGGTAAACATCAATATCATCTAATGGGTCATCAACCATCGACAGATCTACCCAATTTGTATCAATCGCATTCAATCCATACCTTGGGATAATTTCGGTTGATTTAAAATTACCGTAAATACTAGAATTAAGTCTAGCCGCCCATCCATTTCC
Source organism: Melioribacteraceae bacterium (assembly GCA_041674625.1). GTDB lineage: Bacteria > Bacteroidota > Ignavibacteria > Ignavibacteriales > Melioribacteraceae > BRH-c32. The sequence continues at coordinate 46,408 of JBAYVI010000001.1, read as the reverse complement.
TAACGCGTTCACAGCGTTTACTACAGCCGTCATAGTCGCGTTTGCGGCATAAGTAATACTGGTATCCGCCGTGCCGTCTAAAACAAGCCTGAGACCCGTAGTAGTAGCAGAAACGGAAGCTGTAGAAGTCTGGTTGGAATTGCTAATCTGAATAACATCTAAAGTCCCAATTGAAACTTTATCTACCGCTGTAACCGGGAAATTTTTAAGAGTTAAAATACCTTTATTATTTCCGTCATATCTCTCACAAGTATAAGATGTTTCTTCAAATATCCTATTACAATATTCCGAAACGAGTGTTTCAGTAGAATCCTTGATACTAGATACAATTTGACTAGGATCTCCAGCTTCTATGTCAGATACTATGGTTTGCGCAGCGGTTTTATTTGCTGTAAAACCAAACGTTAAACCAGCATCAGAAGATGTATGAGTGTACGCAACAGTTTTGCCAGTTCCAGAATTGATTGTGAATTTTCTTGTTGTAGTGCTATATGATATAGCAAATGTTATTGTTCCTGTCCCAGTTAATGTCGTATTGGCGTTCATTTGCGTTTGTAAATGAGAGGCCAATGTTACCCCATCATAATTACCATCTGTCAATGTGATATCGACAGGGCCACCCGAAGATGAAGTAAAATTTAATACATTATTTGATGGCGTAATAACAAAATATGCCGTATCCAGATCCAGAAACTCTAAAATATCATCTAGTGTAGTTATCGCCATATCATTCACTTACTTCAAAGAATTTATAATATTAACAAATACAATAAACACTTCAGACATTTTCCAAATCGCGAATGGTAAAGAAAATATAGAAAATTTAATTATACTACCTATAACATTTTCTACGTGTAACCCAGAAATTCTATATCCTAATTTCATTTAAAATAGCTCCTTCCATCTAATAGAAAATTCAGTATCGTTTGATCCAGCAGAATTGACGACAACTACAGCAGTTTGACCAGGATACATATGCCCTCCAAGAGATTCTACATCTTCAAAAAATGAATCTGCTTTTGCCATATTCCATTCTGTCCCTATTTCTCCAGTCCCAAATGTTATAGTTGCATTTGTTGAATACTCAATTATTGAGTCTGAATTTATTGCTGCCCATGTTGGGGTATTTGTAAATGTTGGATTGAAAACAATCTTCCACCTAACTGGCTTTGTTCCTTCCGTCGCAGAAGTCAATAGTTGCGCTATTGCCTTTACCCTATTCGTTCTACCTGCAAATGTAGTTATATTTCTAAAAGCAACCAACATGTTATCTCCAGCAGATATTGTGGCAGTTCCCCTGCTATATGTATAACTTCTTGCGCTTGGGTCATCATCACCGCCATCAATAATACCAGCAGTAATGCTTCCACTTTTAACTACAATATCTGTATTATTACCTGTATTGCCTACTTCTCCCCTCATTGGAAGATTTGTACTTGCAATGCTAGTCTCAGTATATGCATTTGGGAATTCAATCTGCCCAATTGAATTCCATTCTCCCTCTGGATTCATTATTTCAAAATTTATTGTTGCAAATCCGAGATATCCGAAACTTATTTTATATACATTACCTTTTGTTGGATCAAATGCTTCTAATGGTAGAACTTTTGAAACATCAATAGTTTGTGGGTAGTCAATTTGATTTATTCTTCTAGTAATTTTAAAATCAGTACATTCATACCCGATAAAAAATCCATTTTTAGAGTCAAATATCCCGGCTCTTTGATATGAATTTACCTTTGGAGTAGAAAATATAGCTGTAAAAAATGCGTACGCTTCATTACCTGGGACATACCTTAAAGAATCTACTGTTTCAGCAGCAGCAACTCCACCAACATTCGTACTTGTAGATAATATAATAACACTATCAGAAGAAGTTACAGTTCCTCCATTTGTTTGTGTTAATGTAAAATCTCTTGTTCTAAAGCCATAATTAAATTGGAATGCCATTGAAGTTTTTTTCCATCCTACTATCCTATCTCCAAAAATTGAATTCTGAGCAGCTCTTCCAGAATGATCAGTATCTATAAAATGTATAGGGTGACTTTTATTATTTGGGTCAATTTTTACAGTTTTAATTTTTGGAATAAATATTTGTGTTACTTCAACTATATCAGCGGTATAAAATTCTATTTTTAATGATTCTACCCTGTGTATATCTTCAAAGTTATACGTTTTATTTGTTAGATTAGTGGAATCGCTAGACTCATCTACAACTATCGTTTCAATTATACCTGGATTTCTAACAGTCACTTTGACATTACTAAAATTACCTCCATCTGCACTACCTATGGTGACTGAACCAAACTCAATCGTTCTTTCAAAATGAATAATAATTGTTTTAGGATTACTAGAACCTGTATTTTCTATACCAGAATGAACACCAGTGAATAAATCAAGTACTGTCCCTGTCCATCCAGTTATATTACACCTATCTAAATCAATATCTTTATAATAAACAGAATCTCCATTAGTAGGCAATGGGCTATTTATACCAATATTAAATCCATTACCATCATTAATCGATATCCCAAATGGGTACCATGATGAATCATGGAATTTAAAAGTATTTCCTGTGTCTAATTCAAAAAATTCAGAACCAGATGGAACATCGGTATCTGGCTTGGAATCAGAAGATATCCCAGAAAATCTTTTTATGGAAGATTCAAGTATCATGGATTATATATTGTCTGGAACCCAAAACGCTTCTATCCCATAAGTAACATTACTTGCATTAGCCCATGCAATTACAACTTTATCACCATCTACAAATGGGATCGGGTTGTCTGGTACATAAATATAATCTGTTACGGCGGTCATATCTTGAAGAGTTAATACTGCGTCATAAGTAGCCCCGATAATTGAATCTGTCGTTGCGGTTAAATTGCCAGCCCCACCGACTGCGCTCAAATGCACTTTAATGGCTATTAACCTAAATGGAATACCAGGATCAACTGTTAGTGATATTGCCCCGGATGCTGCTGTCTCTCTACTCACTCTCATATATTGTCCCTCTTATAATTTAATTATTTAATCTGACAAAATATCATAAATCATCTACCGTCACATAGTTTGGTCTATATATTGCGGCACATACGGTAGCTCGTCGCCATCCTCGTATACCGTCCACAACTACTGTGACAATATCTCATGCAACCTCTTCGCCACATACTCTCCGATCATCCTGTGGCCGGTGTCGGTAGGATGAATATCCACAGCAGAGGTGGTAATCAGATCGCAGTTGCCTATCCCGGTAGGCACAGCGGCATTTCCGGTCCCGGTCCAAAATGAGTTGCCAACCGGAGTCACGGCATCGCCGATACTGTGCGCCTGGTAAATAGTGCCAGCACTCTGTAATGTGTAGGTGAACGGACCGGTCCCGCTTACAGATGAATAACGCACGCGGTCAGTACCGATGGTTACTGTTCCAGGCACTGCGAAAAGTGTATCAGCAACAAACGTGGTTGCTCCAGCCGTGATATTCGAGGTCAGCAACCCAGCAGCAGCCAGTGGCGTACCTATAGGCAGATCCATTTCGAGCATGTCACAGAAATGGCAGCTATACAATGCTGCCGCATCTCTCAGGGCATCACGTATTGGTATAATGTCAGCAGCCGCTGATTTAAACGACGTGCATCCCTTGTACCAGAATGGTGAGAAAACAATTACTTCAGCAAACGGGAGGGCATCACGTACCTGTTTAAAAAGCAAGCAGGCCTCTGCATAAATAGCCGCCCCTGTCTGTGCTCTGTCATTGTATCCACCTGTGAAAACAATCACGTCTGGGGCGTTATCAATCACGTCATGTTGCACTCTTTGGCGGTATGTGGTTGCAACGCCTGACGCATCCGCCAAATATCCGGTTGATCCAATGCCTGAAACGATTACGTCATCCCATCCAATCAGATCAGCAAACCATGCCGGGAACGCCCCCCGCAGCCCCATCTCGGCTGATGTGCCCGTTCCACCAGAAAACGAATCGCCAACTATTACAGTTTTCGGCCCCTTTGCTGGGGCTGATGAAATAGTATCGGTGGCCCCCGTATACACGCCGCCGAACAGCCCAGATGTAAGAACTACCTCAACAAGCCTGGTGGCTACAGACCCAAAATCGATGTAGTTATACAGTATGCCAGTGATTGCGATTGGCGTTAGCGATGTATATTCTCCATCAACTTTAACCATCATCAAGCCATTCGCAGTTTTAATGTCCAAATACCTGCCGGTGTGATAAAACCTCACACCAAATTCCAAGCGGTTATATGTAGGGGTTGTAGTCCACTGAATGGTATCGGCAGTGACCAGAGTAGTTCCGGTTGCAGAGTATGGTCTGACATTTTTACCGCATCTGGTGTATGTAAAATTTCCACCGGTTAAAACATTGCTTGTTCCGCTAGCAAAGTTTGTTGCTGGCCACAGCAGGGGAGCAGTCGCAGAGGTGTTTGTGGCATTTGATGTGATTGTAACAGGCGCGGCCTGCACCTTCCGAGCATACGTCAAATCCATAAATGGCCGGTTTTTAGTGTGATATGGCAGCCATGATGTTCCGTTGCTGACCACATAGAAATCCTCCTGGCCTGCAACAAGTGGGTTGCACCTACGGACTACACCGTTATTACTGGCAGCAGATGGCAAACTCGTAAAATCTACCGGAGTTCGATCATTAAACACATCGCTATCTAACCCATTTATTGTTATCATTTAATCCTCATTAACAAATTTATTATATAATTCCAAATGTTCTTCTTGGAGCAATTCTTTTTCTTTGCAAGCTTTTAATCTACCAACAATTATATTTTGTACTTTATTACAAATGATAAATTCTTTTTCTTCATTGTTTGTCCATTTCACTTGTCCATTTTCATCGTGGGTGATTTGAAACTTATCATGCTCTTCTTGTGTAAACGAAAGCTCTTTTAAAAAATCATGATAAAGTCCAAACATCGTTCTATCTACTTCTTCAATATTAGGTAAAATATTCAAAAGTATAATTCTATCAAATACACTTAATTTTTTATTTTCCACAAAATTTCTCCCAAACTTTTTTATTGATATTCAAAGTGCCAATATGATCATTCGTGCAACTTGTATCACAATAGACTTCATACCCAAGTTCTTGTGCTTTTAAACAAAACGCAAAATCTTCTGAAATAACACCATCCATATATGGGTAGTTCATTTCAAAATATGGAGCTTTCATTCTATTAAAAACTTCTACATCTACGAGTAATGAGGCCGCTCCTATTACATCTACCTCTAATAACTCACCATCTTTCCACTCTGTAATGTTTTTAAATTTTTTGTAATCCTTAACGAACATTATAGGGTCATACGGTTCTGACCTTCTAAAACTTAATCCAGATACAATGTGTTTATTGTGAGAAAGCAATTTTGGTATTGTGTCTGGATGATGAAAGTGGTCTGTATCTAAAAATAAAATGTGGCTAAAACTACCATCTTTAAGCACAGAGTTTATTGCTGCATTCCGCATGTCATCAATTCTTCCTCTCGTTGGGATAATGACAGAGTGCTCTGGTTTCTTTAAAGTTATCCAGGATTTGAAAAATTGTATTGGTAAATATTCCCAGCTTACAGGCAAAACGATTGCTATATTAATATTTTTCATAGCGGCCCGTTAATTGCTAGTTCTGGGAAATTTAATTTATGAGGCAAATCGTTTTTTATAATAAATATATCCCGTGCTTTCGCCGCCTGTTCTGGTGTTTTGAAGCCAGATTCACTTAAAATATATTTCTTGTTATATCCAATTTGGCAACAATAACTTCTTTTGCGTTTATTATAATAAACGCCCCTATATCCAGATGTGTTGTTTGATTGAATTAATCTCATGTTTATTATATTTATCTGAGATGTTACAAATCTACAATTATTTGGTTCATAATTCCCGTCATTGTTTTCTCTATCAATTTCTAATCCCTGAACCCATCCGTTTTCTAAACACCATTCTATAAATAATTCGGGATTATATTTCCACTCATCGCAAACTATTATTCCTCTACCGCCCCAATCCTTATATTGAACTCCATTTTTGTTATAGCATCTTCCCATCATTAAACCCCAGATATTATACAAAGGGTGCCTATAAAGCCCATGAGTACTATTCGATTCTGCTGCCCTTTCTCTTTGGAGACATCCGCAAGAATTAGATTTACCCATTTTCAAATCTACAATAGTTACTTCCCTAACGGTTTTCTTTTTACATGAACATTGACAAATGACCGATCTTCTTTTCTTCGTCCTGATACTCGGATTGTTGTTTATTACAATCCATCTTCCGTACCTATTACCTAATACATTTTCCATAGTTATTCCTCCTATGGTCCTTAAAATAAAATTGGGGAAGAAGATGGATTAAGTCTTCTTGTCAGGTGTACAGCCCTATCCCCAAATATGTAATTAGGTCAACTATTTACGCGGCATATGTCACGATTCCCTTGATTACCTGCAAGCTGGTAATTGCGCCAGAAGCAAAATCTACCCCCGCCGTGCCCCCGACTGTGTATGCATCTGCCTCCGCGCTTGTTCCCAAGTCACTTGTCCCAATTATGATAAGTTTGTCGGCTGACTGGTCCCAAAGCATGTATTTGCCAGTAGTATCGCCAAAACATTTAAAATCTAACCCGGTTGCATCTTCACCGAGAGTAATCCCAGTAGTAGCCCAAGTACCTACTTTCTTAAATACTAAATTCCCACTTTCCCATGAACTTTTTACGAGTGTTACAGGCATAATTTATTCCTCCTATCTGTACGCAAATATTATTGCGTTTCTTGGCGGCAGTTCCGCCTATTTGTGGAGCTGGATACAGGCATCGAACCCGTGACCGCCTGCTTACAAGGCAGATGCTCTACCAACTGAGCTAATCCAGCCGTTAAAAATCTATTCTATTATGGTCTGGGTGGGAGGATTCGAACCTCCGACTTCCCGCGTCCAAGGCGGTTACTCTACTAAGACTGAGCTACACACAGATAATCAATTCACTTCTTTTTCGGTCTACCACTAGATTTTTTAATTTGAGGGGAATCTATCATTTTATTCATAGGCGGAGAATCAAGGTTTTTAATTTCTTCTTTAATCTTATTATTTAAATCAATCAAAGATTTAGAATCAACTGTATCAACTAGTTTAATAATATTCCTCGCCTTTAATTCATTCGCTTTTACCTTCATGATTGTTAGGGTGGAACCTTCGGGATGACCCATCCAATCTGAAAGGAATTTGACTTTAACGTATTCGTTTCCCAAATTTTAAATCCTCTATTGATATTGGTAGCGGGTATAGGATTTGCACCTATGATCTTCAGGATATGAGCCTGACGAGTTCCTACTTCTCCAACCCGCTACAATTAACCCACTTACCTCTCAATTTAAAATAATCAGAGGTAAGTGGGTGTTGATTATTACTGGTTACCGCTATGTTTAAACGATTGCGGTGTCAGAAACTTCGTGAACAGAACGACCACCACCCATAATACAGACTACAGTACCGTCTACAGGATCGTTAACGGATTCTGTCATGGTCATTCTAGCATACTTATCGGTGCTATAAAGTTCAGAACTATTAATTTCAATCGCATATGCTTGGTCAGTCCCTACAGTGGTTGTAAAACCTGCGGAAGTCGCGGTCTGCATATCAGACCAAGTATCACCACTTGTACAAGTCCAATAATTGAAGGCAACTGCGGTAGCAGTACCTGGGACAACAGTATCGCAAGAACCAACTGTGATTACAGCGCTACCAGTTGCACCAGCAGCTTTCTGAAGAATCCAAAGACATTTTTCATATTTACCAAGGTTAACGATATCAGTACTTGGGCTACCATTAAAAATATCTTCATAAGCCGCCTGATTAGCGGCAGGCATAGCATTTACTACATGAACTTCTTGAAAAAGTCTTCCACTCATAATTTATTCCTCCTAAATTTTTATACGTTTTATGTTGTTGAACGTGCAGCATCCAAAAGATTATTATACTTTTGTTCTATTAATTCCTTAAAATATTTTTCCCAATACTTCCTATTCCCATTTGTTTTTGAGTGGCATCCATTCGCTCTACATAAAGAAATAAGATTTTCTTCTACATTATTTTCCTTGCAATAATCAATGTGGTGACAGTCATGCTTTCTATCCGTTTCCACCTCTCCACATAACTGACAAGTCCTATTATCCCTGTTTCTAACAACCCCTTTTAGTGTTTCATTGAATTCCATCCCATAATCTTGGAATGATAATCCACCTCTCCAGTTAGGATTATTCTCTCCGACATTAAATTCACTCTTACAAGAAGAATCACAAAAATGTTTACAATATCGATCCACTTCAGCAGGTGAAACCAGTAATTCTTTGCCACAATTCGAACACGGTACTAAATGTTTATCTTTTCTTCCCCATGACTTGTCACTTTTCATAAAATCGTGAAGACAAGAAGAATCACAAAAGAGATATTTTCTATTCTCTACCTGCCATTTATTTCTCGATATCTGTTTACCACAAAAACCACAAGATATTTCAATTTGGGAATAATTAGGATGGCTCTCTCCTTGCCAATTTTCACGTTGCCAGCTAAACAAACACTCCCTTGAGCAAAAACAATTATCTTGAGTATCAAATTGATGTCTAGATTTTTCTATTTCTTTCCCACAAAAAGCGCAATTTGTTTTAACCCTGTTTCTTATGCTTTTAAAGTAACATTCATTACTGCAAAATAGACCGCCTTTGTCATAAGATTTCTTTATAAACTCTTTTCCGCAACCGGAGCAAATAGATAAAATATTAGAATGTTCACTCCTACATTTTACACTACAATAAAACTTTTTAGATTTTGTCCGATTAAATTGCGATTCTGGAACCCAAAATTCTTTCCCACAATTAGGACAACTAACATCTATTTGTTTAAATCTATCTTTACTTCTACATTCAGAATTACAATAAAACCTCTTTGTTTTATTGTCGTTATATGCTCTTTCAGTGATAATCTTTTGGATGCCACACGTTTCACATTTTACTTCTACTTTATTTGCTTTTCTTGCCATTTACATATCCCCATATGTTCCCGTAAATTTTAAATTTGGGAAATTGAGCGGGAGAATTCTCAACTTGTCGGATGGCCGTCCTATCCCAAAACACATAGCATTATATTATAATCATTTATCAAATAAATCAATTACCGAGTGGCAATCATAATAAACGGAGAAAGAGTGTCAGACGTAGCTTCAGGAGGAGTAAGGTATGTTGGCATCCAACTCTGTCCGGCCACATAGAACGCAAAACGGAAAGCCTGCTGGTCCGTTTCAAATTTAATATGCATAGAAGTATCAAATCTCATACCTTCATCGCCAGCAAGCATACCCAAGAGATACTGTTTCATATCAGCAAGGACTAAATCTCCAGCAGTACCCAAAGACTTAGCATGATGGCTAAATACAAGGGGAAGACCAAATAGAGTTGCATAAGGCTGACCGGCAGCTCCCCCAGCAGGCATAAATACAGGAATTCCGCCTGTTCCTATAGCAAGGCTCATAGAAGCTAATTGAGGAAGGGTATTTGGATTAGCAATCCAAATTGCATTTGCGGGATTGATACAACGAGCGTACATCTTAATCACGTTTTCCCAAAGAATCTGAGTGGACGTTTGCCCAGATTCGGCAGCAATACTAATAGTTGCAGGGGCCGAAAGAATGCCCTGCGGTTGGCCAGCTCCTGTTCCTTTAAGAATAACCCGGTTCATTTCATAATTAAATCCATCAATAAATCCTTCTTGAAGGATGTTCTCCATACTCATAGGAGAGAACCGAAGAATCTCATCAGAAACGTAAGCCATACCAGTTACCTTATGAAGAGCAAGGTTAATATAACCGAACTTCACGTTTTTAGCGGTGAAATCTTCTTCTTCTTGGGTCCACTGCCAAGCTACATTACCATATACAAGATTCCCTGATTTATCGAAGCCATTTACATAGGGGATTTTAACTACATTACTCTGCATGGGAATCTGAGTACAACGGGACATGAACTCATTTTTTTCTCTAGTCGCAACTAGGAGGTTCTGACGAAACTCTTCAGGAACAAGATAACCACCAGCTTCACCATCAGAAACATTCTGAGAAGGAGACCCAGCAGCTTTAGTGCAATGAGTTTCCCATTTCTCGAGTTCAGAACTTACTTTACGAAAACCAGACGCAGAGGCCTTTGCGATGTCTACACAAAAATGAGTAAATGATTTAAACCCAGCTTTCTTATCCTTTTCCATTTCTTCCTTCCCTACCACAATCCGCTTCTCTACATCAACTACCGCTTCCTTGATCTTAGCATCAATAACGTCCGCAAGCTTCTCGTTATTAGCATCCATAATACCCTTAACGGCTTCAGTAGTAGTGTCCTTTACAAGTGCTTCAAATTCACTTTTTTCCATATTTAATTCCTCCAAATATTTTATTTTAATAATCGCCTAATACCTCTAAAGTATCTCCAGCAATTTTCTTGACATCCTTAGTGATTTTTGGTATATTTTATACTGAGGATGTATAACCATAATTTATGTTTTATTTAAAAAATCACTCTTTAATTGTATAATAACTATATCTAACCGAAATACCAGGAAGTGATTTTGCCCCATATTCAAATACGTCGAATTCTTCACTTTCAAACACAAACATGCACTCTTTCCCATCATATCCATCTTGAATTACTAGATCAATCAATTGCGAATCATCAGGAATGCCATGTACTATTTTAATTGAACGACCAACAGTTGTTGGTTTGAATAAACTAGGAATATCATCACATTTTACATAATGTCCCATACATCTACGACCATAATATTTATTCATAAATATCCTTTAAAAAATAATACCCTTTGCTCTTTTAATTCTTTCATCAACTAAGTCTTCAATCGATTGCATTTCTTGTGCTACATTAATAATTGAATTTTTAATTATCTCTTGAGCCTCTTCTTTAGTAATATTAAAATCTACACTTTGTTTAGTTTCTTTAATCTCAAAATCAATCGTTTCTTTAATTACCGTTTCCTCTTCAGTATTTTTAATTTCAAAATCAATACTAGAATCTTTAACTTCTACAGTTTCGATATCAATAAATTCTTTCTTCTTCGGTTCATTTTTAATATCATGGATTAATTGTCTTTGCTCTTTCATTTGTTCAAACGATTTCATTAATGCTTCGTCTATTGAAATTTCTTCATCTTCGGAAATCATTTTTGCAAAATCTACTAATTCTCTTAGATGTGAACCACTATATCCTTCTGTCATATCTGCAAATTTTTCTATACTTTCCTTATCGGCATTTTCAGTAAAAAACTTTAATAATTTTATTCTATTTTCTTTATTTGGTAAAGAAAAATTTATAATATGATGGAATCTGCCTGGGCGATCAATCAATGCATCTGGCATATTTTCGGGGAAATTACTTGTTAAGATAGTAAGAACGCCTTTATTGTCTCTAATACCATCCATTTCTGTCTTGAGAAGATCAACAGTATAAGCATTTAACCAACCATCAATATCCTCAATAAAAAATACAGCGGGGGCTAATTTTCTAGCCATCTCAAAGCCAATACCTAATGTATAATCCGCACCCCATTCAAAATCTTTTGAACTAGCCCAAATAAATGTTGAATCCATTTTATTCATCATAACTTTGCCGAGGGTAGTTTTGCCGTTTCCTGGAGGGCCAACAAGCATCATCCCCCGACTAGGAGAGGTTTCTGACAACTTCTCAACATTCTTCTTGATAGTCTCTTTATCTTTATCACTTGAATAAATTACATCATCCCATTCAAATAATTTTCTTTCTAAAAATTCACCGCTAACGGAAAATTTTTCACCTCTAAGAAAATTATTTTTTTCTACCCACTTAACAGAATCAACAAATAATGATTTTGCTATTTTATTTTTGTCTTTTGAACAATAGATATCTGCTATCATTCCTCCCCAGACAGGGTAGAATTGAAGGATGAATGATTCACCATCAGTGGATTTATAAAATTGAGTCCCGGTAATTAAAAATTCATCTGATCTTTTTGAATTTAATTTAATAGTGCTATATTTAAGCGGAACTTCGCAACCATTTTGAGTAAATGCCCTTTGATCAAGGAGAGTTGCATCTTTTAACACAGTCTTAATGGCAGAAAGGTAATTCCCTCTTTCTACAGTAGGAATAAAAAAGTCATTAGTAAAAATTTCTTTTACTTTACAACCAAGGAACTTACAGAAAATTTTATATTCAAAACCATATGGTTCTACTTTTACACTTGAAATATCAAACTCTTCTCCGTATTGTTTTTTGATTTGTTCTTTCATTTCTGGAGTAATATTTTTAATATTTAAAGAATTAAACAAATCAATCGTTTTTTGAATGTAAGAAGTGTCTTTTATTTCTATATTTTCCTCTTCTAATTCTTTAATTGAATCTTCAATAATTTCATCCAATTCTGATTTGATTTCCGTTTCAACAACTTCTTCAATTTGTTTTTCTTCGGTAATCTCCTCTATAACTTCTTTATTAATAGAAACCTCAACGAATTGTTTCTTCATTTCTTCATCACATGAATCATACTCATCACATTCATCGCCAATGCACTCACCATCACAGCCGTCTTCTTTCTTACATGGTTTCTTTGCTTTCTCTTCAGCCTTCTCTTGGATATCAGTATCATCTTGTGACTTTTCTTCAACGGGTTCTTCAACAATTCCAGTTAATTCTTCGTTATTACAATCTTTACAACTATCGCATTTATTTTCACAATCTTCATATTTCTTTTTAAGTGGAATAATCATCATTTCATCTTCATTCACATATTTATTGTCAAAATCTAAATCGATATGCCCTACAATTTTCGCTTTTTCTTGTGGAGCTTCTTTTGCTTCGTCCTCAGAAATTAATTCAATATATTCTTTTGAACTCTTGATACCGCCAATAAAATCAATCAATTCTTTAGATTTTACAAACCCACCTTTTTCTTGTTCTACTAACCCTTTTACGGTTCTAATCATGTTAGCATCGGCATTTGCAGGCAAATTTACGGCTGATAATTCTAATAGTTCACATTCTTCATAAACTGTATGGGGAATATTACCATCTTCATCCTTATATTTTTTAGTATCTTCATTATCATACGTTTTCACTGGACGAAAACCCACGCTGAAGCTTGACATATAGCCACCAGAATATAGGTAATATAATTCCCTTCCTAGATCCGTATCGGCAAACTGGATTTTAAATTTTAACCCTTTATCATCAGTCTTCTGCCATAAAGATTTACCAACAGGCAATGTATTATGGTAGTCATGATTAAGCAAAATTACCGGATTCTTACGGTAATTCTTCATGCCTTTTTCGGACCATGCCGTAGGCAAGATCATATCTCCATGACGATCAACGCTATTAGTAGAAGCATAGCAAATAATACTACGCTCAGAATCCAAAGAATCATCTTTTTTAATATACGCAAATGCTTTATTTACAGTCATTATATTCCTCCTATCTTATTTATCTATTGCTTTACTTCTTTTTGTATTAAAATAATTACATTGAATTAAATATGTAATACTGTCTAGTTGTTTTATAACATTTCCTTGTTCAATACCTACACAATAATTATCTCCATCTTGACATACTGATATTTCGTTTTTATCCTTATATAAAGGGCAATAATCTCTATTTACAGGTTCTAATTGTCCATGTGTATTCTGCTTTATACGGACTAAATGATAAATTAAAGCCATATGTTTTTAACCTTGAAAAATATTACGAATCCTAGAACTTGTAGGTATTCATTAAAGATATAATGGTGGTATTTTAGTATATAATATTTTATGGCGTTCATTCTTCTAGTAATTCCCAAAAGTTGTCATCCAGTACTTTCTGAAATTCGGGTGGTAATGGCTCTTGCTGCTCTATAAAATCATTTAAAAATTTATACTCATCAAATGTAGATCTGTTTTGACAATTACTACAAGCATCTGGATTTATATAAGGTAGTGTACAATTACAAGCTCTCATTTTATTCCTCCCAGGAAACCCATTCTTTCTTTTCTTGTACCTTGTTCTCTATTCTAATTGGTAAGTTAAATGTCACCCCATGAATTGGATGGGTAATAAAGAAATTTTGTGTAGGTGGTTCAAACGGAAAGTTGCATTTAGCAGCATATTCACTATAACCAACCAACGATCCATTACAAATACACCTTTGGGCAATTGTCATTGATTGGTGAAAATGGCCTATTAACAGCACATCATATTCCGCATCCATTGAACGAGCAGAAGAACGCTTCCGAATATCTCCTCTGATAATACTTCCCGCGCTGCCTATGATTGCATCTCCCGTTTTAAACTGCGATCCGTGTGAAATCCTATAAGTAAAATCGTAAACTTTATATTGTGCATCTTCACCATCCGAAATTAAAAACTTTACTCGTTTATCATTTTCAAAGAACTTCGCAAGTAGTTGAAATAATAGCCAATCGGTGGAGTCGTATGCATAACCCTTTGCCCTTGGCTTGAGAGTCAGTCTTCCATGATTACCAGCAACACAAGGCAAGAATACCTTTCCGAAAGCATCTGCTAATTTATTAATAGCTTCAATCATTACCCCAAGAAGTTCTAATGTAACTTGGAGAACTTCCTTTTCGCCAGTAATTTTTAATTCATCATGGATAAGTCCAGTAGTCATATCTCCAAGCAATGCCACAATAATTCCAGGATATTTTGGATTAGCGATATGATTAAAAGCAAGGTCAATACATTTATCAACTACAATTTTTGACCTTTCCTTTGCAATCTCCATATTGTATTCATTTACGCCGAATATCTGATTTGGATCTACTACCTCCCCGTAATGCCAATCGCTTAGTATTAAAGTAGGAACACCAATTATATCGTCTTTTTTAATACCAAAGCAATTATCCAACCACTCAGGATAAATAGGGTCTGAATCTTTTAATTTAAGTACAAATTTCTTAATCTGTTCTGTGAATAAAGTACTCTTTTGAGCAGAATTTAACTGCCTTCTTAATTCTTGGATTTGTTGATTTAAAATATTTGTATCTGTTACTTTAAAATCTTCTGATATGTTTAATAATGCTTTATATTTAGGATTATTTTTTGCTTTCTTCAAACGATTGCGGACTGTACTTCTTGGAAGGTTTAATGCTTTAGCTGTAGCTCTTGCATTTTTACCTAAGTCAAGGTAAGTTTGGATTGTAAGTTCTAAATCGTTTGGTTGATTTTCTTGCAAAGTTTCTTCTCCCGTTTTGATTAAAAGAATCTCTGATTCGTCAGACTGGCTCAGAGTTGCCTTTATAGATTCTCTAGTGGTAGAGAATTATTCATATTTATTTCCAAGACAACCTTTATGTTCGTGATGATCTTTACAAACAAGCATATAATGAGCTGCGTTATCGTATTCTGTTGGGTCATCACCAATCGGGATATTGTGGTGGAAGAATAAATCTTCTGGTCCAAATATATCACCGCATTTGTCGCACCAGTTACATCCCATTTCGTCAAATTGAATATCTAGTAAAATTTCTCTTACTCTATTCTGGTTACAGCGAGATTTGCTTGCAATATTCCTAAGCGATTTGGGGA
Source organism: Melioribacteraceae bacterium (assembly GCA_041674625.1). Taxonomy (GTDB): domain Bacteria; phylum Bacteroidota; class Ignavibacteria; order Ignavibacteriales; family Melioribacteraceae; genus BRH-c32. The sequence goes on along the minus strand of JBAYVI010000001.1, from coordinate 30,784 downwards.
TTAGCTTTGCCCAATAAATGTCGCAATCTTGTTTACATTGGTCAGAACAATAAATCCTCGATTCGCTACCGCCTGGGGTATTTAATGCAGCAATTCTATTCAGGACTACTTTGTTTTTCTGTACATGATATTTTTTACAATGTGTACATTTAATCAACAAAGCCCCATTTTCCCCTTCTATTGCCTCTTCTTCAGAAGTCAATCTATGCCCAAATCTAGCAAATGTCGCAATATCCTCCATAGATTTTCTCTGTCTATCTAAAATTAAATCTCTATTTTTTATATAATTTATTTTCCTAAATTCAGAAATCCTATCTTTATTTTTCTCAGAATATTCTTTATTCATGATAGAACGACATTCTTTACAATATTTGTCAAATCCTCCAAAACTTGAAATATCTGAATTAAAATTTTCTATCTCTTTTTCTTCCTTACAATGGCTACATCTTTTCACATCATGGCAGATATTCCCTATCTCATTAATTTCTTTATACATACCTCTATATCTTTTACTCTCGTTACAAGCGCAATCTGAACAAATATATGCACGACCATCAAACGACGATTTGTTTTTATGAAATTCCGCAATATCTTTTATTATTCCACATATCCTACATTTTTTATTTTCTTTAAGATCTCTTATAATTAAATTATTCCTATATTCCTTTCTTTTATCTCTCGATATTTTACAACAACAATCTTTACAGTTTATGTGTAACCCATCCTTTGTATTTTTCATATTATAAAATTCGGATGAATTTTTCTCAGTTTTACACTCTTTACATATTTTAGTTTTTTCATAAATACCTCCGTAGCATTTATTCCGATTTTAAAAATTAAGCGGAAATTAGTTCGGAATGCTAATTTATCGGCCCGTCAGCCTATCCGCTTAATAGCTATCTATTTAATAATTTAAGCATTTTGCCAGGAGAATCGACAATGTTCCCTTCTCCTGTGCCGTTAGCAATACTAGCAAGAATATTATCAATATGGGTCATATTTACCGGAATAATCGGCTCGTCAAAACGTGAATCAAATGGTTCTTTCCCTAGTTCTCTCCTCACTTCATTTATCGTTTCTATTCCAAAATTAACGTGCTTGACTCTCTGATTAAGAGCAAACTCCTCATCCTCAGGAACTGGAGAATTAAAGGCTACAAAAAGCTTTTCGTCATACATTGGAATGAGTTTTTCATTAAGTTTTTCTTGAAATCTTATTAGTCTCGGTTTAATCGTGAATTCCGTGTACTGTTTTATTGCACCTTGGACGTTGGCCCTATTCGAGTCTTTTGAAAACATACCCAAACTGATGCCAAAAGCATTGAGGATAGATTCTTTGACATACTCTCTGCCACCCAAATGGGACATCTCCTTGGGGGAAGTACCTAATTGTTTATATTTTAGCCCATTATCAAGGAGGGGCATTTTGCCAACATTTGCTTTGCCAGTGAAGTTCTCTTTAATTTCTTCCTTCAATCTCTGATACTCGTGATCACCAAGGGCCTCCTCCGTCTCAAATATGCCACTTAGTGTACCACCATTTCTAAAGATCGATTCCTCATATTCGTTGATAGAACGATCTAAATTATATATATCACCTACAGATGAAAAAGGTGCAAATCCATAATATTGAGATTTTGGATTTGGCATTTTGAAATGAATCACCTCTTTTTCGGATAAATCTATTTCTGTTGACCCTTTGATATATTTATACCCAGAGATAAATTTTGTGGGATGCGGGATTATTTTGCAGTCGGTAGTTGGAATAATCCAAATTTCTTTTGGAACCCCCATACGATCTGTGATGATTTGCCAGTACGCATTTCCTGTAAGCTCCTGGTTTAATTGAGTCATTTCCATAAGATCAAATGAATTAAGAAAGGGGTTTACATTAGTTTTTAAATCCAAAAACGGATGCTGAAGCACCTCTTCAATCTCCACCGCCTTCCTAAACGCCGGAATATTCTCTAACGAAGAATTTTCCCTTAAATACCTTTCAGCTTGCTTCGTTACTTTCCTTGTCGGATACCCCTTTAGACTACCTTTGTTATTTTTAGCAACATAGAGTCTCAGGGGTGTACTCGCACACGTTGTAGCATTTTTACTAGCCGCCACATATACCCAACTCTTATACGCATTTATCATTGCGTAAAAATTATCATCACTATACAATTCTCTACCGTACTGATATTGATTCAGCCAAGGTAGAGAAGTCTTTCTAGTCGATGCATTACTTGACCGCCTAGCTTTTATTTCTAAATCAAATGGTGTCGCCATATATTAAGTTACTCCATCATTCTCAAAACTTTTATTCTATTTCTCAGAAAGTCTTCATGGAATGTCTTTTCTAAGAATTCCTTTTTATCAAAATCAAAATATTCACATATAATAAATAATTGGTGCTCAAAGTATTTTAATTCTTTTTTAATAAAGAACTCATTACTTGAATAATCTTTTACATAAAATTCAATTCCGTTATACGGAATCATCATACTTCTTGGAAACTCGGTTGTTAATTTGCATTCAAGGAAGTAATAAATTTCCTCTTTATCTGCGAGAAGTAATTTAATAAATGTTAATAGTTTTTGGAACATTTCTTTAATTTTCATATTACCCTAATGCTTGGAATTTTTGGTTCGAAAAAACATTGAATTAGTGATGCGAAATAGTCAGGACTTCTCTGTATTTTTTTAACTACTGATTTTTTATCAGAAACCTTAATTTTCCCAGAACTTTGATCTTCAAAATACTCGAAGGCTAACATCTCCTCTCTCAATTCTGGAATATCTGGAATCATGGCCGATGGATCTCTTTTAAGCCAATCCGCAACTAGCCAGTACAACTCATCCCTAACTAACCCAAACTTACCCAGATCACATTTTTTATTAGAAGGGGAGGAAACATATACTTTTCTTACGTTAATATGTTTCCTAGACATTTCTTTTTGACAAATGGGGCACTTAAATACATTATCGTCAATATAATTAGTGTCATACCCTTCGCATTCTTTATTCTCACACTTCCAAAATCCTTGTCTTGACACTTTAGGGGGAATTGCAGCACCTATACCGTCCGCCTCTACGTTACACTGATAAGCATTAGCAGATATATATATTTGAGATATTTTATCGCTAGATATATCTAAGTCTAATCCACGCCATCTTTCAAATCCAGAAATATAACTCCCATATCTTTTTGCTACACAGCAGAAGTCCATACCTTGATCCGCTATATCACAGCCTAGCACACAATTTATCCCCTTTGTACTATCTTTCCCATATTGTGCTGTGTATAGTTTCCATCTTGACACCGCCGCATCAATCCATGTCTCATCAATTAATGTATTAGCATCTGTTGATGGGTACTGGCCTAATACTATTGTCGAAAAGGGTGGATATGTTATCCTTCTCCATCCAGCCGCTAATGTTTCTAGTTGTTTTCCTGAGCCAGATATTGCAGAACATCCGACTAAATATTCTGGTACTTCAAAACAATCTCTCGTGGGTTCTTCACCATCCGGTAATGGTTGGGTCCACTCAGTAATCCGTTGTACCGTTTTCTCACGGCTTACAGCTCCTGGAACAATATCTTCCCCAGTCACGACATTCGGATGAGAAAATGCCGATAGCACTAATGTATTTGCTTTATCAGTTTTTGTCATCTGGTAGCAAGCTCCAGATTTTTGTCTTGGATTTAATGTACAAAACATTTTATTCCAAGACCCAGACAAAACACCTTCGAGTGCTACGAAAATCTCATCGGGACACCCATTTGCCTCATCGACTAAGACGAGCATCTGGGGAGAGTGGCTCCCAGAGAACTTAGCAGTCCTTTCTTCGGGAGAGCCAGAAGAAGGGATTGCTTTCCCAATAATAAAATGCTTCGGGTTGGCATCAGTTCCCTTGCCACTTTCTGCTATTTTAAGAGTTGTTACTACATGCTTACCGTCAAAGAGATGTTTATTCTTATAAAATACCTTTAGAACCTCAGCAAAGCTCTTCTCCTTAAGGTTACTCTCTGGAGGGGATGCAATCATTATTACCTGCGATTCTTCGAAACATAAATAAAACCAAATCGCTAGATGTCCAAGGAGCCATGTTTTACCTGTTGCATTTGCAGATTGAGCAATAGTAATTTTATTTTTTAAAACGCTTTCACAAGCACTAATTAAATCATCGCTTATGTGTTCTATTTTTAGAACATTCTTCATGAATCCTACAGGGTCATTCTGATATCTAGTTAAGTTACCCTCGACCACTTCTTTTATCTGATCTTCGCCAAATATACTCGCTAAATTATCTAAAATATCATCATCGAAATCAATCATACACAATTCACAACATATTCTATACCTTTCTTAACTGCTTTTTTACAGTACAAAGCATCAGAATGGTCTTGATGTCCATTTTTACAATTACAAAGTGGTTCTATTTTATTTTCAGAAATAAAGAATGACCTGTAATAAGCCGTACTACCGTATTCTATTTTAGATACATGAATTAAATAATCTAGCATATTATTTCTTATTTGAAATGCGTTTGGCTAATCCCACGCGGATGGTTTCTTGCAATTCTTGTGGCAACATGGAGAGGAATTGTTTTAAATCAACTGGGAGAGTTCTATCTGAACCTTTATCGAATATACCAAGTGTCTTAGAAAGGGCATCAAGGGCAACACTCTTCGCCGCTAGTTTATAACCTAGTAATCTTCCGCCTCTATCATAGACCATATCCTGAATACTGGCACTAATATGTTTCTCTAATTTATGAACAGGAATTAATACACCTTCTTCATCATAAAAATTTGCAACGTTCCCGTAGGCCATATGTGCAATTTCTTCTAGGACTCGTTCTTGAGTAATCTGAAGTTTAGTCGCTACATTTTTTTGAAGGCGTTCAATTTCTGCTCGGACTCTTGGATGAGATAATAACCTTTTTGCAAATGTATTAGCATTCCATTCTGGCCATCCAGCCTTTATAGCTGATTTCTGTCCATCGTAGTGGACAACATATTCAGAGCAGAATCTTTGAACCTTCCAAGGCAATTCATCTGCATCGGTTATTGATTGAATAATTTTTATTGCTTGGTTAAATTCGTCAGCACTATAATCAGTGCTATTTATCATATCTTCTGTTTCTTGAATATAGTCAGAATATGTTGCTGGATTTTGTGGTTGTTCGGTATCTAAGTCCGTGCTTAAATCAGTCGTGATAACTTTTACTTTTTTGGTTTTCATGAATAATCTTCAATTATCTCTTGAATTTTTTCAATTATTTCTTCAAGCTGGTCTTTTTTTACTGTAGCTTCTACGGCTAATTCTGGAAAATAATCAACTAATTCGTCTAGTTTTATAATCTCTTCTTGAAATGAATTGACTTCAGTTTCTAGTCTTTCTAGAATGTCTTTAAATTTTGAATCATCTTCGAATGAATTTTTCATTACATTTTTTAAAACCTCCTATTTACTAATTGTACTTATCGGCATAATTAATATAAAACTTTAATACTTTTTAATATTTAATCGGAATCGTCAATTCCTCTGATCCATTTATTTAGATTTTCTTTAGATTCGTCTTCTTCTTTTTTATATTTTTGCATTTTATTAAATCTGTCTCTCAATTCTTTAGATTTTTTCTTTCCTTTATTTTTGTGATTTCTTTTTTCTCTTTCTTCGTCAAAATCATCTAACATTTTGGTTCCTTTAAAAATTTATCCATATTCCGCTTTCGGCGTCTCTACATTCAAATTTAAGATTTTCTTCTACCATAGATTCATCAACTTTTTGTTCGATTGTTTTGCCCGTCATTAATTCTATACATTTTTGATTGTGCCATAATTTGAATTTAGGATTATTTACTAATGATTCAAATACTTCTCTTTGGTTAGCAATCCTATCTCTACTTGATTGTCCCGTAGACATTACACCAGAATCAATGTGAGTTAATCTTACACAATTCTGGTGTTTATTTCTGTGTTGACCTCCTGCCCCTGTACCGGAGAAAAAGTCAATTTTGAAATCTTTCTTCGTGATTGAAGATAATAATTCTTTCATAATGAATACCAACTAAAATATACTAATTAATTCTCTTAGCTTCACAACCACATTTCTCACATGGATAAGACAAACACCCATCAGAATTACAAAAGATATGATTACAAGTCCTGCAAAGATATTGAAACATAATATCCCTCCTTAAGTTTCTCGCAAATGTCCAGTTACTCTTAAAATAAATCTACCGAGCACAGTTTTAGTATCCCAGCCAATAAAGCCTTTAGTAATATACCGATATGGAGAACATATCAACGTGAATGGAATAGCCCAAAACATATTAATTCTATTTAGAGCGGTCTTATGATCTGTGCTCCACTCTCGTAATACGAAATTAGCCTTGCCTCTTTCGTCAAGATATTCCCCGAATAAATAATCTAAGACATTTTTAGCTGTCGCATTTTTACCAACGGCGTTTTCAACTTTAAAACGGTATACTTCTTTTGTATCCCTAATTAACATATTTATTCCTCAAATATCTTCAGATAAATTAATACTACATTCTTTCACTTGATCCCATAAAAGGCCGAATCCATCCCAATCTCCTTGATCTAAATATGAACAATATCCATTTTCTTGCTCTGTCTTCGTTTCGTCTTTACTCCAAAATGGGCATATTCTAATTTTTGCTATCATTGTTTTTAAATCAATATCTTGAATTTCATAACAATATTCGCCAAATGGTATTTCATCAATTTTAATGTCTTCTTGACCCATAAATTCCTCTTTAGTGTTATTTGCTATATAATAATCATGATACGTATATTTGTCAAGTATATCAAAGTAATTAGAGTGTTATATGCCATTAATTAACTCTTAATCAATTTAATGTGTCAATTATAGTCCTTATCGGCATAATTAATATAAAACTTTAATAAATTACGCAATAAACAATTGGAACAAAAATAAATAGAATTGGAATTAACGGGCCTTTGGCCCGTTAATTAGTTGCGCCAGCAACTAACGATATGTGTTAAATTAAAAACGCTTCTTGTATTTTCTTTAGAAAATACTATTAATGTATTTATTAGTACATTATTATACTCTTCTATTATACGGACATTTCGGTCATTTTATTTTCACTAGCATCTGACCGAAATGTCCGTCTCAAATGACACAAATGTCTACTATTTAGCCTTGACATTTCAAAACATCGTGATTATAATTTGCTCTTAACTAAAGAGGATAAAATGAAAGAACAGAAATCAAAAATACCACACTATACTTATCACGAATGGATAGTTTATAATATTAATATACAAGAAATGGCTAAGAAGTTGTATAGTATTATATATTATTTTAGCAGCAATAAAGATGGATGTTTTGCCGGGAACCAATATTTTTCTAAACTACTCTTTGTGGATGAGAGGACGGTTTCAAGACTACTCGCTATTTTAGAGGAATGGCATTATATTATTATAAAAAATAAGAAACAGAAAAATAGAAAAATTTACATAAATAAAGATATTATTGAATTATACACTGAAGCGGCACATGATGTATATAAATTAAGAAAATCAAGTAATAAATTAAAGGAAGATATAAGAAGTGCCGAAGAGTATTTTCTAAACGCTAAAATTAAATATGAGGAGCATTGATCAGTGAATGAATTAGATTTTATTAGTAAATATTGTGAAGATTTAACAGAAATTCAGATGCAAATGGTGGAATGGCATATTGGTAATGGTTCTTTTATTGGTGTTGGTTGTGCTATTGGCAGATCAAAATGTATGCCTCTTATAAGCAGAAGTAGAAATATGAAAAATTTAAATATAATTGATAGATGTGGATATGAACAATTAGCTTCAATTGAGAACAGGAGAATTTACGAATGAATGTATTATCCGTCTTCGATGGAATGTCTTGTGGTCAAATTGCTTTGGAACGAACAGGTATAAAAGTAGATAATTATTATGCTTCCGAAATTGATAAGTATGCAATTAAAGTAACTCAGAAAAATTATCCTAATACTAAACACATTGGCTCTGTAGTTGATGTTAAAGTAGAAGACTTACCTAAAATTGATTTGCTTATTGGTGGTAGTCCATGCCAGGGATTTAGCTTTGCTGGAAAACAATTAAATTTTGAAGACCCAAGAAGTAAACTTTTCTTTGAATTCGTAAGGTTGAAAAATGAATTAAATCCTAAGTATTTCCTTCTAGAAAATGTTAAAATGAAGAAAGAATATCAAGATGTAATTTCAGAGTTACTAGGTGTTGAGCCAATTATGATAAATTCTTCTTTAGTATCTGCCCAGAATAGAAAAAGACTTTATTGGACAAATATTCCTGATATAGATCAACCAGAAGATAAATGGATTTTCTTAAAAGATATTATAGAGCATGGATTGGTTGATAGAGATAAAAGTTATTGTGTAGATGCTAATTACTTCAAGGGCGGAAATCTGAAAAGTTACTTTTCAGATAGTAGGAGACAATTAGTTTTTGAGAAGCCGCATGGTTGGAATAAAGGTGGTATCAAAGAGAAAGATAAATTTGATTCTTTAAGAGAATGTACATCCGGTAATTATGCCATATATGACAATGGTGTTACCAAGATAGAAAATCATAAATCTAATGATGGGTTGATTTGTATTGGAGGATTAAATAAGAATAAAAAGTGGTTAGATGACGGGAAGAATCTTCAACGCAATTTCTCACAAGGAGAAAGAATTTATTCTGTTTTAGGGAAATCTCCAACTCTATCTTCCAATAGTGGAGGTACTGCCGGAGTAGGTAACGTATTAATATCAGAAGATATTATAAAATATAAAATTTCAGAAGGTAGTATTGAAAAGTATGTAGCCAACACAGACTCATTATTTTGTGATCCGTATAATAAAAAACAATTGAAGGGGGATAAGTCAACAACTATAAGGACTAATTATTCAAATGGCAATATGTGGGTTAATGATAATTCTATTGGTTGGAGGAAACTAACCCCAATAGAATGCGAAAGGCTACAAACTGTTCCAGATAATTATACAGACTGTGTTAGTAATTCACAAAGATATAAAATGCTAGGTAACGGATGGACAGTTGATGTAATTGCTCATATTTTCAAAGGCATTAAATAATGGGTAAATGCGATAAACAAACAGTCCTAGCCGTTATCGTAAATAAAGATAAAATATTTTATGGCACGAATAATTGCCTAACCCCACAAGAAGTATGCCCAAGACAAAACATGGAATCCGGTACAGGATATGAATTGTGTAAAGATATTTGTCAGCAAACAAATCATGCGGAAGTTAATGCTTGTGTAAATGCCGGAGAATTTGCTAAAGGATTAACGCTATATTTATTCGGTCACACATATTGCTGTGATAATTGTAAGAAGGTAATGGATAAATATGGAATCAAAGAAGTTGTATTTATGAGTTGAATATCAAATTAAGGGTTAACTGTTAAAACAATCATAGCTGGATCGAGAGACGCAACAAATTATATAAATCTCATAAAAGCAGTTAAAGAGTCAGGTTTTACTATATCTACAGTAATAAGCGGTAGAGCTAGAGGAGCAGATAAATTAGGTGAATTTTATGCAAATAGACATAAAATTACAATAGATCCATACCCAGCAGATTGGGAGGATTTATCTCACCCCGATGCTGTTATAAAAATAGGAAGAAATGGTAAACCTTATGATGCTAAGGCTGGACATCGAAGAAATAGACAAATGGCGGAAAATGCAGAGGCATTGATCGCTTTATGGGATGGTAAAAGTAAAGGAACTCATAATATGATTAACACAGCTAAAGAATTGAATCTAAAGGTATTCGTATATTATGTATAAACAATTTAAGAAATGGATTACTAAACAACCGATTGATGCGGATGATTTTTTCAACGGACTCAGAAAATTACATGAAGGACGAACGATTAAGCACCTCTTAATCATACTAATATTACCGTACCTAATACAAACACAATGGATTGACATTCTCGAAAAGAAAGAGTACTATACCAAAATAAATATACCTATTGTGATTAAAGGAATAGAAATCGAGAACAAAGAATTAATTGGCGGATGTATTTTATTTAAATTCAAATTTTAGGAAAGAAATGAAAGATCAAGAGAAGTATATGAACGGAAGAGGCAGGCACTTTGGATACGAATCTTATTGTGACGAGCCAGATGGAAAATACGAATTCGATAATTATAAATTTATAGATAATGACGAATCAATATACGAGCATAATAGACCTTGTCCTAAATGCGGCGATAAAGAGACCATAGAAGGACATGATCCATGCATTAGAAACCTTCCTGGTGTGCGCTACGCATGTTGCGGCCATGGATTCGAGGAAGGATACATTTTATTTGAGAATGGAATAATTATTCGAGGAAATTTTAAAGTGTCAAAATCTAAGCATTGGTTTAAGGGAGATTAAAATGAAAAAGATCAAAGAGTTCCAAGGTGAATATAGATGGTTGTCGAATTTTGCTCCATGTAAGGTTAAATTAGATGGGATTATTTATGAAAGCGTAGAACATGCGTATATGTCAGCCAAATCAGACAATATAGAATGGAAAGCGTTTTGTCAAGATACTAAATTTGCAGGAACTGTTAAAAAGCAGTCAAGGAGTATAAAACTAATTGACAATTGGAATAAAGAAAAATTCAATGTAATGAGAAAATGTTTAGAACAGAAATTCAGACAAGAACCATACAAATCAAAGTTGATAAATACAGCTAATTTAGCTATAGAAGAAGGAAATAATTGGAACGATAAAATTTGGGGCATTTGCCTTAAAACTGGACAAGGCCAAAACAATCTTGGTAAAATGATTATGGAAATTAGAAGTTCTCTATTAAATGGGCCGACAAGGAAAGTTAAATAAAACAGAATATTTAGTCCAGAAAATATATTATAATATTTTTGGATTCACTTTTCTAATCAAAAAACTTTTGAATAAAGGTACCCATACTCCATAGGAGAATAAATGATAGTTTATGAAACACCTAATTATTTAGATGAAAATAGAGTCCATATTATTTCAGAAGAAAAAGCTATTCAAGTTATGAAAGACTTAGCAAGGACAAAGGGGAATAGTTATACTTCAGGGGAAGAGGCTTTACAAGATTACCTTACAGTTCATTGGGCATATCAGGTAGATAGTATTAGAGTTGATGGGGAGATTGTAAAGAGTGATAAAAATAAGATGCGATAAGTGTAAATTCGCTTCAGAAGATAGTAATGTTTGCTCTCACCCTGTTGTAGGTAGAAAGGGAACTAATTATGATAAATATTACAAGGCTCCAGAATTTTGCCCACGGATAAGATAATATTTATAAATACAGTATAAGGAGATATGGAAAAGTTAAAATAGTTATCAAAGATTAAAACAGAATATTTAGTATTTGTAAAATTATATAATATTTTTATTAAGGTATTTTGGTTTAGATTATTTTTGTAAATGTAATGCCTATCCCTTGTCAAGAAATAAGTTAAAGTGTCATAGATCATATTATTTATACCTAGACTACTCCTCACTAACTTAATATACCATTTCTTTATATTCACAATTATCCGGTGAATATCCTAAACTTATATCTTTTCTAAATAGTGCTAATTTTTCGTCGAACCCATTTTCTATTGACCAATTATAAAATGACATAAAATTTTTATCCCATTCTTCACAGATAGTTATTCGTCCTTTAGTTTCGTTGCGTCTCTTTTTAATCAGATCCCATCTTTTGTGTATAGGGGACTTTGATAATCCATGAATTGTAAACCCAGATGATTTTCTAGTACTAAACGCTTTAACTTTTGGTCCTACTACAAATTCATCTCTTCTTTCTGGAAAATTCATTTCGTGCGGGAGATTATTCTGTGCAATAAATTTATCTCTCATAATCGCCGCTCTTAATTCGTCTTTAAAGTTTCTTCTAAAAATAACGCTTCGGTTTAATGTTAATGTTCCAGAATATATATTTTTAGTTTTATTAAACGAAACTCCTCTATAATCAGTTTTCTTTCTTTTATTCTGAGAATTTTCAAATTTAGTTATGAACCGACAATTACATGGTGAGTACGGGCCACATGGATTAATTCTATCAATATCTAATTCTTGAGAATACCCATTATCCATGCACCAATCGTAAAATGGTTTAAAATCATGTAACCATTCATTACAAACATAGACGCCCTTCGCTCCGTAACTCTTATAGCTTTTATTGTTTGTATCGTAACATCTTCTCTTCATTCTCATCCATCTTCCATATAGTGGGTGTTTCTTTTGTCCGTGATATTTTGATTCTCCGGTTAGTTTAGATATACCCGCTGATATTAAATAAGCCTCTGGTATTTGTTCCATTATTGACCTCCATGTTTTAAATATAACATATTGAAAAGATATTCAACGGTTTGGGGAATCTTGTTTCCAGCCATGTACCCATGAATCGTTCTCTCCGTAATCCCAAGACGATTTGCTAATTCTCTCTTTGACCAACCAAGTTCTTTTCTCTTTGTATCAAATTCTTCTTTGTTCATATTACCTCCGGTTAAATTAGTTATAATACCTTATCGGCATAATTTCAGATAACTTTAACAAATAATGTAATATAATGTGAAAATATATCATAGTGTAAAATACTGGTTCAAAAATATAAAATCTTGTAAATGACACCGGGCAGCCGGAAGTGGTGGGTACCATGCCCGTATTTCCGATGCCATACCCCTAACACTATCCACCTCCCTTACTATGTCATGCTCCTCTAACAATCTACACACTATATAACTCTATCAACCATTACCCACTCCATCAAGCGCCACTAACACACTACACCACGTCGCATCTTCTACTGCAAAACATACCTTGTTAGCCTTACCTAACACATGCACCATATACCTAACTATATCACAGTCCTCTAACATCATTGTACCTCTTGTACTATCTAACATAGTACATACACTCTTTAACGTACCTAACACTTGACGCATCGACGTACTATGTCCGCATATCTGTACTACATTGTACTATGCTTAACTCTTTAACCATACCTATCATAGTTAATTGTACCTAACAATCTTCATTGCTATAGTACACTATCCACCTTCCCTTATCTTCTCTGTTATCCCTTATAAACTTTCTTTACATAGCATACAGTGTCAACGTATTGACATACCTTTATTATGCGTTTAAACGCTTGCAGAGGGGTTTATGTTGTTTGGTATGTCTATGCCTTATAAAGTTTTTATCGCTTTGCTACAGCGTTTTCCCTATAACCATGCATGTTTGCGGGTATCTTGTGTAGTATTATCTTTAATACTTATGGCATAGTACTTGCTATTTATACATTAAAGTATTTGTTTGAGCTAAAAGAATTATTTAACTTGTATGCATTATTTTCGTGACAAAGTTTATTTGTTTATGGTAAGAATAGTCATACAGTTTATTTAATCTTTATTCAGGAGGGCGGGACAATGAAAATCAGCAATAAATTAAATAAGGAAGTCTCCAGCCTTATCAACTCCATGGTTGTTTGGACGTATATGGAAACAAAGGCGAGCCAGGAAGAAAACACGGAAGAGGCGCACAAATGCTTTACCAGTAAAGAAGAGGCAAGAGAGAAATTAATCGCCCTTGGATTTACTGATTTAAAAAGGAGCTGAATATGATTAAAGAAGCAGACGTGAAATCAGGGGCGACAAGATTATTTAGGTTTGAATGCCATTTATGCGGAGGGTTCAAATTTGAAGAGGCCGAAACTATAGAAGAGTTAACAGAGGCCTTAAACCTGGGCGGCTGGGAAGATTGCATCATCGGAGAGTCAGAAGGGATTTTTTGCCCTGACTGTATTGATATGGGTCAAGAGTAAGGAGACCACGCCATGACAACCACAATCCTTTTCCAGAACCACACACAAAGTCTTGTCATCTACTGCCTTAATGGTAGAATATGGCAAAGTGTATCATATCTTGTAACACGGGCAAGTGTAGCCTTATGTCTGACAATTCCTTACTATCAGGATTGATTGCTATGAAAGTTAAAACAAAGATTGTAGAGGGCCAGGAAGGGTACACGGTGCAGCTCTTTGTTGATGGCAAGTACAGGCCGCAAGATGATTTTAATACGCTTGATTATGGGGTTGCCCTTGGGATGGCGGAGAATATAAGAGAGCGGACAAAGCGCATTGCTTCACAACATAGGAGGAAAAGATAAATGCGATATTGGATAAAGGTTTTGTGCTTTATGATTGTTTGGGCAATTGGTTCAACTCTCTTTGTATGGGGTCTCTTTGTTGTCGTTAGAATAATCTGGTTTTGAAAGGAGGTTTGAGAAATGAGAACAGCAATTTCCGTATTGATAATCATTCTGGCCTTTGTCTCTCTGGATATGATGCTTTATTTTGCTGAATGCTTCCAGAGTTGGCTGGATTATAAAAACGGGGTTCGGTCATGTGGTAGATGGATTCTTTATTAAATGAATTATTTTTTGTTTTATTTGTTTAAAAGAATTATAAGGTATTTAAGAGTTTTTAAACCTAATCAATTTTAAAGGGGAAACGATATGAAACAATGGGAAGCAACCAATACAGACAAAGCGGAGTACGTTGGAATCATCGAATTTCAAGACAATGAGGGAGAGTATCATAATTTCGAGATATTAAAAACAGATAGCCGGATTGTTTTCGGCGGCAATTGCAATGTAGGTTTATTAGAATCTGGCTATATGGAAATTGATAATTGTTTTTCTTTTGACGAAAACTTACAAGAGTTAATTTCGGACCTTGAAACTTTTTATAATGACGGAAAGGAATATGTTTCCCGCATTGTATGCAACGAAAGAATGTAGTTTATTTATTATTTAACTAATCAATTTTAAAGGGGAAAGATCATGGCCGCTAATATGGAAAACAAGATGTTTGCAACAAAATCCGAGAAACAACCGTGGTGGGCAAAAGAAGAGGAAAATTACAGCTTCCCTGATGCAACTAATCGGGAATTGTTTTCTGCAAGCAAGGCTGATTTTAACGTATCTTTGCATCCTGTATATGACCGCAACGGCGACACCATACAGGACTATAGCCACCTTGTGAACGACAACAACGGGGCCACCTTGCGCGTTTGTAAAGGGCGTTTTGTGCCGAACCAAAGCGAAGCGATTTTTTCTATCCTTGATCAGCTTGGGGAAATGGAAAGTTGCGGCGCAATCGGTAATGGTGAAAAGGTGTTTTTTAATATGAGCAGTGACGGCTACAACGTGGGTGAAGGCAACACCATGCAGACACACATTGTGGCCGCGCTGCCCCATGATGGAACAATGAAATTGACGCTTGGATTGTCTATCATTCGCGTTGAATGCGCAAACACGTTTACCCAATGGAAAAAGAGCTTGAACGCTGACGAGGTTTTCAGCACGAAACAGACGGCAAAGGCCGGGGACCGTCTTGGATTGTGGGTAAAAGCATTCAACGAAATGCGGGAAGCAAACCAGACGTTGCAAGACAAATTCAAGACGCTTGCCAAGATGCGTTTTAGTCCTGAATCTCAGGCCGCTATCATTTCCAAGCTGTACGGCGAAAAGGAAAGTACCAGATCGAAAAACAATATGGAAAAGCTCGCGCAGATCATCGGCGACAATGCTTCCAAAATCCCGCCAGGGCAGCGCGGCACGGGTTGGGATCTGTTCAATGGAGTGACGTACCTCACTACACATGAAAACAGCCTGAGAAAGAATACGGATAGAATGGAGTCTTCTTTGTTTGGGACAAGTCAGAAGTTTGCAGAAAAAGCATTTGACTTGATTTTGGGCAGTACCCCGGATTCTGTAATTGAGGAAATTGGGAACAGGGTATTGTCCCTGAATTAAATTGTAGATTGCTTGAGGGGATGAATTGAGAAACATCCCCTTTGTGGAGTTTATAATTAAAACAAAGAAAGGGGAACAAAATGAGTGATACAGCATACATAGATATAGATGGGAATTGTTTTGAGCTGGTAAGGGATGACACTCCATATCATCCCGCAAACCATGCTTGCAAAGGTTGTTCAATGCTTGTTTGTTCTCACTGTTGTACGGGGAAAACATGTACCCCAGAAGGCAAGCATGGTTATATCTGGAAATTAGTCAAACATCATTTAGACAAAGAGGCTACAAAATGAATCTCACAAACTACATAAAAGCAGGTGTCCCTCTTGTCTGTATTGAAACGCTCGAAATTAAAAGAGCCGTTCAAGACATTACTACGGGCGATTCTTTCCCCATTCTGAAGTGGAACCCGCTGGAAGGTATACAAGGCGAATACAAGGACATTGCGGAGCTTCTCGAATACGCCAAAACTCTTTCCCAGACTGTTATCATCTGCGAAAATATTAACTGGTTTTTCGAGAAAAAAGAAATACAACAAATGATCCTTAACACCTATCAGGCATTGAAGAATAAACAAGTCTGCATTGTTTGTGTTGGCACGGATGCAGAATTGCCGGATACTCTGAAAAAGATTTTCCACCATATTGATTATTCTTTGCCGTCTTTGTCTGCATTTCAGGGAATGGTAGAGAATTTCAAGCAATACGGTTTACCGATAGAAAACGATATTGCTTGCTCTTGTCTAGGTTTAGGATATGAGGAAACCGAAAACAGTCTTGCTCTCCAGGCAATCGAGACAAAAGAAATTACAAGGCAGGGCGTTTTGTCTGCCCGTAAAGCCCTGATCGAGAAAACTGGTTTTATGAGTATTGCACGTCCTGAAAATATGGAAAGCGTTGGCGGCATGGAAGAAGCAAAACGTTTCTTGTCGGCTAGAATGAAAGCGTTTGATCCAGGCAATGAACACATGCCGCGCTTGCGTTCTATTCTGCTGGTAGGAGTACCAGGATGCGGAAAAAGCCTCTTTGCAAAGGCGTTGGCTAACATCATGCAGGCGGACCTTATCCAAGCGGATGCTGGAGCAATGAAGGGCGGACTTGTCGGAGAGACCGAAAAGAAAACCCGGCTATTCACAAAAACCGTTGACTCTATTGGTAAGTGTGTCGTCTTGCTTGATGAAATAGAGAAAATGCTTTCTATGGGTTCTGGGGATTCAGGAACAAGCAAGGGACAAGTGGGACATTTCCTTTCATGGTTTAATGACCGGGCAAGTGATAGCGTCATTGTAGCGACAAGCAATGATCTATCTTCTTTGCCGCCTGAATTTCTACGTCCTGGGCGTTGGGATGCAATTTTCTTTGTTGGCTTTCCTAATCTTCAAGAGAGAAAAGCAATCATCGAGATTATGAACAAAAAGCACAATTCAAAATTAGATTGCAGTATTGCTTCAAAACTGGAACAATGGACCGGGGCGGAAATTGAACAACTTGCGAAGGATTCACACTTTGAAGAGATAGAGGAAATTATTGCAAGCATGCCCACAATGCAAAAAACCCGAAAGGATGATATTAAGCGCACTATGGAACAAGCGAAGCACTACAGGAATGCTAGTACTTCAGATTCTGGAAAAGAGATTACAAGGAAGCTGAATCTCTAGGATGCGAAATTTAGTGGTATAGGATGACCGCCACGCCACGATTAGGTACTAGGTAATAGGGTAGGATGGTAAGCATTGAAAACGGCTGTACTGGGCCTTTATGATAGTTTAAAATTGATATACCTTTTAAACCCTTATAAATAAAGGAAACAGGAAAAATGAATATTACAATTGAGCAGTACTTAAACAAACATGATGCTGAGATAGTAAGAAAAGAAATAAAACGGATGGTGCGGGTTGCAGGCGATAATATTAATCATTTAAACGTGATTGCGGTCAACGGGAGTAAGAAACCTCATATTGTCGGAGCGGAAAGGCTAAGGGGATATTACACAAAATCGGGCGAAGCAATAGCGCATCCCTCAGCGTATATGAAAAGAGGGTTTAGCAATATGGTTTATTACAGTGAGCCAAGATATATTGCAGTAGGGATTAAATGGTTGAATAGATTCGCAGGGGCGGAAGCAATTAGGAGGGGTGTTTTATTTTAAACCTTTTTCGGGACCGTAGTTTTCAGGGGAGTATAGAATCAAGCTCCTATACTTTTCACCCTTACTAAATAAAACTTAACAGAAAACAATAATATGTAAACGGTTAAGAAAACTTTGTATCCTTTATCAAGTACCAATTTAAGGCTGGTCAGACCCCAGGGGAGGAACAAATATTCCTAATACTCTTACGAGTCCCATTTCACTCTACTTGTTTTCGTCAATTACTTTCAGCTATTTGCTTATTAATAATTAACATCCCCGGTCCGTACACATAAGGGCGGATAAAAATTTATTGCCATGAATAAAACCTGCTCAGGCTACTTTTTAGACCTCATGGCGGGTCACGGAGTAAAGAACGCTGGATAAGAAACCGTTTCTGTAAAAGACTAATCCGTTACATTAAGCACCTTATCGGATTAGTCAAGAGAAAACTTTAATATTATTTGCTTAAGTACAAAAAGAATTATAAAAAACTTTAAAATATACTTGACATACTTGTTCAAGTTGATAATATAAGAAAAAGGATTTAGTTGGATACGTTGAATTAAATAATTAAAAGGAGCGATTGAAGAAACTATAATTGCTAATGAATATGAGTTTACGGAAAACGGCAAATTGTTTTAAACTCTTTTAAATAAGGAGACTACCAATGCAAACAAATATTGACACCTGGGAACATTCCAAGTATTATCAGGCTAGAATCAAGGGCGAATCTAAATGGATTAAATTGGTTAAGTATAACCCCATAAAGGATTGTTTTCTTTGTAGAGTAGGAAAAGAAAAAGAAATTTATTTCGCTGATGAATTAGCGGATATGTGTTTAACTGTGTAAATAAATAACCAAAACCAAAAGGGAGAAACAAATGACAATCAAAGAGATTCTCGCAATGAACAACAAGACCTTCAGCAATACGGTTAAATCCTTTCAGGCGGCATGTGAAAAGGCCGGTATTAAACCCACAAAGCGTCAGGCAAGCAAGTGGCGTAACAAGACTGGAATGGCGTTTAATTGTAAGTAAAACTGATTGCCGGTTCTATGAGGGTATAACGGTTGCAATAAGCGGAGCCGCCGAGAGGCTCCAGAAAACTGAACGGGCGGACTCGGCGGCTCCGCCTTAATTGCTTTGTTAGCGATTTTTGGAGGGTAAATGAACTACTGGACTCATTTTAAAGCCAATGCCATGGTTGCTCTTAAAAGTTTAAACGCTTGCCTTTGGCACCTGGCACACGCCTTTATACCGTGCCGGTTTACCTCACACGAGTACTGGAAAATTAACTTTACCCGCTAACTAAACACTATTTTTCTCCCATAACTTATGAGCTTAAAAAAGAAGTCAACAATCTTTTGAATATGTGAGGAGAAACAAATGATAATGTATGCAGTAGTCCACAAAGATCATATTGATACGGCTAGTGTCCGTCTTATGGCCGATACCAAAATAGGAGCGGCCAGACTTTGGGAAGAATACAATCACGGCGCTAATTTTTATGAGGCAAAGATTGCCGGTTGGCGGGTCGTGAAGTATAAAATTGAAACTATTTGTATATGTAAATTATAATTAAAGGAAACCAAGATGCCAGCAATCGACATTATTACAATATGCAAAGATAAAGAAGAAGCGACACAAGCCTGTATAAGGTTCTTGTCTTATTATCCTTATCGTTATGCTGCCGTTGTAGAGCTTCCTGAAGGTGAATATGGATACACTACAGGAAAGACTATGGCTCGATTAAACAACCTTGCCAGACAAGGGTATAACGTGTTTATGGTGAAGAAATGAAAAACACAACATACAAAGTAATCCACTTCAGCATAGCAAGAAAACCGTATACAAGTCCTTTAATCTTGAAACGGTACAACTTGAGCCTTGAGGAATTGAAATTAGAATTCCCTGATGCTGAGATATTGTATTGTTTTAAATAAATTATTTAACTTTCTTTGTTCCCTTCACTTTAGAGTGTTTAAGTTTCTCTAATTCAATATACATATCTAAAAATTTTTCTAACCATCGTGGTATTTTGGTATCAGGTTTTAGATATTTAATAAGGGAAGTCCTACTAATACCAATTTTATTTGCCGATTCTGTATTATCCCAATTGAGAATAAATAGTTTTTGTTCAAACTCTTCATTATTCATAGTTTTCTCCTGTTCATATCTGGTCGCGTTCATCTTTGTACGTTCATTCCTGAACACCTTATCGGTATAAACAAAGGAAACTTTAAACAATTATTACATACGATATATATATATCAGGTGATATATGCACAAACTAATAAGAAAAAACAAAGTACACGCCTTCTATCATTACCCTAGTACAAATTCTTTTAACATAATCCCTAAAGACGATCTAGCTCCAATACATGCTTATCCCTTGTGTAAGCCCTTAATGCTCAGATACGGTTATTGTAAACCCTGGAGCACTGAAATACAAGCACGTGAATTGTTCTTTGGTGTTAAGAAGTAAGATAGTTTCATATTGTTTCAATCCCTCCTGTAGTCCTCTGCATTATTCTAGTTGTATTCTAATCTGATTAAATAATAAAACAAATAACCTTAATACAATACTTCTTTGTACCTGTATAGATAAAACAGGATAATTGAGAAAAAGATTTTGCTGGATTTTTTAAAATAGGTTAAAGTGGGGCAATGGGCCTTATTGTGGTCCTTTGTGGTGTATGCTAAAGCTTATATTGAGAAAAGGGACGTGTGTGGCTCGGCATATACAGGTTTTACAGGAAAACAAGATAAAATTAATTACACTTGAAACCTGCGAACCTAATAATTAAAATACATTATATAATTTCTTTAAAGACAACTTATATAACATTACCATATCTCTTTTACTCTTCAATATACGCCAAAGGAATATCAACATATCTTTACTTTTTATTTTGTATCAACTTTTATTGATTATCTGTATCAACATATCTTTACATTTATTAATATAGTTCTTTCGTAATTTCTTTTTAGATGCATGAATTTATTCTTTATATTTTAAGTCCAATTAGTTTGATTATCAAGGTACTTTTATTTGTGGTTGTAATTTAATATTGTTGACAATCTTTTAAGAACTTTGTACTATATGAGAAAGGGAAAATTAGTTATTAAAATATAATTTGAGGGAAAAGATGAAAGCAATTCAGGGATGCGATTATATAAGAGGTGAAGATTGGAAACCTAAAGAAAGAAGTTTAAATGGTTGGCTACTTTGGGCAAGACGAGAAGCTGAGAGAAAGAGCAAACAAGACCGTTTTAAATGGTTTTCCTCAACTTGTTTTGTAGAATCAAGAAACGCATTACGGATTTCCTTTGCTGGTCAACCTGAATTGTTAAGGTAAATCATGGATAAATATATTCTTAAAATAGGAGATTCTGTTGCCGCTAGAAGAAAGATTAAATCTACTTTTAGCCCTAATCTAATTGTTGGACCTATTGTTGATGTAGGGTCAGCTAATTGTCGAATCATAACTAATCCAGGTACATCTGCTGAAGAAGATTTTATTTTAAACTATTCAGATTGGAATTTCCAATTTCTCCATACCATAATTAAATGAGGTGATTATATGGGATTTATTTCGATAGGAAATGATATTATGAATATCTCTGAAGAATACAAAATACGTTTTGTCAAGCTATCTCATGTTCCCGAATTGGTCAATCTTTACCATTTAGCCAGAACCTCATTGTCTGGAAAAGATTGCTCGAAATATAACCGGATGATATGGGCAAGTGGTGAATTTGCGAGGAAACATAATTATGTTTCCTGTACAGGTGCATATAAGGATTTATGTGGAATTCTTGAACATTAATAAAGATTCTCACTAGAAAAGCCCTAGCAATTTATTTTATTGATTAAGAAATTATATCTTGCAATTCTCTTATAATTTTTGTACTATATAGAAAATGGGGATTGGGACATGGAACAAAGAGAAGTAGACCAAGAGCTTGAACTGCTTAAAAGTATCGCTCATGTGTGCGCTCAGATGTTAAAACGGGATGAAAAGCCATCGCGTGAAGACGCTGCTAACGAATTACTAGAAAGAGTTGGGAAGATTTTTAATTCCATCCATAGTTGAAATGTGAAAGGGTTTTTGAAATTAGATTTAGAATAGGAGGAATAAAATGAAAGCAGCGGAGAAAGTCATGAACATTAAAACCCATTGCCGCACAAATTTGGATGACTATCAAAGAGCGCGATTTCCTACTGAAATGTGCTGTCGCCCCTTGATTGGTGATAGGGTACAATCACAAAGCGGGAAAATTCTATACGTTTGTGGAGTTACACATAGTTTTATGCCCGGCACAAATAGCCCTATTTTAGAAGTAGAATTGTCTATACTTAACCCTTTGTCGTTTAAATAAGGAGAAATAATGGAAACGCCATACTTGGTTCAGATTGGTAAATTGAAAAATACTCAGAAAGACGGTCCTTCAGTTGACGATTTAGTAAATTTTGAATATATGGGTAGTGCTGAATTTGAGTTCGGAGCATTGCCCAAAAGTCTTAAACGTATCTGCAAGAATCTTGACAAATACGTTATTTCTAAACTCAGCACAAAGAATTTAATGGATGTTCATTTTTGTTTAATTCATAATCCTGAAAATGTTTCTCTTAAGGAAATTCAGGAATTTGTTGATAATCAGATTAGTAATAACCCCATATGTCTTAAAGAGAGGACTTCAATCAAAGAATCTGTTACTGGATTTGGTGGATGGGATAACAGGAAGCTTGAAGCTCGTCAGATGTACGACATATGGTGGGATATTGATAATGATTTTTGGATTGTTCTTGGTAATGAGAATGCTTCTAAAATCCTTAGTTCTTTCTATGTAGCCCGTGAAAAGAAAAAGGCTGCTGGTGAAAAAGATTGGTTTTAATTTAAGGAGAAAGAAATATGTGCGGTAAATGTGAATTTTCTTGGAAAGAATTTAACTTCTGTACTAGATGCGGGGCAGACAGACCACAATTTAAGGAGGAAAAAAATGAACGACATTAAATCCTTGTTGAGTTTTGACCCGCTTTCTGAAGCTGAGAAAATCACTGGCAAAAGTTATAAAAAGGATAGTTTCACCTCTGACTTAGGATTTATCTTGCACCTTGATCATAATCAAAATAAACGAAAAGTCCTTTCTGAAAATAAAGATACCTATTGTGGTCAGTCATTAATGGAATTCTTGGGTGTAATTGAGAATATGGGATTCATTATGTTGTCTTGTGTTGATATTCAAGGGACGGAAGATAAATATCGTATTTTCTGGAGAGATGGAATCTTGATATTCTGTGATTCTTATCATGATGATACTTCCATTAATGGCGGAACGGCCTATTTTAATTATAAAGGCCCTAGAAGCGCAATGGATCGGTGTTCTAGCGGTTTTGCTGAAGAAATTAATGGAATTGAAGTATACGAGGGATCAAGAGATATAAGAGAGGGGTTTAGATTATGTATTAATGAAATGGAAGCTAATGGTGAATTTCTTTCCAAATGGGTTAAGTCTCCATTCCTATGGCTTTTAAATTATATGGATTCAAAAGTTAAGGGTTATGATTATAAAGAAATAAATTCAGAAAGAATTAAATGCTTGCCTGAATACGTGCAAGAAGCTATTATGTTGAAAATCAAATAACCATTGACAAAGTTTTAAATATTTTATAGAATATACCATAATTTGAAAAGGAGAACACAAATGCAAGTAACAATCGAAGAAGCAAAGGCAATGGTAGGAACCGAGTTCACCTATGTTTATCCTGATGGTGATACTATCCAGGCATATGTCAATAAGTTCGATCCTAAAATTGGGTTTACGTGTATGTCTCTTGATACTTATACCCGTAATGGCTGGACGCCTAGTAGAGGAATGACAGAGGAAGACGGGACATTTTGCGTTTTGAGTGCTGATTTTAAAAAACATACTCCGCATACATCTTTGGAATGCCTTGCTGAAATAAGAGATACAGGGATGTATGTTCCTAGCTCAGTATATGCAGGGCGACCAAATTGTGCATTTGTTTAAATTGTAAAAGGAGTGATTATGAAAAACAAAGAAATGAGAGTAAATCTAGTTACTAAGGAAGGAAAAATCATAGGAAGTATAGATGTCGAAGTATCTCGTCAAAATATTGGTAAGGGATATAAGAAAATTTATGTTTATGCTCAAATAGCAGAACTTCCAATCAATACAGAAATTGAGAATCATCCTAATTTTAGGAAATATAAAAGGAACAATATATGAAACATACACCTGGACCGTGGACTTTTTTATAAACATGAATTTATTGATACAAAATATAGTTCTTTATCTGGTATGGGTTCTGTGAAGGATTGCATTGTTTTAGTAAAAAAGTAGAGAATGGCTATCTGAATTTACGTTGTCGGGAAGATCAATTAACCAATGGCGATTTTGAATATATGTCAGACAATGGGTTGTCGATATAACTTAAAAACATTAAATAAAGGCCAGCAATTTATTTTTGAATTAAGAAATAATATCTTGTAATTTTCTTATAAATTTTGTATAGTACTCTTCATTAAGAAGAAAAGATTATGTATAGAATTACTTGCTACAACGGCACTGTTTGGGAATCGAAAACTAATGATAATATTTGGGAAACAATCGAGAAATTTATAAAGGAAACAGGATTACATGGCATGGATATTAGGTTAATTGAGAATCTTCATTAGGATACGGTATGAACAAGATTTTTATCTCAGGTGATACCCACGGCTACTTTAAACGATTCAGCTTTAAGAATTGGCCTTTGGGTAGAATCCTGACAAAAGAAGATGTCTGCATTATCACAGGAGATTTCGGTGGGATTTGGCTCAACACCCCAGATAAAGACGAAACGTATTGGTTGAATTGGCTGAATGATCGCCCATGGACAACAGTATTTTGCGATGGTAATCATTGCAATTTCACCCGTTTAAACAATCTTCCCAGGGTAGAAAAATTCGGTGGCATTGTAGGCCAAGTACACGATTCAATTTTTCATTTACGAAGAGGACAAGTTTACAATATAAACGAAAATACTTTCTTCGTAATGGGTGGCGCGAAAAGTATTGATAAACAGCATAGGACAGAATGGATTTCATGGTGGGCTGAAGAAGAACCTAATTATCAAGAATTGTCAGAAGGGTTAGATAATCTTGAGAAAGTAGGGAATAAAGTTGATTATATTGTAGGGCATACTTGTCCTATTTCTGTTTTGAAAAGATTAGGTACTATTTGCGGTGTCTCTTATGGTGATAAGCTGGAAAATTTAAATAAGTATTTTGAAGAGATAATTCAATTTGTTTCATTCAGAAAAATGTTTTTTGGTCATTTTCACGAAGATGAAAATATAGATGGGATTTTTCATGCTTTGTATAAAGATATAATTCAAATTAAATAGGAGAGAACTATGCCTAACATGAGCTATTGCCGGTTTGAAAATACGAGTAAAGATATTGCGGATTGTATTAATGTCCTGAATGAGAACGATTGGGATATTTGGAAAATGATTAAATATGCTTCTTCAGAATACGAAGCCGCAGGTATGAAAAGGTTCGTCCGTTTGTGTAGACAAGTTGCGGAAGGTCTTGAGGATGAAGATATTAACGAGGAGAATTAAAATGACAGTTAAATTTATGGACCTTCAAGATAGGGTTAAGATTTTAAATTCTCTTCTTTCTGATCCTCAACCCGGATTGATGTCATGGTGTGAAGCATACGCCGAACAAATGAAATTCATCTCAGATTATTGGAATAATAATTAAAGGAGGATTAAATGGAAAATAAATTTACTGACACAAAATCATTTCATCATTGGTTTATGATTTCTGCATTGTCTGGAATAGATATAACGGAAGAGATAAAGAGCATCCCGAGAGTTATTACAATGCAGATAAATGGAGTAGAAATAAATCCAGAAAAAGCGTTGTCGAGACTAGAGGAAGAATTCGATGGGTTGGTAGAAAAAGAAGCTAAGAAAATGGTTCAAGAGATGAAAAATGATATTCTAGATCCGTTTGAAGAAAAAGTAAGAGAGTTGACAGAAGGGATTGAAGAACTAATTGAAAATAAATTAAAGTAGATTAAAATGAAAATATTTCTCGATGATGTAAGAGATTGCCCTGACTGAATGGTTGCAGTACTTCAAGACCGAGATGGGAGAAATAAAACGTTGACAAAGCATTAAGAGTTTTGTACAATAGCTGTAATAGGTTAATTCCAATTCAAGGGGATGACGATGAAAACTTTAAAAATAGTAATTATCATTTTGACAGTTTTTACTTATTCAAATTCTTTTGCGGAAAGCAATGAGAGTTTTTGTCGTCATGTTTCTATTTATGCCGAAAAAGCAATGCACGCAAGACAACAAGGCGTCCCCCTTTCAAGTCTAATCCAAGCAGCAAATGGGAGTAAATTGTTCGAGACTATTATTCTGAACGCTTATGAATATCCGCAATATTCCAATAGGCATAATACAGGGGTTGTTATCTCTGAATTCAGAGATATGTGGTATGTTCTTTGTACAAAACAAATGAATGATTAAAAATAAGGAGAACAAAATGAACGATCTTACACCTGAAGAAGTCCTAGCTATGAAAGGAACTGAATTTATTTATATAGATATTTATGGCGTATCAGTTTCCGCTTTTGTTGCACAAGTCCAATTAGGAAAAGGATTGACTTGTAAAGCTCTTAGTTCCGAATGGAGCAATGGGGATAGGGTTTATTTAGGAGAAGGATCTTATCATCATAGCGACAAGCTTTAAGGATATAAAGGAGGAATTTATGAACACGTTGATAGAAAAACTGGAATATGCGAAAAAGAGTGTAATATGGCTAGTTGAACACGCAAACAGCAACGTTGATTTTCACGGTTTGTCTTATTGGGCTGGGGAAGTAGAACGCTTACGTTCTGAAATCCAGAAGTCATTATAAGGAGAATTTATGAACGGATTATCTGGACGGATTATCTGGGCCGGGGAAGATGAAAATGGCCCACCACTAAATAGAGGGAAGAAAATGACAAGGGTAATTATCCATATTGAAGGGGGTATAGTTCAGGCAGTTCACTCCGATGAAATTTTAGATGTAAGAGTTTATGATCTTGACTGCCCTAGTTTTACCACTATGGACGAAGAAAATGGAATCAAAGAAAAATCAGTGAGTCTAGAAAATGAGATTAAGGGACTGAAACAGATTTATTAATAATTTGATAATGTGGGTTGCATTGGCATCCTTAAATCGCTAGCGCATAAAATAAGCCGCTTGGCTAAGAAGAGTCGCGTACTTCCGTTATCAATTCGTTGATAATGTAAAATAATTTGTCCACTAACCAAAATAATGTTAAAGTATTGCATACATTATGCCGATAAGATATATTAAGGAGGAAATATGAATTATATAGAAATGGACGAAATTAGGAAACGACTTGGCTGGAACAAGAGAGAATTAGCTAAAAGAATTGGGGTTGGAGAAAGAACTATACACGGCTATATCAGAAATGAAAAGCAAATTCCCGAACCTGTAGCAAAACTTATACGAGCATTTGATGGAGGGTATCGAGAGAAGGAGGAGTAGTGAAAGGAAATTTAGAAATAAAAAGGTACAATACATATACCGAGGAAGAGCTACTGACCGCTCTTAAAAAATATGCAAATGACAATAAAATTAAAAATATATCATCTGCGCAATTTTGTACTTGGATGAGTATATCAGAAGGAACAATTCAAAGAATTTTTAAAACGTGGCATGATTTTTGTAAAAAGGCAGAACTTGAACCGAAATATAATAAAAGAACAACAAAAGAATTATTATTCATTAATTTAAACAAAGTCTGGGAAGAAATTGGAAGGCAGCCTCGGTCAAAAGAAATGAAACAACCTCTTTCTCCTATATCATGTTCGCAATATAGGAGAACATTTAAAAAGAATTGGTATGAGATTTGTCTTGAATTCATGTCGTGGAAATGCTCAATACCAATTGAAGAAATAAAACTCGACCTTGCCGAAAATAATATTGAAAAATCTATTAGCGTCGTCCATAAAACTAATAGGAATATTAATCTTTCCTTGAGATATTTTGTTTTAAAAAGAGATAATTTTAGATGTGTCAAATGTGGAGACTCTCCTGCATTAAACATTGGGACTCGGTTGCAGGTTGATCATAAAATTCCATGGGAGAAAGGAGGAGAAACAGAAGAGAGTAACCTACAAACTCTATGTTTTAACTGTAATTCTGGAAAGTCAAATAAATATTAATAATTTGAAGAAAGTATAACCACAAAATCAAAGGGAGAAACAAAATGCAGGTAACAATTAAGCAGTTGGCAGAGGAATGTTTGTTGAACGGCGAAAAGTTGGGAATCGTAGATGCGAATTTGTTTATGAAATACGCTAAAGCGAATGGTTCTGCAAAACAGATTGGGAAGTTGGAGAAACGCGATAAGCAGCGTGGAAGAACCTCAGCAATTTATGAAGTACAGGAGAATATTTCTTTTAATCTGACGCTGAAAAATCCTCCTGTACAGGCCAAGAAGGTTGATAAAGTACAGGAATCTATTGTTGGTAAAGCAGCCGCAACAGCTAAGAAGAAAGTAATGCAGACTCCGAAAGCGGCAATTAAAGCTACTCCTAAGAAGAGTGTAGTAAAAGGCGTTTAAAACTTTAATAAATTGGAGAAAGAAAATGAAGAAAATTATTCTGTTTGTGCTGTTGGTTGGTGTTCTAATGTTGTCTGGTTGTTCGTCTAGCAATCTTGAAAATGTTAAGGGAAATGCGGAAGGGGTTTGGGGCCAAGCTGGATTTAAAATTATTGGATATGAAGGATACCAATACGGGTTTACATTTCCTGTTAATTGGAATTATGGAGGAGCGCATGTATGGTATGTAGTTAATAAGGTTCCCGATAACGGAATTACCTATCTTGGATGTTTGCAGAGGTGGGGGAATGAGTACCATATTTATAATCTTAAAGCGGTAGATGCCATTAAGCCGTAATTATTTTTCTAAACATACTAATTGCAAAGGGAGGGCTTATGCCTATTTGTGAAGGGGTAAAAGTTAAATTAACCGAGAAAGACGGAAACGCTTTCTTCATTCTTGGTTCCGTATCTAATGCTATGAAAAAGCGGGTATAGACAAGAGAATAATTGATGCTTTTATGATGGTTGTGTTTGTGAAACAGCGGGATTTGATTCGTGTGCTTGCATTGACTTATACAAAATTATTTATCCTAAGAAAAGTATTCTCGTAAACGGGATTGAAGTTCCTGCCCCGGAAACGAAGGAGCCTAGATTTGGTGATGATTATTATGTGCCACAGGTCGTAGCTATAAGTGGATGTTCCGGTACGGATGAAGATGATTTTTGTGAGGATTATGGTTGGGACGGTTCTCCATTTGATATAGTTCATTTGGAATCTGGTTTAGTTTATCTGAATAAAGAAGACGCTATTGAAAGAGCAAAAGCGATGATTAAATTTAAGGAAATTCGTTGACATTCTCTTAAGAGTTTTGTATTATATCTATAACGAAATCAACAGTGTGGCGGAATTGGTAGACGCTATAGGCCAATGAGTAGACGGAAACCGGGGCATTTAGAGATGCGAATCTGGGCCAGTAGGGGTTGGTTGATAAAGGCATTGATGTAAGACTTAGGCTCATGCAGATATTTCCTCTATACTGCAAAGACCGAATCGAGAAGCACATAAGACCTATGCAGGTTCGAGTCCTGCCATTGTTGATTAACAAAACTTTTATTAATACAAATTAAAGAGGTATTATCATGGCCGGGACATTGAAATCAAAAAAAGAAGTCGCCCCAAGTGTTCCGGCTGTTCCGGTCTCAAGCATGGCTGTGAAACAAGAGCCTATACTAAGGCAAGTATTCTCAGAAGGGGTTCGCGTAGCTGGATTGGCTGGTGTTGGCTCAAGCGGGAAGACCAATTCGATAATGTATCTGTTGAAAAATTTTCATGATCTTTGTCCAAGTGTTCAAATTTATACTTATGGATTGACAGAACGAACACAAGAATGGGCAACTAAAAACCTAAAAGCAATTGAAGTTTCTTGTATTTCTCATTTAAGCGATAAGACCAATTCCATTTTTTTTCTCGATGAGGTCCATTTGCTTGGGCTGTCGGACAGAGCTAAGGTGTCAGAAGTAAAAGCGTTTGCCTCTTTTCTCAACCATAGTAATAATTATGTCGTACTTTCGACATCTAATATAAAAGAATACAATAGTACACTTTGTTCAATAATTGGCGTCTGGCTTTTGAAAACGGTGAAGCTCAATATGACGACCAATGGAACAGACTTAAAAAGGTCCATAAGGGACTACAGGGGTAGATACAAGAGGCTTGATGATGTAATCTTGCCAGTTAATAAACTCTTGGTTTTATCAGACCAGAGGGAATTAGTAATTGATATGGAATATATTCCTGAGATTGACGGGAAGGCTGAACTCCCTGATTTATTTGCTTGCTAAATTGTAGATGAAATTGTTTGCTAAATTGTTGGTGAAATTGCGAAGGATAAACACCATGAATATTTACGAAAAACTTAAAAATGGTTATTATGTTAGCGAAGCTAAATATCCACCACCTGTATCAAATAGTTGCCCTCATTGCGGTAATTATTCCGGTGCTGGGGTAAAATTTTGCATTGAATGTGGTTTCTATTTATCAGCATTTAACAAGGAACAGATAGAAAAGAGGACTGAACTTATTAAAATATATAATCAGGAAAATAAATATAAACTCGATTTATTCAAGAAAGATG